>JBASOE010000112.1:0-64368 GCA_049657925.1 Anaerolineaceae bacterium
ATACCTATCCCAACAACCCGCTGATTGCCTCTCATAATGGCATCGATGGAAGGGGAACCAAAGGTTCTCTCGATGATTACTGGATTTCATATGAAAGCACTGCATACGACCCCTTCATAAGCGGAAGTTGGACCCAGCATACTTGGGGAACAGCGATAGGCGATTACATGAAGACCAGCCAATCATCCTATGACAATGTGGATGGCTCAACCACATTTTATAATTACACAAATGTTCCCGATCGATTAACCTGCAGTGATATGGAGGGTTATGCCATCGATAATTTAGATGGGACCTATGGAAGAAAATTATTTTATCAAGCCAGAGGCTATACGGTCACCGATTGCTACAACCAGCCTACAGACAATAATATTTCCGGTGGTTTCTCTTTGGCTCAATTCAAAGCGGAAATTGACAGCGGGCACCCTGTGTTGCTCAACTTGGCTGGTCACAGCATTGTCGGTTATGGCTATGATGGGACTACGGTTTATATCCGCGACACCTGGGATAACAACCCCGCTACCACACATAGTATGACTTGGGGAGGAAGTTATGATGGCATGGCGCTACTTTCCGTCAGCGTTGTGAAACTAATTGTGATTAATACACCACCCTCCGCGCCGACAGGGGTAGCAGCCAGTGATGGCACATTCACAGATAAGGTCAGTGTAACATGGACAGCTTCGTCTGGAGCGACTTCCTACCAGATCTTTAGAAATAACACTAATAATTCTTCGACCGCAACATCATTGGCCACTAACCATCCTTCCAGCCCGTATAATGACACATCGGCAGTCGCTGGGACAACCTATTATTACTGGGTTAAAGCCTGTAATGCAGGTGGGTGCTCTGCTTTTTCAGCAGCAGATTCGGGGTATCGGAAAGTCACACCGCCCTCCGTGCCAACAGGGGTAACAGCGAGTGATGGCGCATTTACTGACAGGATCAGGGTTTCATGGGGGCTGAGCGGCAACTTTGATAACAAAATTTTCCTGCCTTTGATTTCTGGAGGTAGTTTAGGTCCGACGCCTGAGGTACCTTACTTCGAAGTATATCGAAATATTAACAATTCTACAGTTGGCGCAACAAGACTGGCAGATCATCATCTAGCCAGCCCCTTTGATGACACGTCTGCGGTAGCTGGAACAACTTATAACTACTGGGTAAAAGCATGTAATTCAGGTGGATGCTCTGACTTTTCTACTTCTGATTCCGGGTGGAGGTAGGCAAGAATCATAGAGATTGATAATTTCGATCAGGGTCAGGTAGCCTGGATGGAATATTCAAGCAATGGTAATACTAACCTGGAAAAACCGGCCAGTGGTTATGAAGCCTGGGATGGCACCTCCATGGCAACCCCGCATGTCTCCGCGGTCGCAGCCCTGGTCTGGAGCGCCAACCTTGCCTGGACGAATACGCAAATCCGCCAGGCGCTCACAGCAACTGCACAGGACTTGGGAACCACTGGCAGAGATGTTTATTATGGATATGGTCTGGTACAAGCTAAAGCAGCCCTGGATTACCTCGGTGGCTCCACTACTCCAGAGACAGACAAGTTGGAACTGACTGTTGAGACTGATAAGGGCACCTATATCAACGGTGAAAAAGTGGCCATCACTGTGACTGTCACTGACAAGGATGGCGCTGCAATTTCCGCCGCTTCAGTGAGCGTTCAGGTAAAAACTACCTCTGCCACCATCTCCACTTTTAAAGGGAGTACTGGTTCTGTTGGAACGGTCACGTTAAGCTATCGCATCAACACTCGCAAGACTGGTACCGGAAGCTACACTTTGGTCGCTACGGCTACCAAGAGTGGTTACGAAGATGGCACGGCGAGCGTCACTTTCTTAGTCCAATAGAAGAATTTTCTCGAATATTCAGAGGCCGGCAAATCACCGGCCTCTGATTTTTAACAGAATATAGATAGCTTTGACCCGACCGATGAGCCGAGTATCTTATATTCATTTGAGCAAGATTTCCCAATCTCTGGATGGGCTCAGGTATAATTGAGATGCGAATAAAACCGCTTATCATACTAAAAGGAGAGTGTAATGAAATACGGTCGAGTTTTCAACTTTTCTGCAGGTCCCAGCATGCTCCCAGAGCCAGTGCTTGAAGAGGTGCGGGATGAAATGATGAACTACAAGGGCTCAGGCATGTGCGTGATGGAGATGAGCCACCGCAGCAAGGTATTTATTAACATTGCCAATGAGGCAGAGGCTGACCTGAGGGAACTCATGGGCATCCCCGCCAACTACAAAGTGTTGTTCATTCAGGGCGGGGCAACCTTGGAGTTCTCCATGATCCCGATGAACCTGATGAAGAATGGCGTGGCGGATTATATCGTCACCGGACACTGGTCCAAGAAAGCCTACGAAGAAGCCAAAAAGTTCGGCGAAATTCACCTGGCCGCCTCCAGCGCAGACAAGAATTATTCTTACATCCCTGATGTTTCTGACTTACCCATCTCGGAAGAATCCGACTATGTATACATCTGTGAGAATGAGACCATTCACGGCACAACCTACCAGCAATTGCCCGACACCAAAGGAAAAGTTCTGGTTTCGGATCAGTCATCGATGTTTCTCTCCAAACCCTGCGACGTCAGCAAATACGGTTTGATTTATGGCGGTGTACAGAAGAACATCGGCCCAGCCGGTCTGGCGATTGTGATCGTGCGCGAAGATTTGATCCGCAAAGATCTCGATCCCAAGACTCCACTCTATCTGCGCTTTGATACTCACTCTGAAAACGAGTCGATGTACAACACCCCGAACTGCTGGGCGCTGTATGTCTGTGGTAAGGTCTTTAAGTATTTGAAGAGCATTGGTGGTTTGGAAGCAATGGCCAAGTTGAATCGTGAAAAAGCTGCGATCCTGTATGATTTCCTCGACCAGTCCAGAATGTTCAAGGGAACAGTTAACCCCAAGGATCGCTCTTTGATGAATGTACCGTTTGTGACCGCGAGTACTGAAATGGACGATAAAGTCGTCGCTGCCTCCAAGGTGGCCGGGTTTGATAACCTGAAAGGTCACAAAAGTGTGGGTGGACTCAGAGCGTCGATTTACAATGCCATGCCCAAGGAAGGCGTGCAGGCGTTAGTCGACTTTCTGAGAGATTTTGAAGCCAAGAACAGCTAAATGTTTGAAGTTTGTGTCTCAAACCGCCTCGCAAGAGGCGGTTTATTTTTGTATTGGGGTTAAAGTGTGTAAACGTATCATGTGTGTTAAACAATGATGTGTAAAACAAGCTAAAAAAACTTTTAGAGACGTATAATTTGACCTGGTTATAGCAGGTATGTCGAGAACTGAAAAGCCGTGCGACTTTCGTAGGCAGTACCGGCTTTTAAAATGGGTGATGGAAAATTTGGGTGGTGGATGGCGTCGGGGTAGGTTTGAGTTTCGAAGCACACCCCAGCGTATTGCTCATAAGGATTGACTGACTTGCCGAGAGAATTACCATTAAGCGAGCCGCCGCAATAAAAATGCAACCCCGGTCTGTCGGTCATCACGGTCATTTTTATGCCTGTCAGGTCAGACCGCAAGGTGGCAACCGTTCGAAATTTGCCGGCTTGATTCAGCACATAATTATGGTCAAAGCCTTTGGGGATTCTGATCGTCTCAAGTTCGGCATGTACATCTTTCTCAATCACTTTTTCGTGTCTGAAATCAAGCGGGCTGTCATCAAGCGATTCGATCTCTCCAGTAGGGATTAGTTCAGCATCGACAGGCGTAAACGAATTTGCATTAATCCACAGGTATTGGTCCAGAGCGTACCCGTTTTGTTCTCCATTCAGGTTGAAGTAGCTATGGTTGGTAGGATTGAAAATCGTGTCCGCATCGGTCGTGGCTTGATAAAGGATCTCGAGGGTATTGTTGAACAATGTATATGTAACACTTACCCGCATATTGCCTGGAAAACCACCGTCTCCGTCTGGACTAACAAGAGAGTAGCTCACGCTGCTGGCACGTTCGCGGGAGAATACTTCAGGCTTCCACAGGCGTTTATCAAAACCGTGCGGGTTAGAGTGTAAATTGTTATTGCCGTTGTTACGTGCCAGTTGATAAGTGGTGCCGTTGATTTCAAAACTGCCACCTTTAATGCGGTTGGCATTGCGACCCACTGTGACACCCAGATATTCGGGGTTTTTAACATAGGCTTTGAGATCACGATGTCCCAAAACAACATCAACCAGGTTGCCGTGTCGGTCTGGTACGAGCAAGGAGTATAAACTTGCTCCAAATGAGAGCAGACTTGCGCTCATCCCAGAAGGCGAGTACAGGTTAACCATCTGGTCTGTAAATGTAAGGGTTTCTTGCTGTTTTAGTTTAACTGCTTTCATCGTTGCTTAATTGTATCCTTGATAATGCTCCTAACCGAAATTTTGCATCATCATTCTTACTTTGGTCAAGTGTTAACTTCCACATGACAAATTCCACAACCGTAGCCTGTTGTGTAGGGATGATATAATTTTGTCAATTCATGCGGAGAGGAAATCCATGACTGAGTTCATCACCATGCCACAAATCGATGCTGCAACCGCAGCGGTTCAATCAAGGCTGACGATCAAACCGGAAATCGCGCTGATTCTCGGTTCGGGTCTCGGCGATCTGGCGGACGCCGTAGAGAATCCAACCATCATCCCTACCAATGAGATCCCGCATTGGCCTGTCTCTACGGTCATGGGGCATAAGGGTCGCTTGGTAGCGGGCAGTTTGCAGGGCAAAAATGTTTTAGTACTCCAAGGACGGTCTCATTTTTACGAAGGGCACCCAGTTAATCGCATCGGTTTACCGATTCGGGTTATGCAGCGAATGGGCATCCACACGATGATTATCACTAACGCGGCTGGCGGTATTAATGTCAATTTCAGTGCTGGCGACTTGATGCTCATCACAGATCAGCTCAATTTGTTGCCCATGGCTGGTCAAAATCCACTGGTAGGACCCAATCTCGACGAATTTGGCCCTCGATTCCCCGATATGAGCCAGATTTATGATCTTGAATTGCTTGCTTTAGCACGAAGGATTAGCGACCAGGAAGGATTGGGTTGCAAGGAAGGCATCTATGCCTGTATTTCAGGGCCCTACTTTGAGACCCCTGCTGATTGCCGCTTCATACGCATGATTGGTGGAGACGCGGTTGGCATGTCTACTGCTCCCGAAACCATTGTTGCCCGACATGGCAACACACGCGTTTTGGGAATTTCTGGAATCACCAATAAGATTGATGCGAATGGTGTAAATATCGCCAGTCACGAAGAAGTGCTCGAAGCTGGTGGGCTCATCGTGCCCAAGCTTACCAAACTGATCAGAGGAGTACTTGCCAATCTCTAAAGTTTGGCAAAAGCACTCATTCAGGAAGATCCAATGCAGTTGGTGATTTCGTTTTTGGCCGGTCTTGAGGTGCCGATCTACTTGATCATGGTGATCGTAGGTGTTGTTTACCTGCGAAAACTGATAATGGGGCTCGAGGAGCGTCGTACAGCCGTGTTTGGCTTGGAGCGCGAAGCCGCACAAAGCAAAGTGACTGCATCAGTTTCTGTTCTGATCCTGGTCGGACTGCTGACAGTTGGAGAGTTTGTGTTAGTGACAATGTTAGCCCCAAAAATCGCCGAACAAGCCAGCTATGCGACCCCGACGGCTCTGGTCACTGAGACCCCAACACCGACACTTGACCCGACTTTAATCCCGACAGATGCCACCCAAACGCCAACAGTTTTCCCTCAGGCACAAATTGATGGCATCGATAGCGCTTGCGAAGCTGGAGTTTTGGAGATTTCAGATCCAGTTCATGATTCCGATGTCAGTGGCGTAGTGGAAATCATTGGTTCTGTGAACACCCCCAGCATTGGCTCTTACTTTTATGATTATTCCACGATGGGGGAGCCCAATTGGCAGACGATAGCAGCCGGCAATACCACACGAGTCGATGAAAGTCTCGGTTTCTGGTATACCAATGATCTGGTGCCTGGACCGTATCTGTTACGTCTGGTGGCATTGGACAATGAAGGCAAACAAACCGCGGCATGCGTGATTGTGTTGCGCGTGGTCGCTGAAGAATAGGAGATGCATGACAAAGCTTCAAATCAGACATGCGAGACAGGATGACCTGGAAAAGATGATCAGTATAGATCACCACTCCGATGGCGCTTACGCATACAAGCTTGAGGTCATCAAGGACAAACACAGCCAAACCAACACCATCCAAAGGGTCAAGTTGCCGAGGACGGTGTCTGTGACTTACCCTAAGGACCAAGAAACGCTGTTAAATTCCTGGGCAAAATCGGAATCTATCCTGGTGGGTTGTCTGATGGACGAACTTGTGGCATATGTCTCCATGGAAGGCTCCAGTTTACCTAAAACAGCCAGAATCTGTGACCTGGCAGTAGAGAAAAACCTTCGCCAAAAAGGCATTGCCACGAGCATGCTGGGTGCTTGCGAGGCATGGGCAAGAGAGCGGAAACTGGGGCGACTATTAATCGAACTTCAGATGCGCAATGACCCAGCCATCAGCCTGGTAAAAAAGTCAGGTTTTGAACTTTGTGGTTACCTTGACCGGTTCTTCCCTAACGGAGACACAGCCCTATTCTTTGAAAAACGCCTGGTGTAATACGGACCTATATGTTGCCATTACTCATTAACATAAGCAGTGTACTCGAGGCGACCAATCAGATCCTTAATGCGGGGGTGGCTATCACCTCCATTTCTCTGATGTTGTACGCCTTTGGTTTCAATTTCCGAGATAAAATGGCGCGGGCGTTTGCGCTGATCCTCCTATGTGTCACTTTCGTATATACCTGTGAAACGATTGCCAACATAACGACAGATCTTGCTGTCAAACAATTTTGGTTGCAGTTGAAGTGGGTCGCTTTGGTAATGCTACCAGCGGCCTATCTCTACTTTTCACATGCATTGCTGACGCTCACTGGTCAACCAAGTCGTGGTCGACGCAGCACGATGGTCGTGCTCGTTTTTATCATCTCATTCGTTCTGGCAGTTCTTATCTTCTTTGGCATCACTGTTGGCGAGTTAGCAGCTAAACCTGCTCCGATGCCCTACCTCGAACGCACACAAGTGACGCTCTTCTTTGGCATTTACTACATTGTAGTCATGCTTATGTCGAGTTACAACCTGGGGCGGGTCATTATTCGCAGTACCACCTCAACCTCTGGCAGGCGTTTGATGTACTTGTTCGCTGGCGCGGCTGCTCCCGCGATCACAGCGATCATTTTTATGTTTCACGGTAATACCTTCTTCGCCCGCAACCCTGACCTGTTCTGGATTTTCTCTATTGTCGGCGCGACCGTGACGGACTTTTTTATCATCCTCATGGCTTATGTGGTTTCATTCTTTGGCGTGACCTGGACTGATCGGGCGATCAAGAGCCGACTATTCCGCTGGCTGTTACGAGGACCCTTCGTCGCGGGGGCGGTCCTTGGCCTCACAACTATAGTGAGACGTTATGGCGAGTCACTTGGTGACCCCTACAGCCCCTATGTACCCATTGTGATGATTGCGTCCATTCTCTTGCTTGAATACGGCATCACTTTAGCTGCTCCTGGTATTGAAAATGTCCTGTTTTTTGGCGACGATCGTGAAGACCTGTCGGTTATCAGGGCACTTGAAAATCGCATGCTCACGCGCAAAGACCTCAACCAGTTCCTTGAGACTGTTGCTGCTTCGATTTGTGATCGCTTGCAGGCTTCGGGCACGTTCATTGCTGTGCTAAAGAACGGGGTTGTTGACTATGTTATCAACGCGGGTATGAAGCAAGCTTTGCACGACTTGCCATTAGATTTGGATTTAACTGACCAGGTGCGTCATTCAGTGCCTGACAAGAATGGGTTTTTTCGTTGGGGCAACACCTGCATTTTGCCTCTACAGGTCCTGACGGAAAATGGGCAAGTGATCCTATTGGGTTTGTGTGGATTCTCAGTGGATGAAGCAAAGCAACTGGAGGACGAACAGCTCGAGGCGGTACATACGCTTGCTGACCGGGCATCCACAGCGATGAAGGATCGTTTGTTACAAAAACAAGCAATCGACTCGATTGCTGCAATCCAATCTGAAGTGGAATACATACAGCAATTACGGGGACAATCCGGTTACTCGACCAACCAAATCTTTGAACCAACCAAAACAGAGGTAGATCCGCGGATGATTGACGCGGTGAAGGATGCGCTCACTCATTATTGGGGTGGACCTAAATTCACGAATAATCCGTTGCTCTCTTTGGATGTGGTCAAGGCGGAAAGTGTTGCTCACGATGGCAATCAAGTAAACGGTTTACGCAGTGTCCTTAAGAATGCGATTGAACGTACCAAACCTGAAGGTGAACGAAAGTATACGGGCGACTGGCTGCTGTACAACATTCTTGATATGAAATTCTTGCAGGGTAAGAAGGTGCGTGAAGTAGCCCGCAAACTGTCTGTCTCTGAGGCTGATCTGTATCGAAAACAACGCGTGGCACTCGAAAATGTTACTGTGATCATCCAACAGATGGAAGGTGAGCATAACCATTCCTCGGATGATCAAGCACCAACATAACCCGGTTTTTAGGAATTGTAAGGCGTTTGGCACGATTGGTGCAATGGTTAAACTAATCATTGTATTTAATGGAGCACGCTTGTGACACGTTCGGAAACAAGGCAAAAATCGACCCCTGGCACGACAACCAAAAAAAAGCCCGAAGGTGAAAAATCAGAGGCTTCCAAACCTCCGGTTGGCGTGGAGCGACATACAGTGGGTGAGAGTCTTGAGCGCTTTGGGTGGGACATTTTTGGCGTGATCCTGATCGGGGGTGGGCTTATCCTCTTTCTTGGTGTGCTGCGCCTGACCAGCGGAAATCTGATCGACAGTGTCGCAGTCAATCTTGATAGATTGTTTGGTTATGGTCGATTTATTCTTCCCCTTATTATGATTGCGGTAGGTTGCCTGGGTATGTTGTGGCGTAAAGGACAAGCCAAGCGTTTTACCATCGGTCGACTGATTGCGCTTGAGTTGGCATTTTTTATGTTGCTTGGAGCAGTTTCAGCCTTCTCAGGTGACCTGGTAGAGCATGTGCGCATTAATCAGAGTTTCGCTGGGTTAGTCGGTTGGGGAATTGCACACCCGCTACAGAGTTTACTGGGATGGCTGCCGACCGGGTTAATCTTTAGCTTTTTGACTTTAATTCTGCTATTGGTTGGGTTCGATTCGTTAGGGGGCATGGAGCGCTGGGCGCGCAGACAAGCTGGGTTGCCTGAGGAGGCAACCGATTCAGGACCGGTAAGCCTGACTGTTCATGAAAATCCGCGTGTGGTTGCACCAAAGATTGAAGTGGAACCCTTAGTAGAGCAGGTGACGACTCACCCGCCTGTGCAGACTCCCCGAAAACCGTTGAAGACCTCAAGAGGAATCGAACAAATTGAATTGTTTGGCAACCTGAACGAACGACCTCAAGGCAAGAAAACTGAGGCTGAGATAAGGCGATCCAACGAATTGCCCCCTTTGACCTTGTTGGACGAGGAATTGGTTATGGCTGCGAACCAAAGCACTATCAATATGAACGCTGGGCTGATTGAAAAGACCCTGGCAGAGTTTGGCATCCCAGCCAAGGTAGTGGGCTACAGGGTTGGACCAACGGTAACGCAGTTTGCCGTTGAACCAGGTTACATCGATAAAGGTAACGGTGGTGATGACAAACAGAAAGTTCGCATCTCGCAGATCTCAGGCCTCAATCGTGATTTAGCTCTGGCTCTTAAAGCGGAACGCTTACGCATTGAAGCACCCGTACCTGGCGAATCTTACGTGGGTATCGAGGTGCCGAACGCCACCCATGCCGTTGTCAGACTCAGACCTATGCTTGAATCTCCAAAATTCATTGCTTCAAAATCAAAATTGACCATTCCTTTGGGCAGAGATGTGTCCGGCCAGCCGCTGGTTTCAGACCTTGCCACCATGCCGCACTTGTTGATTGCCGGCACAACCAACTCAGGCAAGTCCATTTGTATTGCGGCAATAACCACCTGCCTGGTAATGAATAATCGCCCGGACGAGCTTAAATTGGTGATGATCGATCCGAAGATGGTTGAACTCAACCGTTTCAATGGGCTGCCACACTTGTGGGGGCAGGTGGAGACAAATGTTGAACGCATCATGTCTGTGCTGCGCTGGGCGACAACCGAGATGGATTATCGCTACAAGTTGCTCGAAACAGTACATGCGAGAAACCTTGACACCTACAACGATAAGATGGAAAAGTCGGGCAAGCAAGGGTTGCCTCGGATTGTCATCATCATCGACGAATTGGCAGACCTGATGATGAGCGCTCAGGAAGTCACCCAAAATACGTTGGTGCGGTTGGCCCAAAAGGCTCGTGCCGTTGGTATGCATCTGATTGTGGCTACGCAGCGCCCTTCCACCGATATTATTACCGGTGTGATCAAGGCCAATTTCCCCACAAGGATTGCCTTCACAGTTGCGTCCATGGTTGATTCCCGTGTGATACTCGACACACCTGGCGCTGAATCTTTGCTGGGCAAAGGCGATATGCTCTTCCTCCATCCAGAGATAGGCATTCCCAAGCGTTCTCAGGGTGTTCTGGTCTCTGATAACGAGCTTCAGCGGGTAATCCGCTGGTGGAACGAGCATACGCCATCCAACGGTGCAACTTTACCAGTGGTCATAGAGCCCACTAAATCGGAACCGGAAAGCCACGAAGAGATTGCAGCGGAGTCTATTGTCGAACCCGAAACAGAACCGCAGGCGCCATGGGAGGAGACCATCGTGGCAGAGGCTGAATCAAGCGGTGACGAAGGGTTAATCAGACAAGCTGTCAAACTACTCAAGAAAGACAGGCGAGCCAGCGCGTCTTATTTCCAACGACAACTGCGCATAGGTTATCCAAAGGCGGCCTGGTTGGTCGACACTTTGGAGGCTAGAGGTATTCTGGGTCCCGCTCAGAGCGGTGGCAAAGAACGTGAGATCTTATTAGATGATGACCATCAAGCTGAGGAGTAACGCCAGATGAGTGTTGAACCACCCAAAAAAAGTTTCGAGAGCCTCCTGAGAGGGATTGTGAAGACACCCCTGGAGGCTATCGCCAGATTCTTGCTGAAACTTGGCTTGACTGCTGACCACATCACGCTGTTTGGACTTGCGGGTCAACTTGGCGCTGCTGTGCTGATCGCTTTTGGTCATTTCGGATGGGCTGGTTTGTTGGTTCTGTTACTGGCACCATTTGACGCTGTGGATGGTGCCATGGCAAGACAGGCTCGTGTCACCTCCAAGTTTGGAGCGTTTCTGGATTCTGTCACAGACCGTTATGCGGAACTGGCTCTGCTGGGTGGGCTGATTTATTACTGGAGCCAACAAGGTTATACCGTAGGTGTGATGTTAGGTTTTGTGGCGGCGGCTGGTTCCGTGTTGGTGTCGTACACTCGTGCCCGTGCGGAAGGGTTGGGATTCAGCGGCAAGGTTGGCATCCTCTCGCGAGTTGAAAGAGCGATCGTGTTGATCGTGGGTTTACTGATTGGCAAACCAATCTATTCCGTTGGTATAATTGCAGTTCTTGCTAACATTACTGCGTTGCAGCGCATCTTTTCTGTCCTTCAACAATCGAAGACAGACGCGCGATAAGCACAGAAAAGGATTATAAAATGATTCAAGGTTTTAATATTGGACCTCTTACGATACGGTTTTATGCACTGATTATTTTGGCTGGCGCACTTTTTGCGGCTTGGCTAACCTCACAAAACGCCAAGCATTTTGGCCGCGACGGTGAGAAAACCTGGGATCTCTTGCCTATCCTCCTTGTATTTGGCATCATTGGTGCCCGACTTTGGCATGTGTTTACACCCTCGGCCTCGAATGCTGCTGCGGGAATTACCACAGCATTCTACCTGGCAAACCCCATAGAAATCCTCAAGACCTGGCAAGGCGGTTTGGGCATTCCCGGCGCAGTGATCGGTGGCTTGATCGGATTGCTCATCTATACCCATTTCTCCAAAGAAAGCTTTGCTGAATGGTCCGACTTCCTTGCACCTGGATTGCTCATCGCCCAAGCAATCGGACGCTGGGGCAATTTTGTCAACCAGGAGTTGTATGGTGGACCTTCAAATTTGCCTTGGGCAATTAAGATTGACCCTCAATATCGCTTGAAAGGTTTTGAAAGCGTTGAGCTTTATCACCCGCTCTTTCTCTACGAAAGCATTTTGAATGTTCTGGGTGGATTATTCTTATTATATGCCGCCCGCAAATGGAGAGAAAAACTTTACAAAGGCGATATTTTCATCATGTACCTGGTGATTTACCCCATGATACGTTTCTTTATGGAGTTTTTACGTTTGGATCCTTCCCCGGTTAATGGCATCAACATTAACCAGACTATCATGGGAATTGTTGCTGTTTTGGCCGCACTGTATTTGCTCTATCGTCACTTTGTGCGTGCTCCTAAAGCCGGGCACTACGAATTCGACGACGAAGAAGGTATTGAAGTCTCCGGCATGATCTCTCCCGTGGTTGAGACTGTCGAGCCTGAATTCCTGAGCAAAGCCATCGCTGAAGATCACTGGCCAACACTTGCGGAAATGTCTGAGACGATGAGACAGTTCGCCAAGAAAGAATAACTAAACCTACACCAGTAACCCCCAATCATCCGGGGGTTTTTTTATTGCTGGTTCGTCCGATACCATCGGAAGTAATCCTTGTAGATGGGGCAGTGGTAAAATTCGCCTATTCTGTAGACGGTGTTTCCTACGCCGAGATGATGGAACACATCGGAGGTTGAGATGAATCTTGATGAGAAATTAGATTACCTGATGCAAGGTACTGATTATGGTGATCCCAGTATTGCTGAAGCCATGGCCTTGGAATTGCGTGAACGTTTAATTGAGTCTGAGAAGACCGGCATTCCCCTGAGGGTTTACTGTGGCTACGATCCCACTTCCTCTGATCTGCATTTGGGTCATACCGTGTCGATGCGCAAGTTGCGTCAGTTCCAGGAGCTTGGCCACGAGGTGACATTTGTCATCGGAACTTTCACGTCCCTGATTGGTGATCCTTCGGACCGCGACAAATCACGCCCTCTGATCACGCGCGAGAAAGCACTCGAAAATGCCCGAACTTATGCTGAGCAAGCCTTTAGAGTACTGGATCGCGACAAAACCACAATAGCCTATAACGACGAGTGGTTATCACAGGTAACGCTTGAGGAAATCCTGCGGGTGGCGACCAATTTTACCGCGCAACAAATTTTGGCCCGCGAGAGTTTTCATCGGCGTATGGAAGCCAACGAGCCGATCTATCTGCATGAGTTTCTATACCCAATATCGCAGGGCATAGACGCGCACCACCTCAACACGGATGTGCAGGTTGGCGGCACAGATCAACTCTATAACATCGTTACTGCCTCTCGAAAAGTGATGAGCTCATACGGGCAGAGACCGAATATTGGCATTTTGATGCCATTACTCCCTGGGACTGATGGCGAACAGAAGATGAGCAAATCCTTGGGCAATGTCATCCCGATTCACACGTCTGCTGAAGATATGTATGGCAAAGTGATGAGCATTCCGGATAAGGCCATGGTGATCTATTCCAAGTTGGTTACCCAATGGAAACCTGCAGAAATTACTGCCTTTGAAGCTGGTCTCGAATCTGGTATCCTGCATCCACGTGACGCCAAAATGAAATTAGCCTGGGAGATCACCAACGCGTTCTATGGCACTGAAGCGGCCAATGCTGCCCAAGCGCAGTTTGTGGCCATGTTCCAGAAGGGCATGGAACCAGACGAGATGGCTGAATATCTCACTAACGGAAAAGAGACACTGGTGGATATTATGGTAGGCAACGGTTTGGCTGAAAGCAAGAGCCAGGCTCGTCGTCTGATTGATCAGCAAGGTGTCAAGGTCGATGGCATCACCATGCGGGATGGCAACACACTGATTGACCAACCGGGAGTAATCCAGGTTGGTAAGCGTCATTACCTAAAGGTCAAAACCAAGTAGCTGATTCGGTAAAATTCAAAGAGATATTATTCTTCACTGCTTTGGCTGAGTAGTCGCGAGCCAATCGTCGCAGCCAAATTAGGATCGTCAGATTCGAGCACAACAGCGATGGCAAGCGGTGAGCCGTGCCAGTTGAGGGTCGTTCCTCCCAGGTACCACGTGATGGGTAGGTAATCCTTGCTTCTGGCGTGTCCCAGTTGAAACCAAATGGATGGGTTATTGCTTTCCAGTTCTTGCTGGATTTGTTGGGCGGCAGTTTGAGAAAGCACTGGTACTGGTTGTATTTCTGGATTGTATGCAACCCAATTCCCCATCTCGTTTTGATAACTGTTTACCAGCCGTGGGAGTGGTTTTGAACCTTCCGCAGTGATGGTAGCGGCAACCATTGCCATCTGTAATGGACTTGCATTGAGCGTTGTGATGTCGGGAGTGGGTTGGATGATGGTGCTGATCGCCGTTTCTTCTGATACCACTTCAGCCACATCCAAAGAGATTTGCGGGGCCTCAAAGAGGCCAAATCCTGTCAACGTGGTGTGCAGAACTGTTGCGGAAACCTCATTGGCCAATTGGGTAGCCGTCGATTCACAGCCATATTGCAGTGTGTCTAATTCTCCTTCGAGAACTTGGATGGACTTGAGGCATGTCGGGTCAAGTTGGTTTGCAACTGGCGCAGGTTCAGTTTCAGTTAATGGATCAGTCCAAAAACTGCTCAGGTACAGTGTATTTGCCAGCGTACCAATTGGATAACTGGCTTGAGTCGCCCGATTTAACAAAGGCGCATCCTTATCACTCATCAGGTTTTCCCAGTCGTCATTGAGGGTGTTGGCGTTAAAATAGGGAGAAGTCGAGATGGCATAAATCTCACCGGTTTTCGCGTTAAGCATCACTATTGCTCCCTTTTGCCCCTCCAACAGAGAATCTGCGCGACTCTGCATCGGAATATTGATATTTAAGCGGATATCTGAGCCAGTTGGAGGTTGGTTGTAAAGCAAACGGTTCCAAAAAACAGTTTGATAGCTACTGCTGTTTATTCCACGTAAATAAGGATAAAGGCTGCTCTCAAGCCCTGATTGTCCATAGAGCGGATTTGTGTAACCCAAGGTGTTGCTAAGTGCAGGATAACTGACAACACGTTGGTAATTACCTATCTCCCCAGTGGTAAGCGCAAGTTCGGTCCCTTTTTGTGAAAGAATATTACCCCGTGGGGCAAATCGGTCATAAACAGCCCACCTCGGGTTTTCTGCCCGCTCGACTAATTGCTTTTGATTGAAAAAGGCGTAAAGTGAATTTACAAACACCAAACAGAGGAAAAGAAAGATAAAACCGGCTGCCATCCTCTGATAGGGACGTCGAAGACTTTCAGGTGGCATCTTGGGTGATGGTTCCGTGCTTATTTTTAGCAAAATCAAGACACAAACCAGGTTGGTTACAAGCGATGACCCACCATAAGAGAGGAAAGGCAGGGTAATACCCGTCAAAGGGACCAATCCGAGGTTCCCTCCAATGATGAAAAAACTTTGAGTTGCAAAGTAAGCAGATATCCCAAATGCCAGGTATCGACCGAAAGAGTTCTTTGCTGATTGAGCAATCAGAATGCCCCGCATGGTCAGGAGAAGAATCAACAGCATTATTGCGACTGTGCCAAAAAGACCCAGCTCCTCGGCGAATGTAGTGAAGATAAAGTCGGAAACAGCCACAGGGACAACTTGTGGGCTGCCAAGTCCTGGACCGGTGCCAAACAATCCACCAACAGCCACAGCGATTTTGGCCTGGACAAGTTGATAAGATGCGTTGGAAGCATCGAGCCAGGGGTTGAGCCATATATTCAGGCGTGTTCGCACGATCGGCACAGTAAAATAACCAACAATGCCCGCCAGAATTACCAGTAACGGGAATATCCACAAGAATCTGCGCCTTCGTGTGGTCACGGTCAACATCAACACATAAATAACCATAAAAAGACTGGCAGTACCAATATCGCGCTGGCCGATAAGTAAGATGCCAGCCAGGCTTGTAATGATAATAGTTGGCAAAATAGAATCGAAAAGCGGCACATTGGGTCGAATTTGATCAGAGAAGAATGCTGCCAGATAAACAATCATCAGTAATTTGAGGGGTTCAGAAGGCTGTAGATACATCCCAAAAACATTCAACCATAGTTTTGGGCCGTTATTGCCCGGGTTCACGCCGATGATGAATGTCAGTCCGATGAGCATCAACCCGAGCATCAACCAGACATACTTATAGCGCTTAAGAGTCAAAACCAGATCACGCGCCCTTGCAGCAACCACAAAAATGATGCTGCCAACCAAAAACCATAGGGTTTGTTTTAGTCCAAGATCAGGTGAGAGTCGCCATATCGTCAATAAACCCAGTCCGGTAAGCATGGCAGTAATTGGTAGAATCCAAAGGTCGCGATTTGGGAGTCTTTGATGAACGGTCCGTCTCATCATAAACACCCCAATCAACCATCCTGCCAGCGGCAAGAAATAGTCCGCCTTGATGCGAACAATTTCACTATGCAGTTGGATGGCTGGGGCGAGGCTTAGCGCTAAGGTATACATCACCACAGATGCGACAACCAACACCATAAAATTCGGGTGTTTTTCCTTGGGTGTTGATGTCGCGGAAGCGTCCAATTTAGTTCATATACTTGTCGACCAGAAGCGAAACATTTTGTCGGGCTTCAGGTGTGACGTAGTCAGGATTGGAGATAATGGCATCCTTAAGTGCGGTGTTACAGTCGCAGGTCGGTAACTCGTTGACGGATGGTGAGGTTAACTCGTCCACCAATCGCACCAACGAGCGTTGGGCGATTTCTGTATTCTTCATCAAGGTTTGCACAACCATTTCGACAGAGACTGGTTCTTCATTGATATGCCAACTGTCGTAATCGGTGACGTGCGCCATGGTGGTGTAGCACATCTCTGCTTCCCGAGCGAGGAACACTTCGGGGCAAGCCGTCATGCCAACAAGGGACATACCCCAGCCGCGGAAGGTGTTGGATTCACCCCTGGTTGAAAAGCGGGGTCCTTCAATAGTAATCAATGTACCTCCTGAATGGACATTGGCACCTTCAGCTTTCAGCGACTTCAAGACTGCAGCATTCAGTCCGGGGCAAAAAGGATCAGCAACACCGACATGGACCACTAATCCGTTGCCAAAAAAGCTGCGTTCCCGCTTGTGAGTGTTGTCGTAAACCTGGTCTGGGATGACAATATCACCCGGTGCGTAATCTGCGCGCAGTGACCCGACAGCGCTGACACTGACAAGCGCTCCGACACCAAGTTGTTTCATTGCGTATATATTAGCGCGATAGTTAACTTCTGAAGGAGAGTAAATATGTCCGATGCCATGACGAGCCAGAAATGCCAGTTTTTGTCCATGTACTTCACCAATAATAATGGGTGAGGAGGGCTTGCCAAAGGGCGTTTCAACTTCAACGGTCTGCTGGTTTTGTAGTTCTTTGAGCCCATAAAGACCTGAGCCGCCAATGATACCGAACAAAATATTCTCTGACATTTTTCCTCCGTTAGTAGGTTGGTGTAATTTTGATAGAAATTTCTACGTCGCCACAGTAGATTCGGTCTCCGTCTTTGATCACGATGGGTTCCTCAATGCGCAGATCCTCGAGAAATGAGCCATTGGTTGATTTCAAATCTTCGTACCACCAATGATTCTGATGAAAACTCAGTCGCCCGTGGCGTGATGAAATCGCTTGTTGACTGATTGGAAAATCACAATCACGATCCCGACCGATCAATACCTCAGCGCTGGTAAAGGTCATAGACTTACCTTCAAAAGCGCTTAAAGATGTCAAGTGTATTGCGGGGATGGGGATGCTACCTCCTCGAGGCTCTTTTTGAGTGACGCTCCTCCAAATCAGGCGTAAAGCAACAAACAAAAACAGGTAGAGAAACGCAAATAACGCCACCCGCAAGGTTAATCCAAGGGTGGAACTCATAAGTCTTCCTCGGTTGGAAGTGAAAAAATTGTAGGTGAGGTCGAGCGTTGGGGTAATTCCTGATTGAAAATGAGAATAGTCTTGCCAATTCTAACCACATCACCAGGTTTAAGCATGGCGCTTTTAATCGGTTGATTATTGATATAAGTACCACCCGTGCTGCTCAGGTCGAATAGTGTATACCGTCCGCCTTGGGCTCTGAGCTGCAAATGGTCCCGGGATACCAGAGGATCTTTGATTACCAGGTCACTGGTGGTGCGGCGACCAACGTTAATCACAGCTCCTGTCAGGTTGACCTGTTCCTTGCCGTTGATGATGAAACAAGCTTGCTTGGGAAGTGCTTCGGGCGACAAACAACGTGTGATGACCTGTAAAGCTGTCGGAGAGGTGCCTTGTTCCACTTCCACCTCTGAAAAACCGGTCTTTATTTCGATCTCTTCAACATCCAAATCTGCAGTCGGAGTCAAGCTGATTTTAAGGGGTGATAGGAAGCGATAACCTTCCTCAATCCAGCTGATCTCGATCTGTTTGGCGACCTCGTCCAAAGTTGGCCGAGCTTCTTGCCAGGCATTCAAGTGTTCGGGAGAAACGTAAATATTGATCAGGTCTGGTACAGTGCCTTTCTGACCAGAACCTTCACGCAGCTTATCATCTATCATAGCCAGAAGTTGTTTGCTGAGTGTGCGAGACGTGCCTGGTGAGAGCAGGCGGTCTACAGTTCCTTCCAGCAGGTTCTGCAATTTTGATTCGAGGTTTTCGAGAAATTTGCTCATGGTATGTTTGAAATTATACCAACTTATGGATATAGCCCCACCCTGTGTCCCGCCTCATAAAAACTACACCTCACAGGTTGCATAGGTCGAACCAGATCAAATTGCGTATATTGGGTTGCTAAAAATCCATCCACGATGGCGTCCGAGGTAATCGATGTAAACCTCGACGCGGTAGATGCCAGGTTCTTTGGTGATATGGGTAAGGACTTCACGGTCATCGGTTTCGCGGATGACCTTGCCATCTTTTAGCAACCGCACATGGGTGCGCAAAGGTAAACGCACCTGAAAGGTCATACCAGATTCAGCTTTGACGGTGTCTCCCATCCAGAACTGACCGTCGTTATGATTGACCGAGAAACGAAAACCTCTCGTTGAATGGGGGAGATCGTAAGCTAAGAAGAAATTGCCCTTGGATAGTGCTTCGTAAATCATGCGACGATCTGCATTAATCTCTCCGCTTAGCGGTTTGGGAACCAACAAATGATTATTAAAGGCTGCAAATTGCTGTTCGTACGGATATACGACCTTAGAAAGTGGACCCGCGCTGACCTTGTTGGCGTGCGCGTCGTTGCCGGCAATGGCGACAACCGGTGTCTTACTCTTAGAAAGCAACTCGTCCCACAGGTGAAGACTGCGTTCAAGGGGACCCAGTGTCATATAACGCGGAAAAAGAGCGTGGAACAGCGCTTTGAGCGTTGTATCGGAGCGAGTTTTGAATTCACTCATTTGATTCCATAGTTCAATGCCCTGATAACCCTTCACATCCCAGTCCTGCCAGCTGAAAGACGCTTCGTGAAACCGAGGCAAGGGATCGTCGATGGGGTGAGCAATAAAACTCATGCCCCCTGACGAATTCACCTGGTTGATGAGCTGCTGTGGGTTGGCAGAAAATTTTGACAATTCCCGGTTTGCATTGAAGATTAATAGATGGTTTTTTCCTGGCTGTAATGTGGGGTCGTGGATTTCTTCTCCGACCAGTACCAGGGCGCGTTTTTTGCCTTTTTGGGCATAGCCTTCGATTTCCTGAACCCAGACATTGTGATCAGTGACGATCACTGCGTCAATGCCGGCTTTGAGAGCTGCTTCGCCAATTGATTTATGACTTCCAGAGCCGTCAGAATAGCGTGTGTGCATGTGTAGAGAAAGCAAGAGTTCTTCCATGCCTGAGATTATAGCATTTCAATTTTTCTTCATGACATGATCACTTGTGAATTAAACATGACATTTTCACTTGTGAATCACATAGTGCAATGCGTGGCTCAAACAGTGGCGTGATTCGTGCAGATTCTGTATAATTCAAATCAGTTTGGTAAGCTATTCGTGATTTAGCCATCCCTATAATTTGCCCGACTTTGTCTTTTTTTTGAATTATTAAACAGTCCCGTTAGCCACCTCATCAGGTGAACAAAGTTATGAGTACAAACCCATTGTTGAAGAAATCGCCCACCAAATTTTTCGTTCTGGTTTATGTACTTACCATTCCATTCTGGGTCCTTAGCACAATGATAAGAGCCGAAGGACTTCCCGATAATCTACCAATTACCGATATTGGAGCAACGTTTATTCCGTTTATCGCCGCTTCAATTCTGATATTCAAAGAGGAGAAATTTGAGGGGATCAAACGCTTATTGGCTAGAACCTTCGATTACAAGAGAGTTCAACATAAGGTATGGTTTATCCCTGTTATCTTTCTAATGCCATTTCTTGATCTCATAGCCTATGTCGTAATGCATTTCATTGGTCTACCGGTTCCCACATCATGGCATATTCCAGCCATGACACCTGTCATCTTTCTAGCATTCTTTTTCGCTGCTGCAGGCGAAGAACTAGGTTATACAGCATACGCCATTGACCCCATGCAAGATCGATGGGGAGCGTTGAACGCCTGTTTAGTCATGGGCTTCATCCATGCAATCTGGCATTATCCGTCAATGATTGAGTTAGGTCAAACGCTGCCCCTTATGGCGTGGGGCACCCTTTTTACAGTGGGCATACGAATCCTGACTGTCTGGCTTTATAACAACACGGGGAAAAGCGTTTTTGTTGCAATTCTCTTCCACGCCATCAGCAATACCGCGAGGAGTATTTTTCCAGGTGGTCGTCCCGCCTTCGAATTGGGCAACGCGGCAATTGGCTATTCAATTGTTGTAGTCACAGCCCTCATTGTTGTGTATTTGTGGAAATCAAAAACCTTATCCCAATATAGATTCACGGATAATAGATTTGCATGATAAGCCTGCTCCATTCCAAAAAGGTGACTAATCCACAGCGTACACCCAACTAGTGGGAGTCTCCGCGTTTTTGAGAATTTTGCGCAGCTTGAAGTTGATTCCGATAAAATGGCGTTATCTCGTGCTATTATCTCATGCCGTTATCTCGTGCCGTTGACGTTTGCTCTCTTTTGGATATAATGATAAAGTTAATTCTGGAGGTAATAAGTGACTAGTGCATTGAATATTTCATTGATTGTTGTTTCGCTCGCTCTAATCGTCAGCATTATGCTGCAAAGCAAAGGTGTTGGTTTAGGCGGTTTAACTGGTGGTGACTCTGGTGGTGTATACACTCAACGCCGAGGCATCGACAAAGTGCTCTTTTATGTCACCATTGCATTGAGCGTAATCTTCTTATCGCTTGCTTTGGTCGGCGTCATCGTTCAGTAGTGATAACGGACGATCCGCGGCGTTTCAACAATTTCGAAATGGAGGATCAAGACGACTCGCTATCGCTGGGGGTTGTCTTTTTTTACCAATGAAAAAGTTCCGCTGGCAATTGCTTATCATTCTACTAACAGGCCTGATTGTTGGCGTCATTCTGTTTCTTCAGAAGGAAACCACAACTGGACCTAACCCAGCCAGTACTCCAAGCCCTATCTCCGGAGGTATCTACACTGAGGCGTTAGTAGGTAACTTCTTGCGATTGAACCCACTACTCGAGTATCACAATCAGCCTGACCGGGATGTTAATCGATTGCTTTTTAATAGCCTGGTGAAATTTGATGCATCAGGTCTTCCACAGCCCGATCTGGCAGTGGGATGGAATTCTTCTGAAGGGGACACCCGCTTCACATTTAGCCTGAGGACGGATGTGGTCTGGCATGACGGCTCACCTTTTAGTGCTCAAGATGTCGCCTATACAGTCCAGTTACTCAAAAGTGGCAGCGCTGTTCTCCCAGATGATTTGCGCCAATTTTGGTCGGAAGTCAACATTAATGTTCTTTCGGACGAGTTGATTGAATTTACCTTGCCCGAAGCCTTCTCACCATTCTTGGATTATCTGAGCTTTGGCATCTTGCCCGCGCATCTGCTTGGAGGTCTTGATCTGAATCAGTTAATAGACCACCCATACAATCTGGCACCAATCGGCACAGGCCCATACCGTTTCAAACAGCTGAATTTTAAGGATGGTGTGATAACTGGCGTCCAATTAGAAGCCAATGAATACTACTTTGGAGGCAGGCCGTATATTCAGGATGTTAACTTTGTCTATTTTCCAGATGAACGCGCTGCTTTTGCCGCGTTCCAGGCTGGCGAAGTGGATGGATTGGCTGGCATCGCTCCGGATCTTCTGCCTGATATCTTGGCTGACGAGAACATTAACTTGTATTCAACTCGTGAGCCCAAACTAAGCATGATATTGCTTAACCTAAATAATGATGCCAAAGGATTTCTAAAGGATCAAAAGTTCCGACGAGCGCTGATGGTTGCCCTTAATCGTCAGGCGATGATTGATCGGGTGATGAATGGACAAGCGATTCTCGCGCAGGGACCGGTTCTCACGGGCAGCTGGGCATATTATGATGCGTTGGAACCCTTCAGCTTTGATCCTGAAGTGGCGC
This sequence comes from Anaerolineaceae bacterium, assembly GCA_049657925.1. GTDB lineage: Bacteria > Chloroflexota > Anaerolineae > Anaerolineales > Anaerolineaceae > Mesolinea. The sequence continues at coordinate 22,563 of JBASOE010000112.1, forward strand.
GGCAGATACTTGCCACGGCAGAGATTGTTCCGAGCGAATCTGGAGTGGGCTTGGTCACCAAAGACGGAGTGGAAGTCTCGTTAGTTTTATTGGTTCAGAACGACCCCCGTCATCTGGCAATTGCAGAAACCATTAAGGCGAATTGGGAATCTGTTGGCATACAAACTACACTACTGGCAAAATCGCACTCTGAAATACTAAATGACCTGACTTCGCATGCATTTGACGCTGCTTTGGTAGATATCGACCTGAGTGGTACACCTGATCCTGACCCGTATCCCTTCTGGGGGCAAGCGATGATTCAAACTGGACAAAACTATGCCCAGTGGGACAACCGTACAGCTAGTAGCTATCTCGAACAGGCTCGGTTAACCCTTGATATAGAGATGCGAACCAAACTCTATCGCAATTTCCAGGTGCTTTTCCAAGAAGAGTTGCCATCACTGCCACTCTTCTACCCTATCTTTAATTACGGTGTCAGAGACACGATTTTGGATATCAACATTGGTCCGATTTATCAAGCTGCGGATCGGTTCAACGACGTCAACACTTGGTATATCCTAACCGGAACCAATGACCCAACCCAAATTGGCATGGACCCCACAAATTAGGGGAGAATATGCCGGAAAACATGATTGGCTTTACTGACTTGATCGGCAGACATAACGTAAGCAAGGCAGGTGTCAGGTTTGACGCGATCGGCGCGATTGATGAAGCCAACAGCGCGATCTCGTTGGCGAAGTCTTTCTGTGAGTTGCCAGCTCGTAGAGTAACTCTGGAAAAGACCCAACAGGAATTGTCAATGATCATGGCTGATCTGGCGGGGATGACCCAGTTCTCGTCAGCATTACCTGGAGAATCTTCTCAAATCCAGACGGCATTATCCGAATTGGAAAGTTTTATCAGCGAACTTCAACATCAAATAACCAACCCTGGCAGATTCATATTAGGTGGCTCCAACTCATATTCCGGAGCACTCAATCTGGCACGCAGCATTGCCCGGCGGGCAGAGCGAGATGTGCTTAAATTTTACGAATCGGAAGGACCGGTTAATCCATTTATTGCTCAGTACCTGAACCGTCTCTCAATGATGCTTTTCTTTCTTGAACTCGAAGCAGAAAACAAAGCTGGTTAGGGAGAGCAGATGGTAGGAACCTTTATCAACGTAGGTGCCATCCTCCTTGGTGGATTGATCGGTCTTGCTTTTGGAAAACGCATTCCAAAACGTTATCATGACACCCTGATGAGTGGCATGGGGCTCTTCACCTTAGCCTATGGTGTTTATGTATTTTCCGAAACACAGAACATTTTAGTGCCGCTCATGAGCATCGTGATCGGTACTATTTTGGGGGAATGGGCTCAACTTGAGAACAGACTCGAAAAAATCGGGGAAAAATTACAGGGACGCTTCCAGAACGGGTCAGAGGTTGACTCGGGTGGAACAAGCCTGTTTGTGCAGGGTTTTATGACAGCCTCAGTGCTCTACTGCACCGGTCCAATGGCAATCCTTGGCTCGATTTCTGACGGTTTGACTGGCGATTTTGAAATGTTGGCGATCAAGTCAGTGTTGGATGGATTGACTGCCGTAGCGTTTGCCTCGACCATGGGGGTTGGAGTGTTGTTCTCTGCATTGATGGTGTTGCTGTATCAGGGCGGTATCACCCTGGCAGCCATGCTACTAGGCAAGGGGTTTGACCCTGCCATTACCACTGAGATGACTGCGGTTGGTGGAATTATTCTGACAGGCATAGCAATCAGCAGTCTGTTGAACTTGAAAAAAATCCGCGTTGGCAATATGCTGCCGGGATTGGTAATCGCTGTTCTGATCGTGCTTTTATTAACGCATTTTGGCATTCAACTTTAATAAACAAACCGCCCGCTGAATCTCCAGCAGGCGGTTTGTTTTCGGCAGGTTACTGACCAAGCTTGGCTAATTCCGCGTCAATGGTTGCATCCAAAGTGTCCATATAAACCAGAGTGCCATTCACGATAAAAGAGGGTGTGGCGTTGATATTATTGGCAAGTGCTTCGGCTCGATCTGAGTTGATTTTTGCTTGGGTTGTTGCTGATTCATAACAGATTTTGAAAGCATCACGGTCCAAGTCCACTCGACCAGCATAATCATAGAGGCTGTTGGGGTCAAATCCACCTGGGTAGCCAGCATAGGTGAAGAGTAACTTCTTGTATTGCCAAAAGGCGTTTTGATCGGCCGCACAGTGCGATGCAGCCACAGCAGGACCGGTAGTATCCCCTTCGAATGGGAAGTTGTGGAAGGTAAAGTAAACCTTGCCAGTGTCGACATATTTCTCGACAAATGCCTCTTCGCTGTTTAGGGCAAAGATCTTGCAATGGGAGCAAGTGAAGTTTGAATACTCAACCACTTTGACAGGCGCGTTGGGGTCACCTACTGAAAAACCATCTTGTTGCGCGTAGCCTGATTTATTAAAACCCAGACGAGGCAGCAGCCATATCAAGAAAATCAGAGTCACAACAGCGACGATCGCAATAATCAATATTGATCTTATCCTTTTGCTTTGGGCGTTCTTGCTTTCCATGATTAACTCGCGTTGTGATTTCAGGTTCATTGCATGACTCCTATGGACTGAATGATGGCTCAGATTTTGCCATAACAACCCTCATCTGTCCAGTTAGTTAAATTGAAGTGAGTTCAAATCAGATCCAGACGGTATATCGGGATTGCCTCGCCACTTGTCTGAAAGCCGTCACGTTGGTAGAGAGCGAGGGAACGTTCGTTATTCACTTGTGTGTTAACTGTCACCTGATTGATACCATGTTCGGCACAACGGAAGTTGAGATCTTCAAGCATTTGCCCTCCGAGCCGTTGTCCCCAAAAAGTTGGATGAACCGCCAGGCGTTCGAGATGTGCAGATCCAAAAAACGCGTTGGTCATAGAGTAAGCAACCACCTGATTCGATTTGACTCCAACGGTGGCGATGGCTGAGTGGCTGAAAGTGTGTTCGAGGCTTGCTTGATCGAGCCGCCATTCAGGTGAAAATGCCAGATTATCCACTGCCAGCACATTTTTGAAATCGCTGATTTCCATATTGCGTATGCTTAACGAAAGGACAGGGGCAGTGGTGTTCCTAATGAGTTTGGCCAGTGTGACAACCTTGGTGTCCATCCTGAAACCCGCGCTTCGTAACAAGTTGGCAAACCATTCCATGGTCCCCGTGCTAAACAGAGATTGTGTCGCATTGCTGCGATGTTCAACGATGGTCTCCGCTAATAATTGGTCGAAATAAACTCTATGATTACCATCGCGCAAACAATGGAAAAAGCGAATCCAACCAGCTGCGGGATCTTCACGGGCAGTGCATAAGATGGCTAAAATTTCATCATCTTTTTCGAGGACATAGGTGAATGGTCCGCTTAGTCGTTCATTTTGGCCAAGCCAGTCCGGATGCGAGTAGTTCAGGTTGTTATCCCTGAGAAAAGACAAGGCATTATCAAGGTCGAATTCACCACTATGTTGTAGATAGAGAGTCATAATGCGCTATAGACCAATTTACCGCGAACAAAGGTGTGCAATGGTTTGATGTTGCCAAGTTCAGCAGGGCTTTGTTTGAACGGGTCAACCGGCAAGGTAATCAGGTTTGCGAGATGTCCAGGAAGGATCTGGCCGACACAACCAAGGCCGGCAATTTTGGCCGGGGCGAGTGTGTAAGCTTCAAGCACGACGCTGAGTGGTAAGCTCTGAGAGGATGGCCAATCTTTAGGAAGGTCAATCGAGAGTTCGTTTGGCCTGTAAACAGCCGCCTGCATGCCAAGGAATGGGTTGGGAGATTCGACCGGAGCATCAGAACCAAAAACGAGTTCAGCACCTTCTTCATGCAAACTGCGATAGGCATAGGCAAAAGCATTGCGCTTACCCCAATAACGCCTGGCCATCTCTTGGTCTGAAGGGAAATGGATGGGCTGCACCGAGGCAATAATGTCCAACTCTCCAAAGCGCTTAAAGTCTTCCTGCCGTAGACACTGCACATGCTCCACGCGGTGTCGCAAATGCGGCAGGTTGCGCTTGGTTTCAGCTTGTCGTAACAGCTCAAAACCGTCCAGAACAGTCTGATTAGCTGAATCCCCGATGGCGTGAATTGCCAACGGCCAGCCCGCCTTGGCAGCTTTTAACCCCAGCTCAAGGATTTCCTCCGGGTGGAGTAGCAACAAGCCGTAATTGGTGCTGTTTTCGTAGGGATCAATCATCGCAGCGCTTTGCGGACCCAATGCGCCGTCTGCGAAGGCTTTAATCCAACCAGGGGTGACGCCCATCTTGCTGAGCTCGTCCCGAAAGTCGTGTTCGAGGATCTGGTCTATGGCATCTGCAGGAAGATTTTTGACCACTTCGAGGGTTCTCTCGCCCCGTTCAGTGAGCATCCGTAGAGCTTCGAAGGATTCAAATCGGTCAAAATCGTGCACGCCGGTGAGTCCAAGACTGTGCAAGTATGTCTGTGTCGAACGCATTTGATCAGCTAATTCATGAGGTCTGAGAGGTGGGATGACCTTGTTCACCAGACCCATCGCGTTTTCAAGCAAAACACCAGTCGGTTGTCCAGATGCGTCCCGCAAAATCTCGCCGCCTACCGGATCGGGAGTGTCGTTGGTGATTCCAGCCAGACTTAAGGTGGCGGAGTTGACCCAGCATGCATGCAGAGACTTGGCAAAAAGCAGAACGGGGTGATTACCGCTTACCGAATCAAGTTCCTGCGCTGTGCCATATTCCGCCGGCTCCCAGATATTGTGATTCCAATTGAAGCCTATTAACCAGCGATTGTCGTCTGTAGAATTGGCTGCTTTTTGCACTTCGTCCAGACAATCCCATTTGGTGTGGGCTTCGCAGTCAATTGCGTGTAGCCTTGAAGTTAGCAGTTCAAGGTGCAAATGAGAATCCCACAACCCGGGCAGGATGAAGGCACCATCGAGGTCAATACTTTCTGTTCCTCGAATTGTCGTATCTTCCATTTCGATGACAGTCTCAATTTCTCCGGTGTGTATGCCGATGGAGAACAGTCCTGATTTACCAGGCAAGTGTGCGTTGTTGAGCAGCATTCTTTCAGTCATTGAGTCCGAGTTGGTTGGTGATGGTGTTCAAATCTTCGTCTGAGTAGTAGAAAATGGTAATGGTGCCCCCATTTTGGGATTTTTGCAACGCTACCTTGGTGCGGAAATAGGTTCGTAATCGGTTTTCGAGATCGCGTTCTGCGGGAGTTGGCGGTATGGGGCTTGGTTTCGCAGGTACTTTACTGTTCAGGCGATTCACCAGGATTTCGGTTTGACGCACGTTGAGGCTAAGTGTCTGTATCGATTCGAGCGCGGATTCCATCAAGCGAACCGAGGACAAAGAGAGTAACACGCGCGCGTGACCTTCGCTGATCAGTTCATCTTGTAAAGCTTTCTGAACACCGGCGGGTAGGTTGAGCAAGCGCAGCGTGTTAGTAACCGTCACCCGGCTTTTGCCTACGCGACGGGCAATATCATCATGCGTAAGAGCAAAACTGTCGATCAGGCTCTGGTATGCCCGAGCCCTTTCGATGGCATTGAGGTCTTCGCGCTGGACATTCTCGATTATGGCGAACTCGAGTTGTTCTTGTTCACTGATAGTGCGGACAATGGCTGGCACTTCTTTCAAGCCGGCCAGTTTCGCGGCGCGCAATCGTCGTTCTCCTGCGATGAGGACGAAGCGATCGGTTTGGTCGGTGGAAACAACAACAAGCGGCGAGATAATCCCGTGCTCGCGGATTGAATCAGCTAATTCTTCAAGTGCTTCAGAGTCAAATTTCTTACGAGGTTGGTGCGGATTGGGGCTGATCTGACCAACAGGAATACTGAATACTTTGCCGGTTGTCAATTCGACTGGCGATGGTTTTTCTTGCCACCCCGGGATTAATGCATCCAAACCTCGTCCTAATCCACTTTTTTGTGCCATTTTATTACTCCTGGTTGGGATCAAAACTGACCCCATCACGGCTCAATAATTCCATTGCCAGAGAACGATATGCTTTTGCGCCGCTTGAATCGGGTGAATAGACCGAGATCGGCATCCCAAATGATGGGGCTTCTGCCAGTCGAACACTGCGGGGAATAAAGGTATTAAAAACTTGCTCTGGAAAAAACTTCTGTACTTCTTTCATCACATCTGTGGCCAGATTGGTCCGTCCATCAAACATAGTCAGCAGCACCCCCCTGATCGTCAAATCAGGGAAGAGGTTTTGCCTTACCCGTGTGAGTGTCTGAGTCAATTGTCCAAGCCCTTCCAGGGCTAAGTATTCTGTTTGCACAGGGATGATGACGCCGTCCCTTGCAGCAATGAGGCCGTTTAGAGTTAGCAGTCCTAACGAAGGTGGGCAATCGATAAGGATGTAGTCATAGTGACTGGTCAAACCTGATACAAGCTTGTGCAGCCTGGTTTCGCGTTCACTGAGGTCGATCATTTCGATCTCCGCACCAGCAAGATTCGGCGAGGAGGGCAAAAGTGACAGCTTAAAGCGCGAATTGTGCAATATCTGGTCAGTGATGGGTTGTGACCCGATCAGCACTTCGTAAGTGCCATTTTCGATCGTGTGCCGATCGATACCAAGGCACGAGGTGGCATTTGCTTGTGGGTCCAGATCGATGAGCAGTGTTTTCTGACCGAACGAACCCAGGTAAGCCCCCAGGTTGATGGTTGTCGTAGTTTTACCTACACCACCCTTTTGATTGACAATTGTGTAAACTTTGCCCATCCGCTTATCCTTAGATAATTTCCATTTTTGCCGCTTCGATTTCCTGCGGTTTAGGGATGCTGTCGAGGTAGGAACGCGTCACTGACAGTGCGGAAAGTTTTACCGCAAAATTAGCCGCCTCCCACGGATCCTTTGTAGTGTAGAGTCGGTGAAAAAAACAAGCCGCAAAGATGTCACCGGCACCAGTATCTTCCACCAGGTTAACTGCGGGTGCAGCAAAACTGTGCACATCCCCATTCCAGTAGACACGCGCACCAAGCTTATTTTCAGTGACCACCAAAAGCTTACACATTGCAGCGAATTCTTCGATCACTTCCTCTTCACCGCTGACATCTTCCAAACTGATGACACAGGCATGACTGGCTTTGAGCAATTCATGATCAAACGGCCATGTGACTGGGTGTACGAGACCTTCCTGATCAACACCTCTCAACCATCCTTGCGGGGTTAAACAGATCATACTATTCGTGAAAGCGCGGAAGATTAGCGGGTCGATCTCGGCAGCAACTGGGCCGAGATGGACGATCGCAGGTTGGGTCCATTGCTTTGGAAGGTGTGAAGCGTTCAGCTGCGTCGCTGGGTGATAAAGGAATTGCACCCTCCCATTAGGCGTTGGGATATTGCGGAAGGTTGTGGTCGTCTCTGAAGCCACTCTTGAGATTGATAATTTATCCAACGCGGAAGTATTGCAACTGGTGGCACACGAGGTGATGATGCCCACAGAGTGTCCAAGTGCGTTAGCGGTTAAACCACTGAATGTCACTGTGCCACCGATGCGCGAATCGCCAGTTGGCTGTATGTCCTGAGTGACGTGACCAATGAGTAAATAGTCCACAGGGGAAAGAGGTTTAAGGGCATAACCAGAAAGTGGCAACATGTGTTCCATTTGAACTAAAAATTATAGCATGCCGACTCCGGAAACCGGTGTTAAGTTTAATTGAGTTGATAGATTGAATAGGTTGGGTTTTGGTAGACAATCGGAAGGTCAGAAGGTGTCGTGTTAGGCAAGACCAAATAATCGGCTCCATATTTTTGTGCGAGACCTGAAAAGTCAGCATCCTCCAACGTTTCAAATGCTTCCTGGGTGTAGCGGAATGTGTCGTTGTAATTACTATTGAATTTCTCGATGGCACCTGGTGCGACATCATTCATGCGGGTAACATATTCTTCAGTGAAAGCTGGGTCATAGTGCAACTCCAGCGATTCAGAAATCGTTACCACCGTACCTCGTTCAGAAAATACCCGCCAATCTGACTCATAATGCCAGAAGATGTAAGGAGGAGTAATGAATAAGGTGTCCTTAGGGGTATTTTCACGAGCCCAATCCTGTGCAGATCGCCAATCGCTTTTGAGGCCATAGATATGAATACCTGGTGAGAATAGACCGGCCGCAGTAGCGACGCCGATTTCCACGACAGCTATCAGGAGGATGGAGGCAATCGTAGTAGAAGCAGAGATTCGACGCAACTTAGTGTTCCTTAGCAACCAAATAATCAGTGGAACCACCGGGAATATGACAACGACATAGCTGAACACTAAGAGCAGCGTAAACCAGCCATTCATGTGTTCATTTTCCAATGTTTTAGCGATCAGGTAGGCGAAGTAGAGATAGGCAAAGTACAGCAAGAAAACACCGATACGAATCATCTGAAATTGAATGATGAAAGTAACAGGTAAGAACCAGGCCGCCAGCGAACCCACTGTTATGACCACCGCAATAGCAATCAAAAAGCTGCGCATAGTTTTGTCGGTTTCGGAAATTGGGTGATGCCGAATGCTCAGCAGAATAATCGCGGCACAGGCAATACCTTGAAGTGTGCCTGCCAGCACATAAGGTTGCGGACCAATCGGATAGTAGACCGTATAAAGGGTGGAACTCGACTCAAGTTTCGCCAGTTCCGGCCTAAGGGTAAAGTCAAGTCCAGGCGCAACGCCTTGTTTTTGCATAAACATGGGGATAAACAACAACCCAAAAATCAGGAACGCCGGGATGAGGCGTTTCCAATCCAACCTTCTGATGTTAAGCAAGAGGTCCATTCCAATCAGGGCGATTACAAAAGCGGTATACACCAGGTGGATATTGAACATTAATCCGATTAACAAAGCGCTCCAAAAGTATTGCTTTTTAAAATACAAACTAAGCGCCCATAGCAGGAAAGGTAAGGCAAAGGTGCGATTCAACAAACTGAATTCAATGATTTGAAAGCCAGGGAAACCGAGGTGGGGGAAAGTCAGTGCCAGTGTCATTAAGACATTCGCGGTAGGGTTGTGGAACATGGTCTCGCATAAATCCCAGAAGGCCCAGAATGTCGCGAAGGTGACCAGTACGTGAGTGATAAACAGGGCTGGTTCAAATAAACCTGCACGATATGCCGGAATAAAAAGCGACCAGAAATAGGAAAAGTGATAGTCTTTGAGTTGCAGGAAAGGATCGCTGGAATAGAGAGTGGGGTCTTGATACGACTTGAAAAACGGGATGTGGAACACCTGGTCAAAGGTGCCAAAGTGGTAACCATTGATCAATATGGCGATCATGGTCAGTGCAGAAAAGAGTAGCAGACGCTTCCATAGGCAGCGATTCAACTCAGTCACGAAATTGTGAAAGTTCTTCATAACCCCCATTATAACTTTCCTGCACAAGCTTTCAACTGCAAAATAACTATAAACATTTCAAATCGAGTTGGAACCTGATCTGCTTGTGATATAGTAATTTGAAAGGAAATATACGGATGGAAGAAGATCTTTATACTTATCGCCGCGCGCTTGAGGACTTCAAACGAGCACGTACAAAAGCGGCTATGCAGCGGTTCTGGGCGTCACTCACGGGTGAAACGCCGAATCTGTTGCATTACGCCGAAATTTCGGCAAAATTGCGCGCGGTGAGCCAATCCAACCTTGGTTTACAAGATGTACCACTCAAGCAAATTGTGGGAAGTGTTGGCCGGGACGAGGATTTTGATCGACATTTTAATCCGCTTCACGATTCTGACCGACATCGTTGGGCAAGCGTAAAAACAGTGATGACCAGCCCAACCGGCAAAGGTGTGCCACCCGTTTCCCTCTACAAGATTGGTGAGATGTACTTCGTTCTGGATGGCAATCATCGTGTTTCAATTGCCAAGGAAATTGGCAATGAAATGATCGAAGCTTATGTCACAGAAATCAAAACCAAAGTTCCTTTAGGCTCAAGACTAACACCTAAAGAGCTCATTCTTAAAGCGGCTTACGCGGACTTTCTCTCGGATACCAATATTGATACATATCTGCCCGGAATTGACTTCAGTCTTAATTTCATCGAGAATTATGAGCTCTTAAAGGAACATATAGAAGTTCATCGCTACTACATGGGCGTCGAACGAAACCGCCCGATTGAGTTCAATGAGGCAGTCAAACATTGGTATGACCAGATCTATCAACCAGTTACAGAAGCGATTGCCGCAGCCGGATTGGTTCAGCTCTATCCAAATATGACACTCACCGATCTATATCTTTATGTACTTGATCAACAAACTAACATACAAAAACAATTTGGGACGAGCGTGAAGACAGAACACGCCATTGATTATGTGGCGATGCAGGATGGAAAACTGGGTGAAACAACCAGTGTCAAATCTGCCACCTCTTTGGAAACTGTGCTGGAACAACCAGTTACTAATCAAGTAATCAATGAAGACCTCACTCCATTTGCCAGTTCTGATTGTATGTTTCGGGATATTCTGGTTGGTGTTGGTGGCTTTGACCCGGATTGGATTGGATTGCAACAAGGGATTCTGATGAATCGATGTCTGCAGGGCAACATCAGGGGTGTATACATTGCCTCAGAAGGTACTCAGGTGACGACGGAATCAACCCAAGTGTTACGTGAGGAATTTTCAACTCGCCTGGCCGCGGCTGGTATGGAAGGCAATTTGACAATCACATCAGGTTCAGTCACAAAAAAATTGCAGGAACAGAGTTTGCTCAGCGACTTGTTGGTGTTACGGCTACGTTTCCCACCAAGCGGTGGTCTCTTCGAGCGTTCGGGAGCCGGCATCGTGGAACTCATCCAGCGTGGACGTCGACCTATTGTGTTGGTCAAAGAAACACCTTTGCCCGCCACTAACCAGCTCTTACTGTATGACGGGCAGCCAAAGAGCAAAGAAGCACTTTACGTCGCCGCCTATTATGCATCGCGGATGCATACAAAACTCGCGGTCTTTACGCTCGATAACGGAATCACAGATATAGATATCGAAGTCAGTTTTGCCAAAACTTATTTGCGCAAGCTTGGGATTAATTTTAGCTATGAGGTTGAGAAAAGTGTCGATTTTGCCAGAGCAGTGCAATCCCAGATCGAAAAGAATGAGTCAACAATCCTCATCGCTGGTGGTTATAACGGGACGTCTTGGATTGGCAGAATTTTTGGTAGTTCTCTGGATACATTGCTTGGGGTGGTTGAAATCCCGATGCTAATCTGCCAGTAATCAGATTCGCTTTAGGATGAGTTGAGTAACATCATCTGAAAAAGAGGCGTCTCCCCGGAATTTGGCTTGATCCGCCATAGTTGCGTCCAAAATTTCGTCTGCACTTAGGTTCCCAATCTTTTTTAGCAGACTCATGGGACGCTTCAAATCGTAGAATTCCCCATTGCTCGATGTTCCTTCGGTCACACCGTCTGTGAAGAGGTAAATACTGTCACCGTGCTCAAAACTCAGCTGGTGTTCAGGTAATTTGATATCCTCAAACACACCAAGGGCAATTCCACCTCGGTTGAGTTGTCGCACCTCTTGAGCAGCATGTGAATAGAGAAGAGGTGGGTTGTGGCCAGCATTACAATAGGTGAGAATATTAGAGTCCAGGTCGAGCACTCCGTAGAAAGTGGTCACAAAAAAGCCTTGTTGCGAGTCAAGCTGCAATAAGTGATTGACGCGCTCGAGAGCTTTGGCAGGGGAGGTCGTATCGAGTGACGCAGCCCGAATGAGGGTGCGGCTGACGGTCATATATAGCGCGGCGGCCAAGCCTTTGTCTGACACATCGGCAATAACAATTCCAAACAGATTGTCGCGCAGCGGGAATAGATCATAAAAGTCGCCGCCAACTTGTAAAGCTGTCTGCCAGCGTACTGAGGTCTCGTAACCTGTCAATTTGGGCAGTACTTCAGGCAGGAAAGTTTTCTGAATCTGCCGTGCCAAGCCAAATTCGCGGTTAGTTCTTTCCTGCTCGTCTTGTATTTGCTTCAGATGGTTGTTCATGATCGCCGAACTCAATTGTTGCGCCAAACCAGTAAGCAATTCGATACGCAGGTCGCGATTTGCGGCATGTCGATCGCGCGCGGCCATATAGCCATAATTGAGTCCACGAATTTTAAGGGGAAAAATAATCAGGGCAGATTCATCGTTGGAGTCGAGCGGTTGCTCTTCCTGAACCTCGTTGGAAGGCATGAACGGTCGCAGAGCCTCGAGTGTGTGAAACCAATTTCCCGGTTTGACATCAAGAGTCTTGGATGAGAGTTCCTCGAGTTCGGGCAGGTTTTTAATCTCAATGGATAAACCAATCAGATTTTTAATGCGGTGAGGAGGCAAGCTTTCGGTATTCAGATAGCGCAGTTTGAGTACTTCACTCTCATCAGTTTTCTCAATTAAGGCAAAGGACTCGAGACCGCTCAGGATAGGCACCTCGCTGGCAACTTGTGAAAACCCTTCAGACAAAGTAGAGGCTGAACCGAGTACTTGAGAGAAATGTAGCAGCACGCGGGAAATGTATGCTTCGTTCTGTTTGGCATTCAGAAGGTTTATGTTTTGTAGAGAGACAGCCGCTTGCTGTGCAATTCCTTCGAGGATGGCATATTTCTGTTTTCCAATTACCTGCTCAGGTGGAGCTTCAACATACGGTTCTGAATCGATCTGCATCAAGAGACCGAGTACTTCGTTGTGTACGACCAACGGGAAAAGCAAGACCGTATCAGTGGATTGCAGGTTCATCAGGGTCTGAATGTTGGGGTCAAACTTGTGGGCAGGTAAGGCCTGTGGTCTTGGGTCGGCAACCATCTCGTCGAGTAATTGGCTTGGGTTAAGCCTCATCGGTAGTTGATCCCCCAAGTAATCGCATGATTCATCAAAGGTCGATTGCAGATAAAAGGCAGACTGAACCGGGTCTCGCAACAGGATACCGCCTGTCGATCCGCCGATGAGCAAAATCATCAGTTTGCCAATTAGATCGGAGAGGTCATCAACAGTGAGCAGAGACCTGGTAGCCAGTGCGACCTGCAGTGAGATGGTAGACAACCATGTTTGGTCGCGTGTACGTTCAAACGAGCGCTCATTCTCGATCGCGACCGCGGCATAACCTGCAAAAGATAAGGTGATATTCTGCGTTTCCAGCCCATAACGGCCATAGGCGTGGTGGTGTAAAGTGAGGACACCCAACTTTGTTCCCCCGGTGGAGAGGGGGGCTGCTACCGCAGAATAAGCTTGCTCGCCACCCATCCAGAGCTCAAAAGGATCCTCTGTATTTGTTGAATCAAAGATCAAAGGCTGATCTTGTTCCAGCGCTTGATAGAGCCAACTGCCAGCTGGAACTGAGATCCCTGTCTCGGGAGTCGCTGCAGAGCTGTCAAATACCTTGACCCATTCCAACTTCAAAACTGGTTGCAGGTGCCCATTGACTGCCTTTTCTTCTGTAAGCAGCCATAATGCTGCTATGTCACATGGCAGGACCTCTTCAATTTTTGTGAAAATGTCCTGGATGGCTTCATCAATAGAGATAGCCTGGGAGAGGTTTTTAGCAATATCGCGTAAAGACTCAGCCACATTACGCCGCCAACGTTCGGAAGCGTATAAATTTGCGTTTCGCAAGGCAATGGAGATGCTCGAAGCAAGAGTAGTGATTAATTCAATATCTGCTGGGGTGAAGAAGTCCGGTTCGTCGCTTTGTATGTCGAGAATACCCAGCAAGTTGTCAGCGATGCTTAATGGGATGGCGAGCTCCGACCCACTCGTACTCCCTGTGATCGGGTTGGGAATGAAGCGAGTATCCTGACTGACGTCGTTGACGAGTTGGATCTGGTTGGTGCGCAGGGCGGTTGGCAGGATTCCTTTCTCAGCGTTAAGATTGTAGGAAATTCCAGCCTCTTTGAATGCATCGGATCTGCTTCCACTGCCAGCGCGATACTCGATAGTTTTAGTGGCGTACTGGACAGTAAAGATGTGCACATAGGGATAATTGAATTCCTCGTGCAACAAGTCAGTGACTTTCTTGAGCAATTGATCAAGTTCCAATACGCTTGATATCGATCGACTCACTTCAGACACAACCGCTAACTGATCAGTCCGATTAGTGAGACTTTCGAAAAGTCGAACCCGGTTGATGGCCAGTGCAATCCCATCAGCCAAGGATGTGAGTACGACCAGATCGGATTGTGAGAAGGCATTGATATGATCGGATTGGACGTCAAGCACGCCGAGAATCGTCTTGCCGAGTTTGATTGGTATGGCTATCTCTGCTTCAGTTTCTGGCAGCGCTTCCGAAGCGAAGTATAGAGGCTCTGATTTCACTTCATTTGCCATGATGGGTTCGCCGTTGGCCGCAACGGAGCCAACAATGTGTGCGCCAACGACAAGCGACTTGATTTCTCCGACCTCGAAGGCCGGGATGAGGTCCTTATTCGTTCCCGCGCTGGCTCCCAGCAATAGTTGATGACCATCCGGTGCGATGGTTAGCACCGCCACATAGTAATAGCCAAATGTGCGATGGATCAATTCACAGACTTTTGGTAACAACGATTCAAATGATCTGATGTTGGCAAGTTGGGCAGTGACCTCAGATATCAGGGTTAATTGTTTCTTTTGATAAGCTTGTCGATTGGTGAGCAAACTGATACGGAGTGCTGCTGTAGCAATGCCCGCAATTGCAGAGAGATTATCGAGTTCACCTTGGTTAAATGAACGATCCGACCTTGAGGCAACCAGTGAACCCAACATCTCATTCTCAAAAAGCAGGCAGCATCCCGCCAAGTAATCTTTCTCCCATGAGCTTATTAAAGTTACTTCTCTGTGCTGCTTCTGGATGTGTCGATGGAAGCTTAGCAATTCATCGGACATGTCGGGGTTGGAGTAACTGGAAAGTTCAGGAGGCAAGAAATAAAGTGACAAACTTGATGAATAATTGTCACTTATCAGGGTGTTCAATTCTGAAAGTAACCGTTCCAAGTCTGAGATTCGAAGTAAACCAGTCGCTTGTTCCAGGAAGGTAGAGCGAGTTCCGTCTGAAGACAATTGGCTCATTGTGCTGGTTTTACCTTTTTAATCATGGTAAGTCGATTTGTACCCGGTTCTGTGAAATCGAATTTAACCGAATCCATCAATTTATACATGGTGTATACCCCCAAACCCCGTTCCGAGCGCAATTCCAATGGACTGGTAAGATCAGGTTTGGCAATCATGCTTGGATCGAAGGGAAGTCCGTGGTCTTCCAATACAATTTTCAGGAACTCAGGTTGGGACTCAACTGTGAGGTGAAGATGACCAATACCTTCGCCATGGTAGGCGTGGTCGATGATATTCGATGCAGCCTCATCCATGGCTAATTCGATAGCATAGAGCTCTTTATTCGTAAACGGGAGGTTTCTTGCCTCGGCTTTAACAAATTCAGCCATGGCTTTCAGATGTTTATATTCCCCTTCAAATTGGATCGTTCCCATTGCTTCTCACTTTTTGGTGATCAAATTATAACAGTTGCCCATATGACGGATCGATCGAGGTAAAATCTTGCCATGAAAGATAAGCAAAACCTGCGCATCAAAGATCTCAGTCGCGAAAACCGCCCTCGTGAACGTCTTGCCTCGCAAGGTCCCAAAGCGCTCACCGATGGCGAGTTGTTGGCTATATTACTTGGAACTGGTTCCGGAAAACAAAGCGCCATCGATTTGGGCAACGAAATGTTACAGAAATTAGGTGGCCTCAACGGTCTGGCAAAGGTTGATTTGGCAACCTTGAAAACCTTGGATGGCGTTGGCAACGCGAAGGCCAGTCAGGTTGTTGCGGTGATGGAGCTGGCAGCGCGCCTGGCAACAGAAGAGATCAAATCAAAAACAACCGTGTTCACCCCAGACGATGTCGCTCAAATATTGCTCCCGGATCTCTCGAAGCGCACCCAGGAAGTGTTTGTGGTTGTATTGTTGAACAGTCGCAATCACTTGATCGCCACCGAAGAGTTGTATAAAGGAGCACAGAACGGCTCCACCGTGCGAGTTTCTGAAATTTTTACGACTGCAGTAAGATTGAGCGCAATGAACATCATTATTGCCCACAACCACCCTTCCGGGGATGCCACTGAGAGCCCCGAGGATGTAAATCTAACCCGTCAGGTGATTGAAGCCGGGAATATATTGGACATAAAAGTGCTTGATCACCTGGTGATCGGACAGAAAACCTATACCTCTATCCGGCGAAAACACGAATCCCTCTGGTTTAGATAAACGAGGAAAATTCAATAGGGTCGGGGGATTCAAAATGGAGTGCTTCATCCGACAAAGGATGATTAAAACCGAGTTTTGAGGCGTGGAGGAGCATGCGGGTGGCTTTGGGGCTTCTGACCGATTTGTGAGGTTGATACAGTTCATCACCCATGATGTTCAAGCCGATTGAATAGAGATGCGCTCTGATTTGGTGCCTGTACCCCGTGAGAATTTGGCATTCAAGCAAAGCAAAATCACGATTTGACTTTAGCACACACAGGTTGGTTTGGGCAGGTTTTCCCCGTGAGAAGTCCACACGAGTACGATGTTCACGGTCTGCGTCAACACGCAATGGAGCATCAAGATTAATTTCAACCCAATCCGGCACTGGTTCAACAACGGCATGATAGCTCTTACTGACTAGATGGTCTCGAAACTGTTGATTTAAGATGCGATGAGATTCTGGATTGCGGGCGACGACCATCAAGCCACTTGTCTCACGGTCTAGCCGGTGAACCATCCAAATCTTTCCCCATGTCGGGAGGAGGATCGTACTCAAGTGGAGCAAGGTTTGATCGTACCCATCTGCAATTGAGAGTACCCCTGCTGGTTTTTCCAATACCAGAATGTCTGCATCCGAGAACACAACCTTTGGTTGATCCTCAGGCAATCCCAAATCTGACATATTTATTCTGGTTTGGTAAATATGCTGGTTGCCAATACTCCTGGGCCTGCGTGAACGACAATAGCAGGAGGAACAAGATAGATTGGGACCTCGGGGATGTTGAAGCGTTTTTTGAAAGATTCTGCCATTGTTATGGCATCCTCGTCTGCGCCGCATTGACTGATAGATAAATATGCCTCTGGATTGTTTTCAAGAAGCTTGGAGTTTAATTCCTCAAGGGTAATCAAAGCTTGTTTGTAGGTGCGAACCTTATCAAACGGTTCTATCTTGCCATCCTGTATACAAAGAATTGGTTTGATCTGCAACAAGCCGCCTACCAGTTTGGAAGCACTTCCGATTCGACCGCCTTTGTGCAGGTATTCCAAAGTGGCAACGAGGAAGAATATGCGACAAGTTTTAGCTTTTTCAATAACCCTTTGTTTGATTGTCTCCATTGGCAAGCCTTCATCCGCCCATTGTTTTGCCAGTAAAACCAGCGTGCCCAAACCTCCGGCTATGGTGCGGGTGTCTACGACATGTATGTTAACATCAGGATAATCAGCCGCGGCAACGGTAGCGCTGCGGAATGTGCCACTCAAGTCGCCCGAAGGAGTGATTACTAAGACCTGGTCGCCATGTACCTGGGCGTCTCTGTAATAGGGATTGTAAAGTGATGGTGCAGGTGCCGCAGTGCCTGGAAGTTCTTTGCTCCTTGAAAGCAGATCAAGGAACTTGTCTGTTGTTAATTCGTAATCGTCATGGTAAGAGGTGGTTCCGAAGGTGATGACTTGTGGGATCACTGCGATCCCTTTTGATTTCAACTCTTCAACAGGGATTCCACAAGTAGTATCGGCAATGATTTTGATCATATCAGGCTCCGGGGGTTAGTTTGACTTTGAGGGATGACCCACAATTTGGGCAAATCGATTCGGTGCTTTTTGTAACGAACCCACACACCAGGCAGGTTTGGGGCTGGACATCTGCAAGAGGGGCTCCACATGCCAGACAGCGGCTTGAGCCCATCGGGTTGGGAGTGGTGCAAAAGGGACAAATCATCTTTTGTAGTCGTTCAGAGATCGCATGGCCAGAACCGTGCTGCCTGGCACTGTAATCGATAACTTCCATGACACTATCTTCAAGTTGTAACGACTCCACATCCTGGGCGATATCATCCAAACGTCCCAGAATGGCGAGGGGGTTGCGCAAAGTGCTGAGCGCACTCATTCCCAAACTTGCAGCTAAACCAAACCAGAGCTGTTTGGAGGTTTGGACGCTTACGCCATCCTCGACCTTATCGAGGGTCACGGTCAGAGCAGTATCGCCACCGCTGTTTCGATTCCGCCTTGTAGCGATTTGAACAGCGATGCGGTCTGGTTGACCAAATTTTTGAACCTGATAGACCCCCCGGTTAAACTGGGCTACCAAATCGTTAGCCAGATCGCTTGGGGTAAGGTCGCCGTGGTAAATCTTGATTGTGCCCATTTTTCTAATATCCTGTGTAGATTATAATCGGTAGTAAAGGTGTCGCTATAGATAATATGGGTTTCCGAACTTACAGGTCAAAACTGACCGCACGATTGATTAATTGAAAAAGTTGAAAAAGACCTCTATCACATAGATACATCTCATAGAATCTTATTAGTATTTTAATTGATTAGTAGTATAATTTTTCCAATTTCAGTTCCACTGTTCATTTATGAAGCTTTGCAAACAGGGAACGTTCCTTTATAAGTTTTGATCGAATCTATCTAACAGTTTTCTATTCCTTAGAATATTTTTTTGGAATTTCTTTGGTGATTTGGATATCTGCAATAAATGACCACCATGAAAGAATCAGGGATCATATAGATAGGAGAAGAAAAATGAGGAAGTATAAAGGTCTATTGGTTGTAATGGTTGCCGTTCTCCTACTGTCAGCTTGCGCTCCAGCTGCAGTAACAACAACGGCCCCCACAGAGCCAGTGGCTGGCGCTGAAAATGTTCCAGCACAGTGTTCTGCGGATCGATACGGATGTGCCAAGATAGAGCCTGGTCAAACCATTAAGATCGGGATGGGCTCTCCGATGACCGGCGGTGATGCCTCATTTGGTATCGACGCTGAACAATCTGGCAAGATTGCTGTTGCCGATGCTGAACCCCTTCAAGGTTTTTCATTTGAATTGCTTGCTGAAGACGACACTGGTACCGCGGAAGGCGGAGCGGCTGTTGCAAACAAGTTTGTTGCAGATCAAACGTTAGTTGCTGTAGCCGGGCACCTGTTTTCCGGTGCAACCGCAGCTGCCATGCCGATCTATGAAGAGAAAGGCATCCCAATGCTTTCCCCTTCAGCCACCAATCCAGCTCTGACCCAAAAAGGTTCTGCTGTATTTAATCGGGTACCCTTCACCGATGCTGCACAGGGAAAAGCCGCTGCCACGTACATTTATGAAGTACTCGGATTCCGGAAGATCGCGGTAATGCATGACGGTGAGGATTATGGTAAGGGTCTGGCGGAGATTGTAAAGACTGAATTTGAGGCTCTCGGCGGGGAAGTGGTCGAATTCATGGGCATCACTTCGAAAGAAGCAGACTATACCCCCGTACTGACCACAATTGCCGCGAAGTCTCCGGAATTAATCTACTTCGGGGGTTACACCCAGGATGCAGGCGTTTTGGCAAACCAAATGAAGACTACCGGTCTCGAGAACGCGGTCTTCTTTGGATGCGATGGTACGTTTGGTTCAGATTTTCTAAACCGGGCTGGCGTGAATGCTGAAGGTTCGTACCACGCCACTCCTCGCACACCACCTCAGACACCCGAGAAGACAGCCTTTGATGAAGCTTACAAGACGGCTTATGGGATTGGGCCTGGAGAACTTTCACCGTTCACCTGGAACAGTTATGACTGCACCACAGCCCTGATCGAAAAAGTTGGCGATGTGGCAATTCTTGGCGATGATGGCGCGCTCTACATTCCCCGCGGCGCCCTGGTTGACGCTGTGCGTGGATTAACCAACTGGACTGGTATCAGCGGAACCTACACCTGCATTCCAGTAGGAGATTGCAACATTCAAGGTCCACAGTTCCACCGAGTGGAAAACGGGGCGTTTGTTGCGGTTAACTAAAACAAGTTGACGATTGTCAGATGCAGGGAAGGGTGTCCCTTCTCTGCATGTTGAGTTTAATAATAATCCGCTGAGGAGCACATCATGGAGAATGAAATTCGACCTCCGCGACGTTATAAGAGGAGCAATCTTTCTAAAATTGTCCGGTGGATATTTGGCATTATCGTTCTTTTATATATCCTATGGCGCTTGTACACTGTTTTCATTGTTCAACATGAATACAGCCCGGACATTTGGGTTCGGTTGTTACTCTCGGGTTTGGTTATTGGCGGCGTTTATTCTCTGATTGCCATTGGCTACACTTTGGTTTATGGAATCCTGAGAATGATCAATTTTGCTCATGGCGAAGTGATGATGATTGGGACATTTGCTGGTTACTTTGTTTTTGAAGCTACAAATGCCATTCAAATGACATCATCCAGCGGTGAAGTAACCAGCTTGTCCAATGCCCAACCTGTACTCGCGATTTTGCTTGCTTTTATTGTTGGGATGGCTGTGGCATCCACCACCGGTTTCCTGCTTGAAAAAATTGCCTATCGCCCCTTGCGTAAGGCTCCCAGATTGATCCCATTAATCAGCGCCATTGGTGCCTCCATATTTCTGCAAAACCTTGCCCAACTCTTGTTCAGTCCCCTGGTTCGGGATTATAAAAACCCCGGGTTAATTGCCCGCGGTCAAGGGTGGACAATTACTGTGGCAGGGGCGCCATTGACCATTCCGTATACCGGAGTGCTCACTTTCAGTTTGTCCATTATCATCATGTTTGCGTTATATACGATGGTGAGAAAATCCAAACTCGGAAAGTCCATGCGTGCGGTGGCTGCCGATAAGTCAACAGCAGCATTGATGGGCATTGATGTAAATGGCGTAATAAGCAAGACTTTCATTATTAGTGGAATGCTGGCTGGCGCGGCCGGAGTAATGTGGGGATTGCATAATGGGCTGGTCTATTATTATGTTGGCTTTATGCCTGGCATCAAAGCCTTCACGTCAGCAGTTTTGGGAGGCATCGGTAATATTCCCGGCGCGATGCTCGGTGGTATGCTGCTTGGATTGATCGAATCCATTGGCCCGACTGCTCTGGGGATAAGTTATCAATTGAAAGATGTATTGGCGTTTGTGATCCTGATCATCATTCTCATATTCAGACCTTCTGGTATTTTGGGTGAGGTTCTCTCGGAGGAAAAGGTATGAACAGGAATCTTTTTAGTGCCAGTGTAAAAAAAGGCCTCACCTTCGGGATTGTAATGATTATCCTTGTTCTGATCGATTTTGAGGTGATGGCAGCCATCATGCTAAGTAAATTGCTTGGTATGAATGTAATCCGCGGCGCTTTACCTGAAGTGCGTTTTATGATCATTTTCCTGGTTCTTTATGGGATGTTTGTGGGATGGTCTGCTTCATCGAACCAGGAAAAGCCAGCCAAAAAGTTATACCAAGCCCTCATTGCTGGTCTGACTGTTGGCATTGTGGTTGGATTATTTGACCTTGTATTGAACCAGCTTATAAAAACTGGCACTGATGTCCGCACTTACCTGGCCGCGCTTGCGCCTGAAAGTATCAGACTCTTTCTGTTGGAAAAGGGAGCATCAGGTCCATTACTGCACTTGGGTTTGTTTACCGGTGCCAGCCTACTGGGAAGTGTGTTGAAGATCATCTTGAAATCCGATCCGGTGTCCAATTTCTTTAAGAGTATTTCAACCGGTTACCGTGGTTTGCAGGCAAAAACTCAGGCAAATACGCCTGACTGGGTCAAGAAGTACGGGAAGTACCTGCTTTACCTGCTTATTGGCCTTACGGCATTTTTTCTGCCGCGAATGTGGGGCTCTTACAATAACTATGTTGTAGGCTTGGTTGGTTTGTACGTCATCCTGGGTATTGGATTGAACATCATTGTGGGTCTTTCAGGTCAATTGATGCTCGGATTCGCGGCGTTCTTTGCCATGGGAGCTTACAGTGTGGCATTGCTTAACTCACCATTCCCCCATGGAATTATGCTGGGATTTTGGCCTTCTCTGCTTATTGGGATTCTCATGGCAGTGCTGGCAGCAGTTTTATTGGGTTTGCCGGTGATGGGTATGCGTGGCGACTACCTCGCCATCGTTACGCTCGGATTTGGTGAAATTATCCGCATCCTTTTGAAAAGTGACCTTTTAACTGCTTTTACCGGAGGACCGCGCGGAATCCAGGATATCAAAGGACCGACCCTCTTTGGAAAGCCATTTTCCAGCGATATCGACTACACCTACATAATCCTGGTTTTTATGATTCTGGCCATTTTCATCTACAAAAGGCTTGAACGATCCAGAACCGGGCGAGCATGGTTGGCTGTTAAAGAGGATACCAAGGTTGCTGAAGCGACCGGTGTCAATATCAAGCAAAATAAATTGCTGGCATTGTGCCTGGGGGCTGCTTTTGCTGGTTTGGCTGGCGGAATTTTCGCAGCTCGCAACCAGTTTACCGGTCCAAACGACCATCAGTTAATGGTATCCATGAATATTCTCAGCATCCTGATCGTAGGGGGTATGAACAGCATTCCCGGGATCATCCTCGGTGCTTTTACCCTTAAAGGACTTCCGGAGATTCTCCGTGAAATTGAGAACTACCGCTTGTTAGTATTTGGCGGATTGCTCGTATTCATGATGCTTTCACGTCCTGAAGGATTGTGGCCTGCTACTCGACCAAACATAGAGAAAGATGAAGTCAACAAGCTAAAAGGGGATGCTCCGCCTGGAAAAGGAGGTCAGGATGACTGACACGATCATCCATGTAAGGAATGTGTGTAAGATATTTGGAGGTCTGACTGCGGTCAATCAGGTTGACCTTGAAATACCCGAAAAATATATCTACAGCATCATCGGTCCCAATGGGGCTGGCAAGACCACGCTGTTCAACTGTATTTCAGGTTTTTATGTCCCTGAAAAAGGTGAGATTGTGTTTTATGGAGACCCAATTCAGGGTCTCTCGACCAATCTGATTGCTTGGTTGGGGATTTCCCGCACCTATCAGAATATCCGTCTTTTCAGTAATTTGACGGCAGTTGAGAATATTCTGATCGGTTTGCATCCCAATTTGAAATCCAGTTGGCTTGACGCAATACTCCATACCCAACGCTACCGAAAGGAAGAAGGTGACTCAGTCAAAGAAGCTCTCCGTTTGTTGGATTATGTCGGTTTGATAGGTTATGGCGATTATCTTGCCAAGAACCTGCCATATGGACTCCAGCGCAGATTGGAGATTGGGCGGGCTTTGGCAAACAAGCCGAAGGTACTGTTGTTGGATGAACCTACAGCCGGCATGAATATCAATGAAACCGCGGAAGCGACACATTTCATCAAGCAATTGAGGGATGAATTGGGAATTACCATCATCCTGATCGAACATGATATGAAGGTCGTGATGGGTATTTCTGACCGGATCAGCGTATTGGATTATGGTATTAAAATTGCTGAAGGCAGCGCGGCTGAGATCCAAGCAAATCCCAGGGTAATCGAAGCTTACCTCGGTCCCGGTGGAGCAGCACTTTCTGAAAAATACAAAAAACAAAGGCAAACTTATGCTGAAAGTCACTGATCTTAATGTACATTATGGAGCAATTCATGCTCTGAAAGGCGTTAGTTTTACCCTCGAAGAGGGTGAAATCGTCACTCTGATTGGGGCTAATGGCGCAGGTAAATCCACCTTGCTTAACACGATTTCAGGTTTACTGAAGGCTGATAAAGGTAAGGTGGAATATCTGGACGAGGACATCACGAATGTCGAGCCGCAGAAGATTGTGCGTAAGGGCATCGTACAGGTGCCTGAAGGTCGCAAAATCTTTGCCGCCATGACCGTGATGGAAAATCTTGAAATGGGTGCCTTTACAGTCACAGACAAAAAACTGATTTCTGATAAAGTCGAGGAAATGTTTGTAAAATTTCCCATCCTGGGCAAGCGTTCCAAACAACTGGGCGGGACCCTTTCCGGAGGCGAACAGCAGATGCTGGCCATTGCCCGTGGTCTGATGGCAAGCCCCAGGCTGCTCCTATTGGATGAACCTTCCATGGGTCTTTCACCGGTTTTGGTTGAGCAGATTTTTGATATCATCCAGAATATTAACCATACGGGTACAAGTGTGATCCTGGTTGAACAGAATGCACAAATGGCGCTTGTTATCGCGCATAGAGCCTATGTTTTGGAAACCGGCAAGATCGTACTGGAAGGCGAGGCACAGGAAGTGCTTCAGAATCCCATGGTGATAGAGGCTTATTTGGGGGTTACTCAGTAAGCAAAATTCGGATAAGATTGTAACCAGGAAAAAATATGGATATCCGAAGCCAAAGGTCGAAACTGACTGCATTTATTCTTGCGTGCGTTCTGGTATTACTTGGAATTAGTCTAATTCCTCAAACTACCCAGCCAGTCATGGCGCAGTTCCCCACTGTTTCCATAGCTACAGTGACCAGTTCACCCAGAGGCTCCTATATCATCGCCAAGCAGACTGCTGATACTGAGTACATCCCGGTTAATGTGCGCGTTGGTCCCAGCCGATTAACCGAACGCATTGGTGTATTATTGGTGAATCAAGAAGCCAAAGCGGTCGGTAAGTATGGCGATTGGATCCAAATCGAATACATTGGAGGTGTTGAGGGATTAGGTTGGGTTTTTGCACCAAACGTAACCCTGATTGGGGCTGTCCCTGACGTGGTGCCTCCTCCAACCTCGACACCGGCGATCACAAAGACTATTGATCCAACCTTGGCAGCCCAATTCCTGCCCCAGGTGCAGGAGACACGACTACCTACCTTTACTGAGCCGCCTATGCTGATGATCCCAACATACCAGGAAGTCTCTGGCGCAACTGCGCCAGGTGGAATCCCACTCGGCATTGTGATCGTGATTTTAGCGGGTATCGGGCTATTTCTTGCCCTGATAGCAGTTCTACGCCGAGGTTAAGCTATTAATTTTTGGATCTGCAACCACGTATTTCGCAATTCGCCGCACTTTATTAACAAGTGACAAAGATTGCTCCAACTGTGGCAGAGCGGCCAGCATAGCGTCGTAACCTTTTTGTTGTAGGTCAGGGGGAATGACCATGTCGAGCGTGGGATAATGTCCAATTTCAGGTGCGACAATCACATCTGGGAGGTCCACGCTAAGACTGACGGCTTCCAATTTTCCAGTCAACACGTCAATGGACTGATAATAGGTGCGCAGCGATTCAGCCAGTCGGGTTTTGTACAATCTGTCCGTGATGCTGGTAGGTAAAGTGTCTTGAAAGGGAAGGGTCAGTTCCTTGGCCACATAGCCATCCGGTTTGCGGCTGAGCCGTACGGCAATGATCGGTAACGTTGGGTCGAGCTCACGCGCTGCTCTCACCGGGACTGGGTCGACGATTCCACCATCAATCAACTTATACTGATCGAATTCCTGAGAGGGGAAAACTCCAGGCAAAGCGATGGTCGAGAGGATCGCTCTGAGAGCAGGACCGGTTTTGATGACGATCTCATTTCCAGTAAGCAGATCTACAGCGGTGGCAACGAATGGGATAGGGAAGTCTTCAAGCAAGACGTTGCCAAGTACGCCCTGGATGGCTTTTTCAAGACCTATGGTACCGATCAGAGAAGCACTGTCAGCTGAGCGGCGTTTAAAACTTGGGCTGGCGCTGAATTCAGCGACCGCCGCTTCGATTTTTTCAAAACCAACACCAGAAGCGAACATACACCCAAATAATCCGCCAGCACTGGTGCCAGCGATGCCTGCGATTTTGTAATCATTCTCTACAAGACATTTGATCACGCCAACGTGGGCGATTCCCCGAATACCACCGCCACCAAGGGCGAGTAAAACTTCTTTTGACATATTGCATCCTCCAAGTTCAGCTTTATTATAGTCTGGGTCAAGTGAAATTTGTGGCTGTGATATTTACGTCAAACCTGTTAAGGCGTTGAGCTTTTTGAACCGAGCAATATGTTAAAATAGACCATTATGGAAATTAAGACAGTATCGACCAACCGTAAAGCACGCTTTGAATATTTTATCGAGGAAACGCTCGAAGCAGGCCTGGTTCTACGTGGCACTGAGATCAAGTCAGTACGCAAGGGACAGATCAGCCTGCAAGAGGCTTACATTCGTACGGATGGCAAGCAAGCCTGGTTGGTGGGGGCGCACATCGCGCCTTACGAACACGCCAGTGCATCACAACATGCGCCAGACCGGGAACGCAAGTTGCTCTTACACAAACGGCAGATAGCCGACCTGTGGGACGAAGTGCGCATCAAGGGCAAAACTATCGTACCCATTAAGGCTTATCTGAAAGGCAATCGTGCCAAGTTAGAGATCGGGGTTGCCAAAGGCAAAAAGGGTTATGATAAACGGGAGTCAATCAAAGAAAAAGATATAGCACGTGAAAACGCTCGCGGTCAGCGGGATGACTAAGCCATTTCAACCATTTACTCAAAATTGAGTTTTATTTTAAAATCGATATAATCAATCCATGAAAATGAATGAATTCACATTTAACCGCAGAGATTTTCTTAAACTCTCCGGGATGGCTGCCGGTGCTTTGTTACTGCCTGCCAACTGGATGGCACAGCAAGCCAACTCAACTTTTTTTCCAGACGGTGCCTTGCTGGGTAGAATGGCCGATGGCTCAGTTGGCGCATTCAGAGATATCTATACTGAGCCGAATGTGGCTGCCCCAACCGTGCGCAGAGTGTACCGGGACGAGGTTTTTGAGTTCAAAAAAGAGGTAATCGCCACCAGTTTTGACCTTAATAACTATAACCAGCGTTGGGTAGAGATGCCAGAGGGCTATGTCTATTCTCCTTGGGTACAGAAGGTTAAGAATAAGATCAATAAACCCGTGAACACTTTGCCATTCGATGAAAAAGGCATCCCAGGTATGTGGGTTGAAATCACAGTGCCTGTTGCGGAAATCAAACCGACCCAATTACCAGCCGGAGCTTTCTGGATCAAGGATGTCATGGAAGGCGGATTTACTCCCAAAGTTTATGCTAATTCGGTCTATTGGGCGATGAATGTGCGCACCCTGAATGGCCGCACCGAATACCTGTTGACCGAGCGTTATGGCGCATTGCCAGACACCTTCTGGGTTGATGCAGCCGCTTGTCGACCGATAACTGCAGAAGAAACATCTCCAATCCACCCTGATGTCGGTGAAAAAGTAGTCAAGGTTGACCTGAACTCTCAGACATTATCTTGCTTTGAAGGTAATAGAGAAGTCTATTTCTGTGAAATTTCCTCAGGCGGTCGATCTGAAACGAAGGGTTGGGCAACTCCGGAAGGCACCCATACCATTTGGCGCAAGATGATCTCAACCCACATGAGCGCGGGCGGACTGGTAGCCTATGACACTCCAGGGATTGGATACACGACCTTGTTTGATTCCAACGGCGCAGCTATTCATTCTGCTTACTGGCACAATTACTTTGGCACGCCCAAATCACACGGTTGTGTGAATGCCCGCCATGAGGATGCCAAGTGGATCTGGCGTTGGACCAATCCGAGCGTGGCCTATTATCCCGGCGATCTGACGGTTTCAGGTGGAGCCAATTCAACCCAAGTAATCGTTTACTCCTCGTAAAAGCGGGGTGTGGTTACTTGATACAGGTTTATCTGTACACGAACGAGTTCCAGACTGAGGTCTCACAGAGAATACGAAGCACGATTCTTGGTATTAGAGATCATTTTGACCTCAATCTGAATGAAATTAATGTTCCTCCTGGTCACTGGCTAAACGATAATTTACCAACACAATTTCCTCAATTGAAAATTGGTAGTTTTACAGTCACCGACGCACTGAGTTCTACAGCAATTGAAGATACTCTTGGCCGAGCACAGGAGTATTTGCGTTTTTCAACCGACCGAGGCGAACAATCAGCTGTTGACAGCCTGATAAAGCCAATCCTGCTGACCGCCTCAGATCGGGTATCTTTGTGGTTTTCGCGCAGTTATGTTTGGTTTTTTGGTTTGTTGGTGCTGATTTACGTTGGATTACCTTTGCTTGCTCCTGTTTTAATGAAAACAGGGTATCCCGATTCGGCCAATGTGATTTATCGGGTATACCGGGTGTCATGTCACCAGTTGGGATTTCGCTCCTTCTACCTGTTTGGTGACCAGGTTGCCTATCCTCTTGAACTTGCAGGCATTGATGGACTGAACACTTTTGAAGAAGTTTCTGGTTTGCCTGAGGATGATCTTCACGCTGCCAGTGCGTTTTTGGGCAATGAGACTTTGGGATATAAAGTGGCCCTATGTCAAAGGGATATGGCAATCTACGGATCCATACTTCTGTTCGTAATCATCTTCATCCTGAGAAAACGCAGGACTAAAGCTGTCCCATGGTTTCTATGGCTGGTGCTTGCGCTTGTTCCCATTGGACTGGATGGGGTTTCGCAGTTGGTTAGCCAGATGGAACTTCCTATGCTGGGCTGGCTGGCTATGCGTGAGTCCACACCGTTCCTGAGGGTACTGACTGGGTTTTTCTTTGGTTGGTTCACGGCCTGGTATGCTTTTCCAACCATTGAGGAATCCCTTAACACTCACCGCATTCAATTGGAGTTGAAAGCGCTTGCCAGCAGGCAGCTGAGGTCCAATTGATCAGGCAAGAGCAAAACGGACTGCGTTACTATCAGTTCGAGAGTTTTGACTCTCTCGCCGTCGAACATGCTTTGTTTACGCGCCAGGGGGGTGTCAGCTCAGGTTACTACGAGAGCTTAAATCTTGGCGGAACCTGCGGTGATGACCCAGCCTCTGTCCGTCGCAATCATGAATTGGTGTTCGACCTTCTTGGGCGACCCTTTGATAGTCGTCTCGATGTTTGGCAGGTGCATGGCAAAAACATTGTGATCAGCGAATCGCCCAGACCAGTCAATCAGAAACATCAACCTGCCGATGGTATCTTTACCTCAAACCCTGAGGTGACTTTGATGATGCGCTTTGCCGATTGCGTGCCATTGGTTTTTCATGATCCCATTAAAAAAGTGGTTGGTATTGTCCACGCTGGTTGGCAGGGCACGCTGATGCAAATTAGCAAAGAGGCTGTGTTTAGAATTGCTGATCATTATGGCTCCAAGCCGGCTGATCTTGTCGTAGGGATTGGCCCCTCCATCTGTGGTATATGCTACGAGGTCGGTCAAGAGGTGCGCAAACAGTTTTTGAAACACTGGGGTGATGTCGCTGATGAATTTCTTAAACCCCAAGGTGAACGTTATCTGTTGGACCTGTGGGCGGCGAATGAGTGGGTGTTGCAACAAGCCGGAGTTTGCAGGATTGAACAGTCTCACATGTGTACCGCGGAACATCTGGACGAGTGGTACTCGTATCGCAAAGAAAAAGGAGCTACAGGGCGTTTTGGGGTTGTGATAGCATTAAAGAATGCCTGAGATTAACCCCTCTTCCGACTTTGTCTCTGTCATCAACGACAGAATTCGCCTAATTCGCTCAAGAATTGAGGCTGCATGCCTGCGAAGTGGACGAAACCCTGAAAGCATTCACCTTTTGGCTGTCTCTAAACGTCAACCTGTCGAAGCTATCATCGCAGCCTATCAGTGCGGATTACACGATTTTGCTGAGAATTACCCTGAAGAAGCCGTCGAGAAAATGGCTGTTTTGTCGAATTACCCAGGTCTCATCTGGGAGATGATTGGGCACATTCAGAGTCGTAAAGCAAAACTGGTCGTTTCGGGTTTCAGGCGCATTCACTCTGTGGACAGTCTCAATTTGGCAATCATCCTTAATCGGTTGAATGAGGGATTACCCCTGGAAGTTCTGCTTGAAGTCAACGTGAGTGGAGAGACTACCAAAGAGGGCTTTGACGCGAAAAACGAACAGGATCAACAGTTGCTTCTCTCAACATTAAGCGAGCTGGCGAGACTTGAACGGCTGCGAATCAAAGGATTGATGATCATGCCGCCATTACAAAGTGATCCTGAAGTAAATAGAGGGTTCTTCCAGCAGGCAAGGGAATTGGCGGCGTGGCTAAATCAGCAACAGGTCGGATGCCGTTTTGACCAACTTTCAATGGGTACGTCATCTGACTTTGAAGTGGCGATCGAAGAAGGTGCTACAATTATCCGACTTGGAGAGTCAATTTTTGGACCAAGAACTTATAAGGAGCAACATTGATTTCATTACTTATCTCACTCGTCAATCTTATTGGTATGGTATTAACTATCATGGTCCTTCTTTATGTGCTGCTTGGTTACTTTGTGTCTCCAGGCTCGACGATACTGCGAATCTTGAGAAACGTTGTAGAACCAGCACTGAACCAGGTACGCAAGATCGTTAAACCAGTAGGGGGCCTGGATCTGGCACCGATGATTTTGATATTGCTTATCTATGTCGTAGAATGGATATTAACACGCGTTCTTGCGTTATTCATTTGATAGTTTACGGACTGTACAGTATCCTTCCGCAGGACTTACATTTGAGTAAGATGGCTTGAGATTTAACTTTCTG
This sequence comes from Anaerolineaceae bacterium, assembly GCA_049657925.1. Classification (GTDB taxonomy): domain Bacteria; phylum Chloroflexota; class Anaerolineae; order Anaerolineales; family Anaerolineaceae; genus Mesolinea. Next base: position 52,962 of record JBASOE010000112.1, read on the forward strand.
AATTTCAAAAGCGCTGAGTTCAATCCCACAAGCATCACAACAATCATCTTCCACCATCGCAACAGCACGACCTTGTTTTGAACGTAAAAGACCTTGATATTGCTCGATGATATCAGCGGAGAGAGGTGACATCAAGGCGTGCCGCTGCGCGTTAATGCCGGGGATTTCTGCTTCCAACCGGCTCTTCTCACCCGAAATCAACGAGTTTTCAGCCAACTTTCGGTTGACTGTTAGCTGATAAGCGGCTTCGGTAGCTGTGAGTGCTTCGGTGGCAGCATCAAGCTGAGACGTCAATTCCATTTGTTCGTCCTCAAGTTTGGTAGTGGCGCGTTTGAGAGCTTCTTCCTCGGCCTGGAGTTCCTGTAGTTCTTTGGGACTGCGGCCTTTGCCGTCGAAGAGTGCGTTATGGGTGAGTTCAGCTTTAATATGTTTGGTACGTACTTGTTCAGCTAAGGATTGCAAAGAAACATCCACTGCCTCAACAGCAATTTTTGCGTCTGAGATTGCCTGCGCAGCTGCTGCCACTTCAGCGTCAGACTGAAGCATTTGTTCAATCTCTTTGATGCGCTTATTAATCTTTAAGAGCTGTGTGTCGTAGGATTGCAGTCGATATAGGCTGAAGGTTAGATTCATGGGCAGCTCCGATGGGTTGATGAATATCTCACAAGAGTAATTGTATCATCCCAATCCGCCATATTATTTTTCTGTTTATATCAAAGGCTGGTATGTTATAATTTTCGAATTAATGGCGGGAACTTAGCCGCCGCGGAGATTTGAATTTGGCAATTTTCAATCCTATCAACTGGTTGTTGGGTTTATTTTCACTCGACCTGGGTATTGACCTGGGCACTGCCAACACACTGGTCAACGTCAAAGGTAAAGGCATCATCATCAACGAACCCTCCTGGGTGGCGATTGATAAGCGCACGCGCGAACCCCTGAAAATCGGAGCTGCAGCCAAGGCTATGGTCGGGCGTGCTCCGGCGAATGTGGTTACATTACGTCCGCTTCGTGATGGTGTTATTTCCGAATACGACATTACCCAGGCGATGCTTGAATATTTTATAGGGAAGGCGCACCAACACTCGATTGTTATTTTTCCACGTTCCAGGGTTGTAGTGGGTATACCTTCAGGCGCGACTGAAGTCGAGAAACGTGCTGTCTACGACGCCGCCATGAGTGCTGGGGCGCGTGAGGCCTATATGATCCAAGAGCCAGCTGCAGCCGCGATCGGAGCGGGCCTGCCGATCAACGAAGGTTTTGGAAACATGATCGTCGACATTGGCGGTGGGACAACAGAAGTGGCGGTTATTTCATTAGGCGGCATTGTAATCTCTCGCTCTTTGCGCGTAGCCGGAGATGAGTTGGATCAGGATATTATTGAGTATATCCGCTCAAAATACAATCTGTTTATTGGTGAGCAGATGGCAGAAAAGGTCAAGATAGCCATCGGATCCGCCTATCCCCTCAAGGAAGAAAAAACAGTGGATGTCAGAGGTCGTAACCTGATTACTGGCCTGCCAGAATCGCTTGAGATTTCTTCCGTTGAAATCCGTGAGGCTCTATCTGCCTCGGTGCAGGTGATCGTTGATACCATTAAAGATGCCCTGGACGAATCACCACCAGAGATTCTTTCTGACTTGATGGATAACGGCATTTGCCTGGCGGGTGGTACAGCTCAATTACAGGGTCTGGTGGAGAGGCTCGCCAATGAAATTCGTGTCAGGGTCTGGGTAGCTGAGGACCCAATGACTTGTGTTGCCAGAGGGTGTGGTCTGGTTCTGGATAATTTGGAAGAATACGAGCAATTGCTTGTTGGCATTGAGCGGGATCCTTATTCAACAATCTCCGGGAACTAAACGCCACCACAGGCAAAATTTTGCCTGCCAGTAGGACTCAAAGCAATGCAAAAACTATTCACCGCAAAAATCTTACGCAATTTAATCATCAGCATCGTGGTGGTTGGTTTATTGTTGCTGGCTATTTCTGGCTATCTGACACCCATTTTTAGTTTTTCACTCACGCCATTGATTTCAACGCAAAGCTGGTTATCCCAACGTTACTCGGCTTTTAGCGATTTCTTCAACTCACCCAGGGATATGGCAGAGCTGCGCCTGCGTAATGCCGAACTCGAAAACGAGGTGGCGCAACTACAAAGTCAGGTGGTGGCGCTTCAGGAAAATCTTAGCCAGTCGCGCATCCTTGAAACCTTGTTTGATTTTGCGCGCACGAACCCTCAGTACGAATATTTGGCGGCAACCGTGATTGGTCGGGAAATTAACCCTTTCCAGCAATATGTCATTATCGACAAAGGCACTAATCATGGCATCCTGCATGGCATGCCTGTAGTTACTCAAAAAGGGTTAGTGGGTCGGATTGATCGGGTAATCGCCACTGCGGCACGCATTCAATTGATTAGTGATGCAAACTCAGTGGTGAATGTGCGTTTGCAGAATGCTACAGTAGAGGCACAGGTTGATGGTTCTCTGACAGGTGAAATCACGCTTGAAATGGTTCCTCAGGAAGCTGATGTGCAAGCAGGTGAGGTTTTATTAACTTCTGGTTTGGGTGGTACCTATCCGCCTAACATCTTTGTCGGCCAGGTTCTCACCATGCAGTCCAGAGAGAATGCTATGTTCCAAAGCGGGTCCGTTCAGCCAATGGTTGACTTTGGAACACTAAGCGCGGTGCTGGTGATTACTAATTTTAACCAGGTGGATATCACACCATTGTTGCCATGAGGCAGGCATGTTACCTTATTTAGTCAGTGCCATTGGGTTCGTGGTTGCGTTTATGCTCCAGTACGGCGTAGTCAGTCGTACGACCATGCTTAGTGGAGCAGCAGATTTGATTTTGTTATTTGTTGCGGCTTGGAGCCTGCATGAGCACAACAAACGCATGTGGATCCTGGTTTTATTATTTGCCAGCTTCGTTGGTTTTGTTTCGGCGACGCCGTTCTTTGTACCCATCTTGGTCTATTTAGGCATTTTTCTGTTATCAAAAATATTGAATATCTGGGTATGGCGGACTCCATTGCTGGCAATGTTCCTCTTGACCTTCGTTGGCACACTTTTCCAGCATGTGTTATATCTAATCGTGCTATGGGTGACGGAAACCCCATTTGACTGGGGACAGGCTTTCGCCAATGTCACCTTGCCGAGTATCTTGCTAAATATGCTGCTCGCAATTCCGGTGCACGCATTAGTGCAGGAAATGGCACGATCTGTCTACCCGGCAGGATTGGAAACATGAACGCAACACGTTATGAGAAACCAACTATTGATTTGAAACGCTTTAAATGGGTGTTTGTTACGTTAGGGATTATTTTTGCCTACTATGCATTCCAGTTGTTCCAGTACCAGATTGTGAATGGGGCTGACTATGTCGCCCAGGCCGAAGATAACCGCACTACCGTCATCAGTGATCCAACCGAGAGAGGCATGATCCTTGATCGCAATGGAATTGTTTTGGCTCGCAACACGCCTTCTTACAATGTCACAATCACCCCGGCCCAATTGCCAGACCCTGACGATAACCCGGGTGATCGCTATCGCATTCTGAGCGAGCTGGCTGCAACGATCAACGTTCCCCTAAGCGCAGGTATTTACAACGAAGAAACTGCCAGGGGTTTTACACCTTGCGCGACTGATTTTGGCATCCAGGAAATCGTGGAAATCGCCTCTACCAACTGGCCATACCTCCCGACACGGATCCGCTGTAACATCCCGCGTGATATGGCGTTGGTGGTTCGGGAAAAAGCCATGGACTGGCCAGGCGTGGCGATCGAAGTCGAATCCATCAGGGAATATCCAACTGGCATTAACACTTCGGAAGTAATAGGTTTTCTTGGACCGGTCCCTGAAGCATTGTTGGACTATTATACTGAGTTAGGATTTGTCTCGGGTCGTGATAAGGTGGGTTATGCGGGCATCGAAAACAGCATGCAAGATGTGCTGGGAGGTAGCAACGGTCAACGTGTTGTCGAAGTGGCTGTCGACGGTCAGGTTATCCGCAATTTGGAAGAGCCTATTCCACCCCAACCCGGCGCAAATGTCTATCTTACGATAGACGCCAGATTGCAGGAGGCTGCCCGGACGGCTCTTAAGAGTAATTTTGATTACTGGAATACCCGCGCGGGTCATATCCTAAGTGAGAGTGGCGTTGTAATTGCCATGAACCCAAAAACGGGTGAGATCCTGGCCATGGTTAATGAACCAAGTTTCGAGAATAATCGCATGTCGCGTTTCATTCCAGGTTATTACTATAATCAACTCTCTATTGATGAAGCAAAACCGATGCTTAACAAGGCGATTTCTTCTGAATTACCGCCCGGTTCGGTCTATAAGCTGGTTTCCGCGCTTGGCGTGCTTAATGAAGGGGTTGTAACTCCCGAGCAAACGATAGAAGACCCGGGCACGATCTATTTGAAGCAGAGTTTCCTGGCTAATGACCCTGGCAGTTTAAGAGAATACGTGTGTTGGACGGCTGATGCAGGTGGGCATGGATCGGTGGATTATTTGCACGGGATTGCCTGGTCCTGCAATATTTATTGGTACAAAGTTGGCGGTGGATATCAGGACGAGGTGCCCGGCAATGGATTGGGTATTATGCGCATGGATGAATACGCCCGCGCCCTGGGTTATGGTCAGTTGACCAACATTGAATTACCTGGCGAAGCAGACGGTCTCGTGCCGAGCCCTGACTGGAAACGATTCAATATTGGTGAAAACTGGGCGACTGGTGATACCTATTTGGCCGCGGTGGGTCAAGGTTTTGTGCTGGCAACCCCCCTTCAGGTGGTCAACTCGATAGCGACGATAGCCAACGGTGGTGAGCACATGCAGGTTACCTTGGTCAATCGAATTGTCGAACCAGACGGCACGGTTGTTAAAGAATTGGAGCCAACAGTGCTTTGGGACATCACCAAAGATCCCAAAATTCACACCATCGACGGCAACCAGGTGCTGGATGAGGTCAAAACCGTGCAACCCTGGATTATTGAACTTGCCAAGCGCGGTATGGAAATGGTCACTGAGACTGGTGGGACGGCAGCGCGTGAGTTTGAGGACTATGAAGGCGATGTGGCTGGCAAAACGGGCACGGCGGAATACTGTGATGACTTTGCTTTAAGTTTGAAGTTATGTGGTGAAGGCATCAATACCTGGCCGGCGCATGCCTGGTTTGTTGGTTATGAACCAGCAGATGATCCAGATATTGTTGTGGTTGCTTTTGTGTACAATGGTCGTGAGGGCTCCACTTTCTCCGCGCCAATTGTCGCAAAAGTATTGGACACCTGGAAGCAACTAAAAGAGATCGATGCAGCCAAGGCTGTCCCAGTAACTGAATAAAAACTATGACAGAGTCTGAATTGATTATCAAGGGGATCAAGTCGGGGGTCTTGATGACATTACCTGAAGAGCGCTGGACGAGGCAGCATGATGTCTTGATCAAGCACCTTCAAACCCAGGAGAGGTTTTTCAAGGGCGGTCGAATCGCGCTGGATGTGGGGAACACAGAATGGAAACTTGAGGCACTACGCGGTCTCTTGCGCGACGTGGGAGACGAGGGTGTTTGCTTGTGGGCAGTCCTAAGCACGAATCCAGTGACTTCACAGGCTGCAGAAGCACTTGAATTAGCCACCAAGGTAAGACCCGACAACGATGTAGAACCCCTTACCGCACCCGCAGCACAAGAATCTGCCACACTCTGGTTATCTGACTTGTCAGAGAGAAGCTCGTCGGAAGAATGGGATGGTAACCTGATATTGCTTGGGGACTTGCCTGCTGACGCTACGATTCAAATCACTGGGAACCTGGTGATCTGGGGCAAGGCGATGGGTACAATCCATTTTGGGACGAAGGAACCAAGCCAGAGTCAGCTGAGAATTTTGTCTTGTGAGAATCCGACCATCTATCTGAACCATGAATTGGTAGATCTCCCGAAGAAACTACGCAAAGGTCAGGCGATTAGTGTGCACATAGTTGAGGGTCGGGTCGTTGTTGAAACAGACCTGAAGGGTGGATTCAGGCTGATATGAACACTAAAGACATCTGGAAACGCTTTGACATCCCACTGTTTGCAGCAGTATTACTGTTGTGCATTTTTGGAATTGCACTGATCAGCTCAGCCATCGCTGGCAACCCAACGCTCGTGGACCATCCACAAAGACAGGCAACTTTTATGATGGTAGGGTTGGTGATCTTATTCCTGGTTGCTGCGCTTGATTATCACGTCTGGATGACGCTTACCAAGCCGCTCTACATCATCACTGCCATCTTCCTCATCTTTGTGTTTGTTAGCGGTCAATCCAGCTTTGGCGCACAGCGCTGGCTGCAGGTCGGTTTGTTGGTGGTTCAGCCGGCTGAGTTGGCCAAGTTGGTCATCATTATGGCTTTGGCTGAATTCCTGGCCAAGCACATCACCGAGATCAACAATTGGTGGATCATCGGACGCAGCTTCGTACTTATGCTTGGCATTGTTCTATGGATTCTGTTGCAACCCAACCTCTCAACCAGCATTGTGATCATCGTCATTTGGGCGTTGATGGTGTGGATTAGTGGACTCAAAACCAAGCAAATTCTCATTGCCGGGGCCATTTTGATCGCTTTTATTGGCATATCTTACGCGACCGACTTTCCGTACCTGGTTGATTACCAAAAAGGACGCATAGAAAACTTTTTCAATCGACCCACTGATGAGGAAGCTCGCTACGGGGACACTTACAACGTTGACCAGGCGCTGATCAGCATTGGTTCAGGTGGTTGGTTTGGACAAGGTTACGGGCAGGGTTCACAGGTTCAACTGCGTTTTCTAAAAATCCGACATAACGATTTTATCTTCTCGGTATTGGCTAACGAATTCGGCTTTGTAGGCACAGTTGTCGTCATTGGACTCCTGGTTTTTGTGATCATTCGCTGCTTTGTGGTGGCGAAGAATGCTCCGGATGCCTACGGAGCTCTACTGGCGTATGGATTTGCCGTGTTGATGGGTTTTCAGACGATCGTGAATGTCGGGGTAAATCTGCGTCTGCTGCCGGTTACCGGCCTGACATTGCCTTTTATTAGCTATGGGGGTTCCTCAATCGTTTCGCTGTTGATGGGTATCGGGCTGGTTCAGAACGTGCGCATGCGCACGGATGACCGGAGAAAACTGGATAATCCAGCCAGTTAATGGCTCGTGCACGGCAAAATTTGCTTGCGAAGTTATGGAGTGTGCGGTAAAATGCACTTCCCAATCAATTGGGGGCTCGTCTAATGGCAGGACAGCAGACTCTGAATCTGTATGTAGAGGTTCGACTCCTTTGCCCCCAGCTCAACAACCCCGCACAAGCGGGGTTGTGATTTAACTGCCCTACAGGAAAGCTTCTGGATCTGAAACCACTTATAATTGGGCAATGGATTCAAAATCTCAAGAAACCATTTCGTCAACAGACCATTATCTGTGGTTAGCTGTTTTCATTACTGGCGTTTGCACCATGGCGGTCGAGTTTGGGGCATCACGTTTGCTAGGCAATGTGTTTGGCACCAGTAATTTGGTGTGGGCGGTGGTAATCGGGTTGGTATTGGTCTACCTGACGCTTGGCAACTGGCTGGGGGGTAAATATGCGGATAAGTATCCCGATTTCGCGCATTTTTTCGGCATTATTGCTATGGCTGGCGTCTTCACTGCGGTTGTGCCAATCATTTCCCGTTCATTGCTTAGCCGATCAGCAGATGCCTTCGATCAACTTGATCTACCCATCCTGGTGGGAACTTTTATCGTCGTGCTGGTGCTATTTATCATTCCGATTACGCTGCTTGGCATGGCAACCCCTTTTGCTCTGAAACTCAGTATAAAGAACACCGACAAGACGGGATCGATGAGCGGGAGACTCTCGGCAATCTCGACTGTTGGTTCTTTTGTAGGCACTTTTCTAACAGTCCTGGTGCTGATCCCGTGGATCGGGACTTACCGCACGTTTCTTATTGCCAGTTTGATGCTGTTGGCAGTTGCCTTGCCTGGATTATATAAATACGCCAAGCGAGCCGTTTTTGTGGCTTTTTTGGTCTTGACTGTTCTCGTAGTTGTAGCGATGGGTTTGGGACAACAAGGGCTCATCAAGAACACCGCAGGCATGATTTATGAAGCTGAATCAGCTTATAACTATATTCAGGTGTTGGAGGAGGGCGGTTATCGCTTTCTGCGCTTGAACGAGGGTCAAGGTATGCACAGCATATGGCACGCAGACCAATATTATTTTGGCGGACCTTGGTCGCAACCGCTGGTGGCAACCTTCTTCAATGACCCGGTCTTGGACCCAACAAATGTGGAAAAAATTGCCATACTCGGCTTGGCTGGCGGTACCACTGCCCGGCAAGCTTCGTTGGCTTATCCTGATGCGCAAGTAGATGGATGGGAGATTGACCCTGATATCATTCGCGTAGGCGAGGAATGGTTTGGAATGGACCTCCCCAATCTAAACGCGGTCGCCGAAGACGCGCGCTGGGGCATCAGCCACAGCGAAACGCTATACGATGTGATCAGTATAGATGCCTATCGACCCCCATACATTCCGCCTCATATGGTCACTGTGGAGTTCTTTGCCGAAGTCGCCAAACATCTTACCGATAAAGGTGCCATTGCGATCAACGTCGGCCGCAGCCCTGATGACCGATCGCTACTTAATGCCATGACCAGCACGGTTGCTGTAATCTTTCCGAATGTATTTGTGATGGATATTCCGGATTCCTACAATTCCGTTTTATTTGCTACCAAAAGCTACGCCAGCAGCTGGGCGAATTTTCAAAAGAACCTTGAATCAGTTCAGTCCGCTCAGCCCGGTGGTTTGCTTGACCTGACTGGGCAATTGACATTGGAAGGTAAAGCCAAGCCGAAAATCTCGACACTTGTGTTTACTGACGATCAAGCACCGATCGAGGCAATAACGAACCGTATGGTGCTCAACTTTTTAAGCGATGACAGCAAGGAGTTTGAATGAAAGTCAACATTAACAAGGTATTTGCAGCAATCATTGCCTTACTTATCCCATTTATTATCCTGATGGGTGGAGTCAGGCTGATTATGACCCCAACCTTTCCTGCTCTGGAGTATAAACGTGCGGGTTTTCCGATGGATGATTATGGTTTTGACCCAGTTGATCGAACGAAATGGTCCGCGTTTGCAGTGAATTACCTCACCAACGATGAGGATATCAATTATTTGGGAGATTTACAGGACACTAACGGCAATAAATTATTCCGAGCTGAAGAACTCACCCACATGGAAGATGTTAAGCGCGTAGTCAAAGGCTCACTTTTCATCTGGTATGTGGCGTGCGGCATTTTGTTTGGTTTGACAGTGTGGCTGTTGGTGCAGAAAGCCTGGCGGGAGTTTCGCTTGGGATATCGATCAGGAGCCTGGATCACTCTAAGTTTGATGGCGGTGATGATTGCCTATCTGGCCATCAATTTCAACCAATTGTTTGATCAATTTCATCGCGTTTTCTTTACCGAAGGTTCGTGGTTGTTCTACCCTACTGACACCTTGATCAGGTTGTTTCCTATGGTTTTTTGGCGCGACGCTTTCTTGTTAGTAGGAGGATTCACTCTATTGCTTGCGATTGTGATCCTCTTTATTACTAAACGAAAAACACGAAGCAAAAATTCCAGTGCGGAAAAAATGAATTCTTAAGTCAAGCAGAAACAAATGATCTTATAGAATAAAAACAGACCGCTTCACAACCAGCGGTCTGTTTTTATTTGAATTAATGTTTAGATTGCGCCTTTGAGATAGGCGACAGATGGCGGATACTCGGCGTCGAGGCTGGGGTCGAAGATGTGATAATTATCCATGTTAAAGACAACATCCATTTCAGAACCATAAGCAGCCTGGGTGCGTGGATCCACACGAGCGATAAAGTTGTGCTCTCCATTGACCAGGTAAAGGAAAATTTCATTGCCCATCAACTCGGTCACATCCACGTTGACATGAACTGATTCCGCGATGATACCAGGAGGAGCAAATACGGGGTTGTGGATGTCTTCCGGGCGGATACCAAAGACAATATCTTTTTCGACCATATCCTCATAGAGAGGTTTATCCTTGTCAGGAATCCGGACCTTGAAGGAGCCTAAATCAGCAACCAAACTTCCATTAACATTCACTAACTTGCCATTGAAAAAGTTCATTGCAGGCGAGCCAATAAAACCTGCAACAAAGAGGTTGGCTGGGTGGTCATAGAGCATCTGGGGAGTGTCGAGCTGCTGCAATTTGGCTTTGCTCATGACTGCGATGCGTGATGCCATGGTCATAGCTTCGGTCTGGTCGTGGGTCACATAGATGAATGTGGTTGCGAGCCGTTTGTGGAGTTTGCTGAGTTCGGCACGGGTTTGGACGCGCAACTTGGCATCCAGGTTCGAAAGCGGCTCATCAAAGAGGAAAACTTTTGGCTCGCGGACGATAGCGCGACCTACCGCGACACGTTGACGCTGTCCACCAGATAATTCCTTGGGTTTGCGTTTGAGCAGACCCTCGATCCCAAGGGTGCGAGCCGATTCTTGTACTCTCGCTTCGATTTGATCCTTGGGCATCTTGCGCAATTTGAGGCCAAAAGCCATATTATCGTAGACCGTCATGTGCGGGTAGAGGGCATAGCTCTGGAAAACCATTGCGATATCGCGATCTTTCGGCGCGACATCATTGACAACCTGACCACCGATTGATACTTCACCTTCGGTAATCTCTTCCAGCCCTGCCAAACAGCGCAGTGCCGTGGTTTTGCCGCAGCCCGAAGGCCCAACCAAGACCAGGAATTCCTTATCTTGGATATCCAGGGTTAGATCCTGGACAGCGACGACGTCACCATATTTTTTCCAAACATGGTCGTACTTTACACTTGCCATTGTTTCCTCCAATCTTGAACGAATATAGTGACTAAATTATACACCCTGAGTCTATGGAATCAACAAAAAAACCGCAAATTTCTATGCGGTTTAAATGGTAAATTTTCGTTAAATTATGCGATTTTTTCGAATTGATCTTTATCTGCACCACATTCAGGACACACCCAATCAGCAGGGATATCCTCAAAGGCAGTTCCGGGTTCGACGCCGTTATCGGGATCACCCTTAGCAGGGTCGTAGATGTAACCACAAGCAATACATTCCCATTTTTCCATTATTTTTGTCTCCTTCGTGACTAAACGTGTTTCTATGTCTTCTTCACTCGTTACTATTGCAGTAATTTGTGGAAAGCAATATTAATTATACAACAAGAACCTTATAAGACCATAAGAAATACTCTATGTAGTGGCAACATGATAATGTCCTAAAGTAGCAAATTAGAAATGTCCTAAAAGGCATGACAATTAACTACATGAAATGGACAATCAGAATGACCCAAGAAGAACTCAAAAGGAAGACCTATTTAG
>JBASOE010000113.1:0-4272 GCA_049657925.1 Anaerolineaceae bacterium
CAAAAACCCGGGCACTGCCGCTGGTGGGGTGGATGAGAGAGAGCAACAACCGGATGGTGGTTGACTTGCCAGCGCCATTTGGACCGATGAAACCAAATAATTCACCCTCTTCCACTGAGAATGAAAGCTCTTTAATCCCTCTGGATTTACCATAATACTTGGTCAGATGATCGACTTCAATAATTTCCATAATTTGCTCCGGGTAAGCTTTACGATGGGTAAGTTTGAATAAGCAAGAATTGTAATCACTATTTGACAAGTGAGAGTGAAGCGCTGAGCAATTAACCTTAAGCTAACAGGAGCCGATTGGGCTCCTGTTTTTTGCCTAAATGACAGTTGGGTTACCTGGTAATTATTGGAAGGAAGAGCCGATGTTCGATCGTGTAGGTAAATGTAGCTGTTTCACTGTCCAGGAATGATGTAGCACTGGCAACGGCTTTGACTGTCATGCTGGTATCGCTCGCAGTTTTGATCAACACCTGATTGCCGCTGAGGCTGGTGCCAGTCGGCGTGCTGCCATCGGTGGTGTAGTGGAAGTGTACACCGGGTGTAGTCGAAGAAAGTGTAACAACGGAATTATTCAGAACGGTTGCGCCATCCGCTGGGTTGGCTGTGGGCATGGCAGCTTTTGGCCACGCGATCGTGTAAGTAAATGTAGCTACTTCACTGTCCAGGAATGAGGTAACACTGGCAATGGCTTTGACTGTCATACTGCTGCCATGAGCGCCTGTTAAAGTTACTTGGTTACCACTGGGGCTGGTGCCAGTAGGCGTGCTGCCATCGGTGGTGTAGTGGAAGTGTGCACCGGGTGTAGTCGAAGAAAGTGTCACAATGGAATTATTCAGAACGGTTGCGCCATCCGCTGGGTTGGCTGTGGGCATGGCAGCTTTTGGCCACGCGATCGTGTAAGTAAAAATCGCCACATCACTATCCGCATAAGTTGCAGCGCTGGCGATGGCTTTAACTGACACATTACTGCCATTAGCACCTGTTAAAGTTACTTGGTTACCACTGGGGCTGGTGCCAGTAGGCGTGCTGCCATCGGTGGTGTAGTGGAAGTGTGCCCCCGCCGTAGTTGAGGAGAGTGTAATAGCGGAATTATTGAAAACCGTCGCACCGCTGGCCGGACTGGCTGTGGGTGTCACGGCCTTTATAGCGGCTGTAATGGTGAAGTTGTTGCTGACATTGCTTAGGTCGACGTTTGGAAAATTCCAAACCGCATTCTTGATATTTGTGCTGGCGATAGTGCCATGACCTGTCAAACTGTATGTGCCAGCCTTATCCACGCTGAGGTCGTTAAAAGTTGCCTTGCCATTATTAAATGTCCGAAATCGGGTTCCACCCAGAGTAGCCCCTGCTGGAGTGGTCAAGGACACATCTGCCGTGTTAGCGTTCACTCCAGTGATCAGATCGCCACCAGGTCCTGCCAAACTCAACACCGGGCTGGGACTAAGGATTTGAAGGGCAGGTTTTCCAGATGGCTGCGTTTCCCAAATCAATTGGGTCGCCCAAGGTTGGTGGCGGAAGATCCTTCTGTCGGTGGAAGAGATGTCATGATCGGGGTCGCAGACATACACATACCCCTTATTGTCGACCGCGACGCTGAAGATATCGTTAAATATCAGATTGCCATCCTTGCGAATTTGTGCCCACATGGTAGCGTTTTTGGCAAAAACATGCAGTTCCTGTGTTTGGTGATCGGTGACGTAGACATTCCCAAACCGGTCAACCGCAATATCGTTCGGAACGTTGAGTGTGTTCACTTGACCTTCGCTACTGGGATAGGCTGACCAAGCTGTCGTAGCAGGAGTCATGCGCACTAACCGACTGTACGGTGTGCTGCTGATTTCAAGTGCTTCAATGGCATACAAGTAGTTGTTAATATCTGTGGTGATGGAAACGATTTTGGTAAATCCCCCGTTGGTCCAACTCCCGACGACACTCCAGCTACCACCCCCGCCTGGCAATTTTCGGATCTGGTTACATCCAGATTCTGCACTTGAACTCTTATCAGCAACGTAGACATTGTTTGATTGATCGACGGCAACGCTACATGGTTGTATGAACTGCGTGCCGCTGGCAACATCAGACCAAGTGGATCCGTTGTATTTCCACAATACGTTGCTGGTGCCGCCGTATCCATTTAAGACATAGACGTTGTTGGCCGTATCGACAGTGACTCCAACTAATGAGTGCGAGAGGGAATTGTAGGGTTGATTCGGGAGGAATGTCCAAGTTGTGACTGTCGATTCCTTTTTTAGCACCAAATTCCAGCCAAGGTCGACTGCATACAACGTCCGATTCGAGTCGACCGCTATGTCTGTGGGAAGAATCACTAAACTGTTTGCGTCAGCCAAAGTCTCCCAGCCTCCGACCCACGCGCCTTCGGCAAAAACCGGGTTGATGAGGACAAATAACATACAAAAAATCACGCTGACAATTGTGGGGATTCGACTTGAACTTAACGCATGAGATTTTAATAACATCACTACGATCCTCCATCTTCCATACTTATTACCCACTCCAGCTCATGGATGCCAGGGGTGGTCTTTAATCAACAGACCTGATCAATAACAATTTCTGTGGAATGACCTCCAATGAAAACTAGACCGAAGTCCACGCAAGGTTAAATGGGATGGGTCTTGGTAAACTTCAGAGGTTGTTAGTATTTTAGCGGGACTTAACTGAATTGAGAGTGGCTATAAATGAGGCAAAATGGATACTTTATCTATACATCTTTTGCCGCAATAACATAAGCTTTTACCTGACCTCGTCGAGTAATAAGCAGTTTTTGAAAAATTATCCTGACTAACTTCTTAACATTTGAGACTGAGTAATGCAGATGCATTGCAACCTCCGCATTAGTCTTGCCATCACTGATCATTGTCGCCACCTCGTATTCACGCAAGCTAAGCAGCGTGGTGATTTGTTGTTTGGCAAAGGTATTATGGAGGGTGAGCCAGTGACGTTGGGTGACCTTGCATTGATTGACGATCGCTGTGTACCATTCAGGAAAATTCTGCTCCAAACAGAACTCCATCATCCCTCCCAGCATTGGGAGTATCTCCGCAAAGGGTGTGATCAAGCCATCTGGCAAAGCCAATCCCATCGTCTCCACCAACACATGTTTGGCTTCTTCCGTTTTTCCAAGTCGTAGAAGCGCAACAACAAACATCACCCTGATATAGATTTCTGTGACGGTATAGTGACCCGTTCGGCTATTCATTAAGAAAGCCTCTGCAATTCCACAGATCTGATCATCTTTTTTATTGAAATGCAGGTATTTGATATATAAGTAGAGCCCAAAACTCTTGTCTTGGACCGGAAGTTCTCGAAATAATGTGAGGTCAAGCTCATCTGGTGGACAATACATACTGATCCTGCCAATCAAGGCGGAAGTCTTGAGCAGAGCGTTAACTTGAGTTGAATCACAATATCGGTCCGCTATTTCATCTAACCCTTGCATGACCAAGGTGTAGAGCGGGTAGGACCCAATGCTGATAGCTGCTGCTTGGGCAATGCTAAGACAAGCAATGCGAGTTTTGTCTTGCCAATGTGTCCTATGAAACCGCTCAATGGCTAAGTTAAAATTTCCCCGTAAATAAGCCAGGTCTGCCATAGCCTGGGCTTTTCCTTGATCATCAGCAATGGAGTCGACGGTCGCGTCAGCTTGGCCGCTTGGAATAGACATACTGTCCAGCATCAGAATATAAGGGACATAGGGAGGAGTGAACGGCGTATGGGCATTGGTTCCAGTTCGTCCTTCGCGTGGCTTATCCGCATCAGCGGGAATCATCCAGCACCGACCCCACTGTGCAACCCCAGGAACCATTCCTTTTCGACACAGGTCTTGAACCCTGCGCACCTTCAAACCCCATTTTTCAGCTGCTTGTTTGACAGTCAGAAACGCCATCCTACCCAACTTTCATTGCGCTTAAACGCAATAATTATATCCGACAGGAATGTGAATGCTGTCTGTCCTCTACTTATATAAGCGAAGTTTATGCGATTACTCCATATACGGATTGTTAGCCTTTTCGTATTCCACCGTAGTACTCGGGCCATGCCCCGGGATCAGGATGGTTTGGTCTGGCAATGTAAAAATCTGCTCGCGGATGTTCCTGAGCAGCAATTTGTGATCGCTGCCGGGCAGGTCGGTGCGACCGATGCTCTCGCGAAAAATGGCATCACCCACAATCGCCGTCTTCAGTTCAGGCACGTAGAAAAGGAGAGAACCAGGGCTGTGCCCTGAAACATCGCGCACCTCAACCA
>JBASOE010000114.1:0-11055 GCA_049657925.1 Anaerolineaceae bacterium
GGATGATACACTACGTCAAGGCAAAGAGTCAACGGCCAGATCCCTCCTGCGTCGGGATGATACACTACGTCAAGGCAAAGAGTCAACGGCCAGATCCCTCCTGCGTCGGGATGATACACTACGTCAAGCCAAAGAGTCAATGGCTAGATCCCTCCTGCGTCGGGATGACACACTACGTCAAGCCAAAGAGTCAACGGCCAGATCCCTCCTGCGTCGGGATGACACAATATGCCACACCAAAGAGTTAACTGCCAGATCCTTCGCAACTGAGGCTCTGGATGACACAGGAGGGCTCGCCTCGGGATGACACAAGCAGAGACCATTTTTCTTAGTTTATTGTGTCATTCAGAGCGAAGCGAAGAATCTGGCATTTCTGCTCGATAGAACAATGGCGACGTGAAGTAAAAGACAACTGCCATTCCTTGAAAAATGAGAGAGTTCGTGGGATAAGTTCTGTCAGATGAGTATTGGGTCTACAACCATTGTCGCTCCTCCCAACCTGGAAAAATTCTTTGTTCACTCTATACCTTCGCTCTAACCTGATACAACCATTGTCGCTCCTCCCATCCTGGAAAAATACTACAACACAACTCCTACAACACAACTCCTATTTGACTCATCCCTCGGGCGGTTTATAATTCAGCTACGATCGAGGCGATCAATCAAGCGAAGCCTCAGCTCACCTCAATTATCATGGAGCGGCAACATGAACATCCTTATTGGCGACATCGGCGGCACAAAAACCATCCTGGCATCTTACACAATTGATAGCGGACTGAAAAAGCCAGAAGTCGAGACGGTTTATCCCAGCGCAAAGTATGCCTCGCTCGAATCAATCATCCACGAGTTTGAAATCGAAAGCGGAAACCACTTCTACAAGGCTTGTTTCGGCGTCGCCGGGCCGATTGTCAACAACGTCGCCCACATCACCAATCTGCCTTGGGAAATTGACGCTGCCCAGCTTAAAACGCAATTTGGATTCGTCAAGGTGCACCTCCTGAATGACCTCGAAGCGCTTGCCTATGCCATTCCCACCTTGCAATCAGATGATGTCGTGACACTCTACGAAGGGGACCCTGTCGAACACGGCAACCTGGCGGTCATCGCTCCGGGGACTGGACTTGGAGAAGGTTTTCTCTCATGGAACAACACCGAATATCGCGCCCATCCTTCCGAAGGAAGTCATGTCTCCTTTGGTCCGATTGATGCGACACAAATCAAATTGCTTTCTTACTTATTTGAGAATGGGTATGAACACGTTAGTTACGAAAGGGTCTGCTCGGGCGCCATCGGCATCCCGCTGCTTTATCAATTCTTCAAAGACACTGGCCTCTACCCGGAACCTTCCTGGCTGGCCAACGAACTGGCAGAAGCCAGCGACCCTGCCCCAGTGATTTTCAACGCTGCCACAGACCCCCACAAACAAACCGCTATCGCCCAAGCCGTTCTGAGCACCTTTGCTTCAATTCTGGCCTCTGAAGCCGGCAACCTGGCACTCAAAGTCATGGCAACCGGGGGCATTTACATCGGCGGCGGCATCCCACCCCGTATCCTGCCTGAATTGCGCAAGTCCGAATTTCTCGAACACCTTAAGAACAAAGGCCGCTTCGAAACTCTGCTGAGCCAGGTGCCTGTGAAAGTCATTCTCAATTCCAAAGCTGGCCTGCTCGGTGCCGCTGCTTACGGTCTGACCCATTAGCCAATTATCCCCTTCAAAGGACCTCCAATGAGCCTATTCAACGGTCAACGACTCGACAACTCCACCTTCAAGCTTGATCTGGAACGCCTGCGCAAGGGTTGGTACAGTGACAAATACTTCACTAACATTGCCACCATGCTCACTCAACTGGCGCGCGAAGGCTACACCTACTCCGGCCAACATCCTCGCCTGCCCGCAGGTATTACCGCTAATGAGGTGGAATGTGGAGACATTGAGGTTGAGATGCAGTGGTTCACCCGCCGACCGGGCACGGTTGTAGTCGCTGGCATCGACAAAGCCTTGACCATTTTAAAGGAAGCGACTGGTTATTTCGAAGGCGACACTTTTTTCAACACCGCCCACAACCTTAAGGTCTGGGCGGTACAAGATGGCGCCAAGGTCGAGTACGATGGCGACATTCGCAAGATCCAGCCAGTTATGCGCGTCAGGGGCCGTTATCGCGATTTTGCCATATTGGAAACATCAACGCTCGGCATCCTGGCGCGTTCCAGCCGCGTGGCGACCAATGTGTTTGAAGCCCTGATCGCCTCCAAAGGGAAGCAAATGCTCTTTTTCCCTGCCCGTTTTGACGTCGATGAGGTCCAGGCTGCCGATGGCTATGCCTACCAGATTGCGGTGCAGCGCTACAACTATGATCACGCCTCCACCCTTGGCGCGCAAGTTTCCACCGATGCTCAGGGCGACTGGTGGGACGGCACCGGCGGCGGAACCATCTCTCACTCCGCCATCGCCAGCTTCCTCGGCGATACTTCCGAAGCCATGCTGAACTTTGCGCGCGTCTTGCCCGCCTCCATTCCGCGCATTGCGCTGGTGGATTTCACCAACGATAGTGTGGGTGTGTCCCTCAAGGTCTGCCGCGCCATGTTTGACGAGTGGTTCAGGCTCACTCAGTCAGGTGACTCTGAAACCGCCAAACGCTTTGTTCTGAGAGGCATACGTCTGGATACTGGTTCAAATATGCGAGATGTGTCCGTCGAACGTTTGGGCGATCCTCTGCTGGATCACGGTGTGAATCCCCGATTGGTCTTTAATGTCAGATACGCCTTGGACAATGCAGCAGAAACATGGGATCTACCCAAAGAAGCACGTGAAGCCGCCAGGAAGTATTGCCGCTCCGTGCGCATTGTGGTTTCAGGTGGTTTCAACCCCGAAAAGATCGCTAAATTCGAGCGGTTGCAGGTGCCTGTGGATACCTATGCGGTCGGTTCTTACTTCTTTGACAACCACGAGCGTACTAACACCGATTTCACCGCCGATGTCGTACGGGTCAGGATCGACGAGGAATGGGTCGACATGGCAAAGGTTGGCCGCCACGCCGCCGAGAACCCTGAGCTCGAACAGGTATGGTAAATTCTGGCAAATAGATTTACAACATAACAATAACGGGCTGTCCATTTCAGGGCAACCCGTTGTAACTAATGGTTAGTTGAAAATCATGGGCAAGTAATTGAAGAAGACGGGCGGAATGTACTCCGTTACAGTGATGGTCCCGGTAGCTTCATCCGTCCACCCATCAACCTGGATCGTAGCTGGATAGGTGATCAGTTTGTAGACAAAGGTGTCCGTGCCAAAAAAGTCTGGTTTGGGTTGATAGGTAAAAGACCCATCTCCATACAGAACCAGGCGACCATTGCTGACATTGCTGACCAAAACGACGATCCTCTCATCAGTATCCACTTCAAGGTCATTCTCCATTACTCCAGGAGCGGCCACTTCCAACAAGCCGTTCTCAACCACCGTGTACTCGTCGCCAACCGCTGTTGGGGCGTCATTGACTGGCGTTACTGTGATAGTCACAGTCACCACATCAGAGTAAAGATCGCCATCAAAAGCTTTGTACGTGTAGCTATCTTCCCCGTTGAAGTTTAAATCGGGTGTGTAGGTAAAGGAACCGTCCTCTGCCAGTACCAGGGAACCGTTGCTCACATCGTCAACCAGTACGGCGGTCAAAGCTTCCGCATCCGTATCATTGGTCAGCACCCCAGGCGCCGTCACCATCAGTACGGTGTCTTCAATCGTGGTGTAGGTATCCGCAGCCGCCATAGGGGCAAGATTAATGGTTGAAAATGACAACGGGAAGAGCACTTGCTGCACATCACCACCAAAGTCGATCAAACCACTGAGTCCAACAGTGATCTCAGACAAAGGTGGAAAACCGCCAGTCGGCGTGATGGTCATCTGATTGGTTATTGTATTGAAACTGCAGGTCACCGCAACCAAATCGGTCGAGTCTGGCACAACCCACACAGCAGGGCAAGCACCATCGGACATAGCCTGGCTCCATGTAACAACCACGGCTGCGTTCTGAGGTACATCAACCGCGCCATCCACCGGCATCGTGCTGACCACAATCGGGTCACGCCAGTTCAAGACGGTGGACGCATAAGTTTGCGTTCCATCCAAACCATAATCGACGGTCAGGCTGAGGTTGCCTAATTCTTCGTTTCCGT
This sequence comes from Anaerolineaceae bacterium, assembly GCA_049657925.1. Classification (GTDB taxonomy): domain Bacteria; phylum Chloroflexota; class Anaerolineae; order Anaerolineales; family Anaerolineaceae; genus Mesolinea. The sequence goes on from JBASOE010000114.1 coordinate 4,171, forward strand.
CCACGCCCTTCATGACCGTTTCCCACGTGCCGCGGGTGAATTTGAAATCCATGATGGTGCCGTCGAGGATATCAAAGGTGCCCGTCCAGAGTGTATCGCTTGCTGGGGTGAGGGCGGTCGCGGCCGGATTCCAGTCGCCCACGGTGCCGTCGGGGTTGATGGTGCGCGTCAGATAGACCGTCGGCGGCGTGAAGGCGGGTACGATCACGTCAAATGTGACTGATACCATCTTCGGTTCAGCCGTGTGGTTGACTGTGTTGGAAGCCACGCTCCAATTAAAGCTTGTGTCAAGAGCGATGACATAGTAATAATAGAGTTGGTTCGTGACCACGTTGTCGTCATGGTAAGTGATCTCGGGTTCAACGACACGGCCAATCTTTTCAAAATTCACATTATCGGTGGAACGGTAGATATCGTAAGCGTAGACCGCCACGTCATCGGCGGACGGTGTCCATGCCAGGTCGATGAAGGAAGCACCCCAATCGGCAATGCTGAGGACCGGTGCGGATGGGGCGGTGCTGTCCGCTGAGGCTACCACGGTAAGGTTGCCGGCTTGGTCCAATGTGTAAGTGCCGCCGTCTTTGTCGGCATAATACCAGCTTTCACCAGCGGTGGTTGTGTATCGAAAAGCGTAATGGTAGATGCCAATTTGCTCGGGTAACAGATTTCCTACGAATTCATCATTGCTGCCAGACTGTGCGTTGAAGACCGCGTCTGACCATACCCAAGCTGCATTACCTTCAGGGAGGCTGCCATCCGGTCCAAAACCAACCTGGGCGATCAGCGTAGGCGTGGCACCAGGCAGGGAGGTAACCCCATCAATAGTTACCTGTCCGTAAATGTTCTCTGTTGGCGTAATACCAATCGTGTGTGTGATGGTATAAGGCCACTGCAGGTTCGCCCAATCTATCGTATAGGCTGGCATTGCACTCACTTCGTTGGAGACCGAGCTAACCAATCCGGTGGTGGTTGACTTTGCATAAACAAGGTAGTAGACCCGTTGTCCTGGGGTTAGTCCAGTATCAGTGTAATTGTTAGTGTTGGTCTCACCCATGAACGAATGCCCACCACCGGACAAATTGCTACGATAGACCAGGTAGGTATCCGCTCCGGTGGTTGCCGTCCATGACAACCCTACGGTCGTTGCAGTTGCGTAATCCACCGCCAGGTCGATGACCCCAACAGGTAAAGGTGCAATGGGAGTAGTTGCCACAAGCACAGCGCTGCCGTTGGCTGGCACCGAGACACTTTCCAGCATGCCTGTAGGCGTGATGGTGTAAGTTGATGTGCTCAACACATCAGTAAAGCTTGTCCCAAACGGTATATAACCCGCCACATCGAGCGTAACTTGCTGAGTGCTCACGCTGCGGTTCAACACGACCACCGCTGCGTCAATGCCAGGCAGGTTCCTGCCGTAAGCGTAAAGCAAGTTTTCATTGTCGACCAACAATGTAAATTAGTCGCCAGTGCGCAAGGCGGGGTGTGCGTTGCGGGCAGTGGTCAGCGTTGAGTAGTAGTTGTAGATATCATCTTGGGCAGCTTGTGTCTGCAGGTGGGTATAGAACGGTGTGCCAGTTTCGTCCAACCACGGGTAAGGTTGGCGGTTGTAGGGGTCATCCTCCCATTTTCCGCCACCATATGCCATAGGGCCGACCAAACCCACCTCATCGCCGTAGTAGATGGTTGGTGCGCCGGGCATGGTCATCTGCACTGCCACCGCGCCTTTCAGGCGGTTGATGGCATCGCTCCAATCGTAAGCCGGATTAGCGTAAAGCGTTGGATCGTTCAGATCCGTGTTTTGATCCAACATGAACAGTGCCCGGCTGGTGTCGTGGCTGCCAAACAAGTTGAGCATGGCTTGCAACGCTTCCGGGTTGTAGCGCTCAAACAGATTTTGCATTCGCTCATCAAACTGTTCTGGGCTCAGGGGTGCCAGCAAGCCAGCAGACGAGCCTGCGTTATGGTCGTTATCGCTGAATACTTCATCGCGCCAGAGTGACAACACGGCGGAGCTGAACTGGTAATTCATCACCGCGTCCCATTCGCCGCCCAACAGCCAGGAGTTGGCAATGCCCCACTCCTCGCCAGTGATGTAGCCATCGGGGTTGACGGATTTGACCGTGTTGCGGAATCCTTCCCAGTAATCATTGGTTGGGTCGCCAGTCGTGCCCGAGTCCACATCCGCTCCGACATCTAGTCGCCAGCCATCAGCACTTTGCATGTAGTAGCCAGCCACGGTGTCAGTTGGAATCGTGTTTTCCCATATCAGAGCTCTGACTTCTGGGTTGGTTGAGTCCATCTTGGGCAGGCTGTCATAACCCCACCAGGATTCATACGTGGCGCCTCCAGGCGTGCCATCACTGCCCACACAGGGACCGCTGCCTGCAGCCACATCGGTGAAGTAGAACCAGGAGCGGTAAGGCGAGTCGATGCTCTCGCAAGCACCGAGCTCTCCAAAATTTTCGTAGCGATCGAAGTAGATGCTGTCGGACGAGACGTGGTTGAAAACGCCGTCCAGAATCAAGTGCATGCCACGAGTATTAATTTCAGCGGCAAGAGTATTGAAAAGGGTCGCGTCGCCAAACATGGGGTTGATTGCCATGTAATCGGTGGTGTCGTAACCATGATTGGAGGGGGAGTCAAAGATTGGATTCAGGTAAATAGCTGTGACACCCAAATTCTGCAGGTAATCGAGTTTATCGATCAACCCCTGCAAGTCACCACCATAGAAGTTCTTGCTGTAGGTTCCAGCGCATCCGTCCGTCCCGCGTGGATCACAAATGGGCTCATTCCAATTGGTGCCCAACGAGCGATAGACCGTTCCACCCGGCTCGTTATAGAAGAACGTGCCAGCAGGCTTGTTGTTGGTCTCGTTCCCATCGCGGAACCGGTCGGGGAAGACCTGGTAAACCACAGCGTTCTTGATCCAGTCGGGCGTCTGGAAGTCGGGATCGTAAACGGTCAGCTGATAGGAATAGTCCGGACTTTCATCGAATGCCTGTCCCCAGCCCATGGTGCGGGCCGCGTCATCCTCGTAATAATCCGTGTCGGTACCGTCAGTGACGACAAAGCAGTACCAATAGACCGTCGGGTCTGCGCTGACGGGAACTTGAACTTCCCACCAGTCGTAAGTGCCATCGCTGTAGGTGATCGACATCGGTAACATCGATTGGACGTTGGTGCGGTCGTTGTAGAGGCGCAGCTTAGCCTCGGTCAGGTCGCCCTGCGCAGCACGCAAGCGCAATGTTACTGGAACATCGGTAGTCACCGGTCCGCCCGGATTGCGGTAAAGCGTGTCACGACTGTCATGGCCAAGTTGAGTCCACCAGACATTGTTGTCATGGCTGGCAACCGGGGGTTCGGTCGCCTTAGGGAACTGCGTGGAGTTGCTTAAAACTGACTGAGTTGCCCAGTCAGTTGCGTTCCAATCATCCGCAGGGTCATTGATCGCATCCTGAGCGTTGTCAGCTCCTCCCCCGCCAGTGTCCCATACTTCCAACCAGAGGGTATCCGGGTTGCCTAACCGGTTTTTTTCCACTGCCCATTCAATCAGTGAGATCGTACCTATGCCAAGGGCGGCTTCATTCACACCACTGGTCTGCCCCCAAGCAGATCCATCCCAAGCCCAAAATTGGGTGTCCTCGATCCCATAGGTGCCATCGCCTAAATAACTATAGAGGCCAAATTCTGGTTTATGGGGGTCATTGACTACTACATTGCGACCCCAGGCATCTGAAGGTGCTCCGGTAGTGCTATTGGTAGTGTCAATATAGAGAATGTATTTTCCCCAATTCGCTGCGGAAATATCCGCGTTGATTGAATAAGCGAAGTAGTATTGGCTGGCGTCTTCAGAGACATAGAGGTTAAGCAGGTCCATATTGGCGTTGCCATTGCCGTCTCCAGATGGATCAGTTGCGATGGGAAATCCATAAACGGGGTCAATGTTTCCATCCACCAGGACGATAGGTGTGGAAACCGACAGGGTAGCAGGAGATCCCCAATCCGTCGCTTGCCAGTCGTTGGACGGGAAGTTGAGTGTATCTTGGGCATTATCCGTACCACCCCCACCCGTGCTCCACACCTCAACCCATAAACGATCTGGGGTGCCTAAACTGGTTTTCGGGATGGACCACTCAACCATCGAGGTTGTCCCACTCAATGAAGCAGCAGCTTCAACGGTGCCAGTCTGCGCCCAGCTGGTTCCATCCCAAGCCCAGAGTTGAGTGTCTTCCGGTCCATAGGTGCCAGAATCCATATAGGTATAAACTGCAAACTCAGGTCTGTGCGGATCGGCAACTGTCACCGAGCGTCCCCAACCGTCAACGGAAGCGCCGGAAACATCACCGCTTGTGTCCACATAAAGGACGTATTTCCCCCAGTTATTGGCAGTGAAGTCGGTGTTGACTTCAAAAGCAATAAACAGGTGGATAGCATCTTCGGTTACCCACAGATTGGTCAAATCAACTGGGTCTCCTCCCTGTGAATCACCGGTTGGGTCAGTTGCCACCGCTGGACCGTATTCGGGGTCTACAATGCCGTCAATAGTTGGAGATGAGGATTGGAGTTCGGCTGCCCGAGCAGGAATCGCGGGTAAAACCAAAGAAAGGATAAAAACGACACATAAAGCAATCTGCATGACAGGTTTCTTGGACATGGCCGCCTTCTTTTTGTATAGTTGGATTGTTATCTGAAATTATATGATAATTTGTCATTACTTTCATGGGTGACTTTTCATTTGCCTGCGCCTGCTGAAACCAGCTGATTTAAACCACATCCAAAGGAAAATGAGAAAACACAGTCAGGCTGAAACAAATGCAAACGATGTCACTGGACAATCTGATACCAAACCAGTATATTGAACCTGACCATCTTGCCATCGTTATGCTCTCAGAGGTTCAAGAGAACTTTATTATATTAAAGGAAACGACAATGACATCTGTCCTGACCAAGATACTAATCAGCCTGCTCTGGGCTGCATTGGGTGCTATATTTGCCTGGCTTTCCTTTCGATCACTCCAGAAACAGGCTGGCTCGAACCAACCCGATAGCGAATTCCCGTTGACACAGCTCCCGAATGTAATGACTGGTCGAACTCTCCGACTGATCTTAGTAGGTGTGGCGCTTTACATCGCCTTCGTCATGAACGCGCTTTACGCTCTGGTTTTCGTAATCGCTCTCACGGTCACCACCTGGCTGTTGGTATCGAATCTGAATAGAAACGCCCATAAAAACTCTGATGATCTATCTTGAGCATCCCACGGTCACATCAGTTTTGAGTCTCACCTAACCCGCTAATTAATTCCCCAACAAATACGACTTTTTCTCTCCGAGAGTCTGTTTGGGATTAGAATTGCGCAGATGCAAACCAACGATCTCATTCCAGTAGTGGTTGAAGAACTTGACCCGACCTCACTCGAAAAAAGTGAGGTCGGTTTAATCGAGGAAGAGTTCCACGCCGACGGTGCCGCGCTGGTAGCGGTCGCGCACAGCGTCCACGACACCTTCTCTTCCTTCTTTCCTGCACTTTTACCGCTGTTGATCGAGAAATTCTCCATGACCAACACCATGGCCGGCGGTTTGAACCTGGTCATCCAACTGCCCGCCCTGACACAGCCTTTGATTGGCTACATCGCTGACAAGCGTAACCTGCGCAACGCAGTTGCCTTCGCCCCGGCGGTCACTGCCATCTGTATGACATTATTAGGTGTCTCCCCTTCCATCGCTGCGATGATCCCGCTATTGCTGCTCGCGGGTCTCAGTTCATCCGCCCTGCACGTCCTCGGCCCTGTGATGAGTGGGCGCTATTCTGGCTCCAAACTCGGCAAAGGTATGAGTTTCTGGATGGTGGGCGGCGAACTGGGCTATTCCATGGGTCCACTGCTGCTCGTCAGCGTTTTAGGTGTACTGACCCTGCGTTGGCTGCCTGTGCTATCGCTGGTAGGCATCCTGACAAGCGTGTTTTTATGGTTCCGCTTGAAAGAGGTAACTACCGTTACAGAACGATCAAGCCTAAAAGTGGATTGGCGCTCCAAGCTGGGCAGTCTGACCAAGGTACTCCTGCCAGCCTCGATCCTGGTGCTGTTCCGTTCCATGATGCACATTTCACTGACCACCTTCCTGCCCACCCTCATGACCACTCAGGGAGCCAGCCTGTGGTTCGCTGGTACGTCCTTCAGCATCGTTGGTGCCGCGGGGGTGGTGGGCTCGATCTTCGCTGGCTCTCTCAGCGACAAATTCGGGCGCAAACCCTTTTTGGCGATGTCTTTCCTGACCACGCCTGCGCTGATGCTCCTGTTCCTGCGAGCTGAATCGATGTGGTTGCAGATCGTTTTGCTGGCCCTGATTGGCTTCTTTGGTCTTTCCATCATGCCTGTGCTTTTGGCTTTGGTGCTCGAAGCCTACCCCAAGGATCGCTCCATTGTCAGCGGCATCTACATGATGGTCAACTTCCTGCTGATGGCGCTGGCCTCCGTCATCATCGGCCGCCTCGCCGATCTGCGCAGCCTTGAATTTACTTTCAGCCTCAGCGCAATTATCCTGCTGCTCGGTTTGCCCGTGTTACTCTTCCTGCCGAAGGACAAAAAAACTGCTTCTAAAAGTTCTTGACCCTCCCAGCTCCATTAGACTTAAGGGGAAAACAAGATGGTAACCGAACTGAGACCGAATAGGCGATGACGGAATGGATTGCAAGATCACCAAGGACAGCAGTCCGTAATGACCAATTTTTCGTCCTTGCGAACGCAGTGAAGCAATCTCGTAATTGATTAGACGAGCTAATTCGGATGCTCTGAATCTCGTTCACCAATCGCCAGACTACGAGATCGCCACGCAAAAGAGCGATGACGGGATGGAATACGAGATCGACAGGCAGCGATGATGGGATGA
>JBASOE010000115.1:0-3371 GCA_049657925.1 Anaerolineaceae bacterium
CTGCACATCAAAGAAGTACCCCCCGTCATTGCGAGCGAAGCGCGGCAATCTCTTAGTGATTCTGATGAAGTTTCTTTATCACCTACCACCTACGACCTAACACCTGATTCTCCTCTTAGCGATGAACTACCAGCGATGAGCTATGAACTTGTCCTCGCAGATTACTACTGCATCAAATGCGGCGCGTGCATGCAAATCTGCCCGATCAAACCGGAATACAAGACTGAAACCTTTGAATTTCTGGCGAATAGTGTTACCGTCACTCGGGAACGCGAGGTATTGGTCAACGAAGACGATCTGGCAGTTAAAGTCGAACGCTGGCGCGTCAACCACACCCCGGTTTCAAGCGCTTCCTGGACCGAAGCTTTGCGAAAACTCTCGGATGATAAAGCCAAGATGGTCGAAATTGACCGCAAACGCGCCTTGCATCGTGAAGATCTAGTACTTGCATTGCGTAAGGGCGAGCTCAGTCCTGATGGCGCTCCCAACCCAAACAAGGGCCGAATTTTTTAAACAATACGCGACACACAACTGCATGATCGATACAAGATTATGCAGTTCTCTTTTAAGTTGGCTGGGGCTTCTAAGGTAGGGGGGCAGATTCGTCAGGATCGGATCCGTAACCGTATTTAGCCATGAAATCGAACGACCAGCCAGTCGGGCGGACGTATTCAGGGTTGCGTTCACCTGGCTCAAAAATTAGTACACGTGCTTTGGAGCGGACGCGGCCGAATTGCTTCATGTCTGGGGAGGAGGTAATTACGTTACGGAAAGTTCCGTCGTTGATGTAGTAGTGCTCCTGGCCTTTTTCAGATTTCAGAAGTTCAACAACAGGATCATGGGTGTGCCCCGCAACGATTGCCACCACCCCGGAATTGCCGGGTTGAAGGCATTCCTCACGGCTGATCAGTTTAGTCTGTGGTCCCAGATTGGTCTTGGCGAAGGCTGGTCGGATCAGGCTTTTCGCAAGCCAAAACGGTATGCCTTTGCGCCATAAACGCGTTTTAAGAACAAACCTCAAGATACTCGCTGCAAAGCCAACTAATCCTCCAAATTCCACCAGTCTATCTGCCATGGATGGGTCAATGGCAATATCATTGAGCGCTTTAATGAAAACTGGTTCAATGAATCGCCAGACTTCCTTCTGAGATAATCCAGGAGTAGAGAAAAGAAAACTCATCAATGCACTGGTAGGTCTTACATTATCAAAATCATTAAGTCGTTGGTAAATAGAGTTTAGTGCCTCAACTCCCATAATGGTTTCGATGGAGTAATACTCTTTGAAGGCTTGCGGAATTTTTGTGGCGATTTCAAGCGTCATGATGTCACCTATGACTGGTACATCATAGGCTTCTTTGGCGATGAATGTCGGAATAACCGGCAAGAGCTCCGTGTTCAGGCTAAAGTTAGCCCGATCATATTCATGTCCATGCCTCACCAGAACCATCGCTGCCCCATTGACGATATGCACATATTGGTTTGGGAATGCCAGATCCGAATCTTCCATGCCTAGGTAACTGCGAATTCTGCGCCTGATTCGAGCGCTTGCATTACCCAGGCGATCGTGGTTACCTGGGATGTAATTAAGAGTTACCGGTTTGCCAAACAACCTTGATAAATTTCGGAAAAGGGCCAGTGTCTCAGACACACGGTAATCCTCGGCAATCGCATCAATGATTTCAATGATGCGATTCTCCAACGGTCCCCCAGGTTCAACCGCGTTGTTATTTACATACGGCCGAAGCGAGTCCTTGAACCAAAAAGTGGAACGGTTGAGTTCGAAGATATCCCCTGCCAGGACGATATCGACATGTTCGATGAGATCTTCACGAATCAGATCAGCAATTTCGCGAAAATATGATTTATAGACCGTTGAGGGCAAATTGTGGTCGTATTGTTTGTCCCCAAGATTGTAGGAATTTGATTCAGCAAAGTGGAGATCAGAGAGGACAATTAGCATGGTTAAGCTCCATCCCTGATTTTAACCGATGAAAATGGGAAGATTGACACTTGTGACAACTATTGATTAACGCTAAATTGGTAAACTCCGGAGCGCAAAGTACCTGCAAACCAATGCCCAGACTGTTGCGGATCCGAGATGATGACCTTGATAACATCGTCCCTCCCACCGATGGCAGTCTGGTTCCAGGTCGATCCACAATCCATCGAAGTGTAAACACTGCCGATCCCCGTCACTGCAGTAATACAACCCATCGGGTTGCTGCTTGCAATTGAATATATCTCACCGCTGACAGGGGGAATTCTTGTCAGACCCACACCAGGCGCATTCAAATATAGACCGCTTTCGGTCGCCAACCAAATGAAGCCGTTGACTTCAATAAAATCATTGATTTTGCCCACAGAGTCTGTCAAGTCGACTTTACGCCACTCACTACCCTGATTGAGCTCAATTCGACAATTATCAGCGTTGTCACATACCACCGCACCCACTCCGGAACCATCTGAGAGTGGTTTGAGCACGGTTACATTTTCAGACTCAAAACCGCACAGCAACCAATTTCCACCGCCTCCGCACCACAATCCAAGCCCAGCCGTTCCGCCGTAATATGCTCCGTTTAATTCCGCGAAAGAAATCAGAGCGATTGGATAACTCGGTTCAGCCATTGCTTCAATCGACAAGGATTGTTCCTGAGCAGCTTCAATGACCAATTCTTCCTGCAATAAGGTTTGTTTGCTAACTTCCGCCAGATATCGACCCACATTCGATGTTTTTGACTCTGGCAGGGCAATCGGTTGCCAAACCGCATCAATCAGTTCATAAAGACCCTCAGTCGTGGTGGCGAAAGTTCTCTTCTCATGGTTGTTAAGGGAAGTCACATTCTTATCCCTCAAGCCGTCATTGAGTTCGATCCAGGTTTCGCCATCATATATCAACACTCCCTGCCCGATCGTAGAAACCAAAATGCGTCCCGGTTGAGTGATCGATTCGACAGACCCCGTGATCGTGACATTGGTGAAGTTGTTGCGGCTATTGGTCCAGGTGCTCCCAGCATTGACGCTGCGATAGACTCCCAGGTCTTGGGCAGCAGCAAACCAGTATTGGAAAGCATTATCAGCAACCCCAATATCATTGATGAAAATGTCCCCTGGTCCTTTTCTTGACCAACTGAACCCCCGATCAATTGAGGAAAGGATGCCGTTATCGCGTGTGGCAAGGAGCACCTGTTTATAAGTGCCTCCAAAAGGTACCAGGACAACCTTCATGGTCTTGACTTCGTTTGTTACGTTATTTGGTCGGATCGACACCCAGTCTCTACCAGCATAGTCACTACGGTAAGCACTGGGTGAGTTCCAGGTTCCCGCATAAACCAGACCAGTGACCATGTTGTCGTAGGCTACGGAACGAGCGG
>JBASOE010000116.1:0-6997 GCA_049657925.1 Anaerolineaceae bacterium
CCAAAGGCCAGCCCGGCCCCCAAACCGATCAGAATGGCGACGAAGAAGAAAACCAGCCTGCGAGCTTTCATACGCTACTCCTTCCTGCGCATGGGGATCTTCACGCCATGCTCGTTGGCAAACTGAACCGCTGCCGGGTAACCCGCGTCCACGTGCCTGATGACGCCCATACCGGGGTCACCGGTCAAAACACGCTCGAGGCGTTTGGCAGCCTCGGGGGTGCCGTCGGCTACGATGACCTGTCCGGCGTGTTGGCTGAAACCAATCCCCACCCCTCCGCCGTGATGAAACGACACCCAGGTGGCACCGTTGGCGGTATTGAGCAGGGCATTCAGAATTGGCCAGTCGCTCACCGCGTCGGTGCCGTCCAGCATGCCTTCGGTTTCACGATTGGGCGAAGCGACCGAACCGCAATCCAGGTGGTCGCGCCCGATTACCAGCGGCGCGGAGACGATGCCCTTACGCACCAACTCGTTGAAAGCCAGCCCGGCCTTGGCGCGCTCACCATAGCCCAACCAGCAGATGCGCGCAGGCAGCCCCTGGAAAGGCACCTGTTCGCGAGCCATTTTCAGCCAGCGCAGCACGTGTTCGTTCTCAGGGAAGAGCTCGGCGATACACTCATCCGTGCGGTAAATATCCTCAGGGTCGCCCGAAAGCGCCACCCACCTGAAAGGGCCCTTGCCTTCGCAGAACAGCGGTCGGATGTAAGCCGGCACGAAGCCGGGGAAGTCAAACGCATTCAGCACGCCCTCGTCAAAAGCACGTTGGCGGATGTTGTTGCCGTAGTCAAACACCTCCGCGCCTAGCTTTTGGAAGTCGAGCATGGCCTGCACGTGCTTTGCCATGCTCTGGCAGGCCAGTTTTTGATAGCTCAATGGGTCGGCGTAGCGTAACTTGGTCGCTTCGACAGCACTGTAACCAGTGGGGATGTAAGAAAGCGGATCATGCGCGCTGGTTTGGTCAGTGACCACATCCGGGATGACCCCGCGGAGCACCAGTTCGCTGAAAATGTCGGCGGCGTTGCCGATCAGACCGATCGATTTGGGGGTTTTGGCGTCGAGGTTTTCATCCACGATGCTCATGGCCTCCTCGAGCGTGTCCACCACCACATCCACATAGCCAATGTCGAGGCGCTTCTTGGCTCGTTCAGGGTCGGCCTCCACCACCAGTGCCACACCTTCGTTCATGGTGATGGCCATCGGTTGCGCACCGCCCATCCCGCCCAAACCAGCGGTCAGTACAAACTTGCCCTTCAGGGAAGGCCAGCCCTTTTTGTGGGCTAAAGCTCCAAAGGTCTCGTAGGTGCCCTGCAGGATGCCCTGTGTGCCGATGTAGATCCACGAGCCGGCGGTCATTTGCCCATACATGATCAAGCCCTTGGCGGCCAGTTCGTCGAAGTGCGCCTGCGTGGCCCAATGCGGTACAAGGTTGCTGTTGGCGATCAGCACGCGCGGGGCGTCTTCGTGGGTGCGGAAGATGCCCACGGGTTTGCCGGATTGCACCAGCAGGGTCTCGTCTGGGTTCAGATCGCGAAGGGATGCCAGGATGGCGTCGAATGCCTCCCAGGAGCGCACTGCCTGCCCCCTGCCACCGTAGACCACGAGGTCATCCGGCCTTTCCGCCACGGCGGGGTCGAGGTTGTTTTGCAGCATGCGGAAAGGGGCCTCGATCAGCCAGTTTTTGCAAGTTAAGGTCGTGCCGATGGGGGAATGAACTTCACGTGGTCCAGACATGGGGTCTCCTTGAATGACTTATTGTGACAGGGTCATTATACAATATTGCCCACCTTTCCGGCTTGGATCGGCCATTCGCTTTCTCGCGGAGAAAAACGGCTTTGTAGGGGCGAGCTCTCTGTAGCCGCCCACCTGCCTGCCCTCGCGAAGCGGGGGTGCCCACCGAGAAACGGACGGGTAAAGATAGTCGGGGTCGCCCAGTGGTCATCTTTCTTCTCAAAAGACCGTCTCCCCCATTTCACCCCGATTTCGTTGGGGTGAACCCTCCCCCAAGCAAGGTCTCACAAAAAGCCGATTTAACCGGATTTACCCTGGATTTACCCCTGTTTTGAGGGCTTTCAACGAGGGTTTTACCCCATTTACCCCTGTTTTGTGGGTACACGGTGGAGGGGATTGTAATTACCGGGTAATTTACCCTGGTATCACAGGCAAGTTTACTCCGATTTTGAGAGGTTTCAACGAGAAATAAATCCCCGACTTCGTTGGGGCAGGCAGAATTACTTCATTTACCCCTATTTAGTGTGTATGCAGGCAATGATTTATATTGGCATGTTAAAGTACGGCTTGATATTTGATCTTAGCGTCTCTGTAATAGCATTTATGTGCTAATTATTCAAGTAAAATCGGGGAGACAAAGATTTTAAGCGGCCATCTGTGCTCGATCAGTAGACCGGTACAATCAGAACTCCTCGGTTAGGAGCCATCAATACCATGAAGGAAGAAAGGATTTAGCTATACGCCACATTTTATATGGCTAAGTGTTCTATGGGAATAAAAAACCTGTGGTTCTCAGGAATTGCATAAGGTCAATACATTTTACTTGATGCACTTTACATACATTCGGTATTTTTACACTCTTCTTACATGCTTCCTCATAGGTTTCATTTGTAACTACTACAAGTCCATACGCTATGGCAGTTGCGATCAACCAGGAATCAGCAACCATGGCAAATTCCCTTTTTGCAGTTTCTCTGTATATTTGATCTTTAGCCACAGAGTTGATTACATCACTGTAGCAATTCACAACTTTTGAGTCGGAGGATTTAATTTCTTGAAAATTTTCTTCATTTGCAGTTAACCAATTCGTCAGTTCATCTTGTTGTTTATAGATTTCTTTTTTTACTTCATCAGAAAAAACAACCATTCCAGACAAACCTTTTTCTACTAATTGATTCCAAAAACTCGGGGCAATATCGAAGGGAAAATAAGCTTTACTAGCCGAGATTAAAATACTAGAATCTAATAAAAACTTATCACTCATGACTCAAAACGATATCCTTGAATTTATCAAATGTTTTACCCCTTATACCCAACAACTTATAAGCATAAGTAAAACTAATCTCACCTGACAAAGTCTGACTAATTACCGCATCTGAGAAAGGCTGGCTGACCTTGCTGTTGAATACAACAAAAAAATCCGGCTTTCCAGTATCTGATTTCCCTGTAAAATTTTCGTAATTCTCGTAGGATTCTAGTTTAATCAACTCAAGGTCTGTTTGAGATATCTTTCCACTTTCGACCAATCGTATTGCGAGACTTAGAGGGCTTACTTTCAACTGTTTCGCAGCATCGTTTATCTGTTTGGTTCTCTGGTCACTGAAGAACGACAACTTTTCAATGAACGAATCAGGAATCAACGCATTTGAAGCGATGCGGTTAATCATTCTCTCTTCTGAACGTCTAGATTCTAACTCTTCCTCCTTATCGAAGATGTCATCATCTCCCAATAAAATGTGAACAAACTCGTGCATCAGGGTAAAGATTTTCCCGCCTATTGAATCGTTACTATTAACAAAGATAAGAGGAGCGTATCGATCTAAGAGAACAAAACCTCTAAATTCATGAACATCTAATTTCCTGTGCGTATTGGTCCCAACTATGCTGTTTTGCATAATGAGGACGCCCAATTCTTCTAACTTTCTTTTAAGTAAGACAAAAGAATCTCTATATGTTCTAGCCTTCTCACCCCAGTAATTTACAACCCCTAAGTTCTTATAGATAAATTGAGTAATTTCACTTATAGTGAATTCATCGAATGTTCCAACAATTGGAAGCGGATCCCATCCTTGGCTTTCACGGTAGTCGGACATCCAATTTTGTCTTAATGACATCTCGTAGAGCGTGTCTTCGAGATTCTTGCTCATCAAGGGTTTTTTATTTGCGATTGCACGAAATTCAGCATAAAGTTCTTCCTTCAATGGCGGTTCATCTAAAAACAAGTATCCAAATGGAACATGAAGAAAATTTGCCAACTCGTTCAACTGATTAAAGGTTGGAGATTTTGTGTTATCAATCCATTCATTGATCAAAGGGAATTTTGCTTTAATCACATCAAATGGCAATTGAGATTCACTAATTGCCCATTCAAACAACCCTGGCTTAATGTTCACCCTGTCTGGCATGTTTACATTATATTACATGAAGTAACAACTGCATTATTATTATTTTTGTAATTATTTTTGTGCATTATTTTATTTTGCATGACTTCTTTATCGAGGGTTGGTGAGCTTGCGAAAAACGGACTGCCTGCAGACCATAACCCAAAACCGGAAATTAAAATTACGGAGCGATACCCATAATTACTAACGGCACTGCAGGAACACCCCGTCCCTGTCGAATGACGTTATAGAGTTCACCTTCATAGTATGAAGGTCCAGAACTCATATCTTTTTGCATAGATTTCATGGGTAGAATTTCAATACCAACATCGATATGGTCGCTGACATAAAACGCAAGATGCTTTACAAAGAGATCGTATGCCACAAAAGCATATTTACCAAATTGGACCTCAATAGCGACTCGATCCTTTACGAAATCAGTTTGGTTATAGCTCCTTATCGCTTCCTCGCCTTCTGCCTCAATCTCTGCCTTTTGCTCAGCTGGCGACAACAGAAGCGTCTTTCTGATAAGTTTTTCACTTCTGGTCACCCAATAACTTACGCGACTTTCATCCCATTCGCGTTCACTTATTAATTTCTTGAAGGCTTTGTTAATATCTTTTGGACTATAAAGTGGTTTCCCAGACATTCTTATTTCTTTTGATATCTTCGTGCGAAGACTAATTGCATCGACTGAGCTAATCACTTCAAGTAATTCATTCCAAAGTTCAGGTTTATGAACTAATAGGTATTCCAAACCATTCAAGTGAGAATAGACTTCAATCAGTTTCATGATAAATTCACTCCGAATAAAGCTATGAAGGTGGTATATAAATTGGTTTGTCCATCGGTCTTGTACGCAAGACCCCTGCTATTTCTTGTTGCACGCGACCTAATGAAATATCAACATACTTCTGCAATATTTCACTGCCTGCCCCTTTTCGATGGTTTTTAATCGCAGCTACCACTGTAGTGCCAGTACCTAAAAATGGGTCGAATACCCAATCTCCTTCATCGGTTAATGAGAGAACAAACCTCTCGATTAGTTCAACTGGAAATTGACAAGGGTGATCCAATTTTTCGACATGATTGTTCTTGACGTTTGGTATGTTCCAAACATCTCCAGGATTTTTACCTAATGGGTTCCCACTAAGTTTGCCAATATTGGGACCTTTAAAATGTTTCTTGTTAGGATACTTTTGAGGGACACGGATGGGGTCTAAGTTAAAAACATAATTTTCAGTTTTTGTAAACCATAGGATAGTTTCATAGCGACCAGACAGCCTTCTACTACTGTGTAGTCCATGTTCAAAGTGCCAAATTATCCGATTTCGTAGTTTTAATCCTAATTTTTCAAAAATGGGGTAGATAACAATATCTAAAGGAATAATTGAACCATTTTCAACAAAGTTTCCTGTCTGCCAACAAATGCTGCCCGTATCATTTAAGGTGCGAACACACTCCTTAATAATTATTGCTTGTTGTTCAATGTAATCCTCTAATTTGACTTTCCTTTCGTATTCCTTTCCGATGTTATATGGCGGAGAGGTAATTATTAATTGGAATGTCTCATTAGGTATTGTTTTCAGGAAGTCAACCGCATCACCAGAGTAAATAGCAATATTCTCATTTTGTTCGAAACTTGGATGAATTGCCTGATGTTCAAATGGTATTGGCTCTTGTAATAATGTCATGATTGATAATGATTATAATCGGAATGAGATTGATATCTTGCCATTCATATTTGACACCATGCTCATTTATCCTCCATTGATATTTAGATAGGCAGTCTTTTGTTCGATCGGTATCTGATCATGCTGGTCTCCTGAATACCAAGGCTAACCTTTTATACCAAACACATTCATCTTGATCATGATTTGGCCAGGCAAAAGATAATCGATATAGTTGAGGGTGCCGTTGGGAAGGAAGACCTGGTGCTGGGGGAGGCCGATGCGCCAATCCACACCGAAGGCGGATAGAAAATCGGCGATTAATTCTTGATTGTCCTGTTTTTCTGCGCCAAGTGTTTCGCGCCATGTTTTCTGGAAGGCGGCGGCACGGGTTTCGATTTCGGTCCAAGTCAGCATAAAAACTCCCACAAGTGGCTGAAGATGATTACAGAGATTATTTTATCGTCTAAATAGATTTTCGGCCGAATTGGGTGTAAATGTTAACAAATCCCGATCGTAAAGGTCTCAGCGAAAGAATATTCAATGGCAGTGTAATGGTGGGTTGACCCGGTCGGCTATATAGTGGGCTTAGGTCTTATGCGGGTCAACCCACCCTACGAAGTCAAGTTGGGGATGCTCTCGAGTTAAAAGGCAACATCGGAGGCTTATAGGTCACGTTCCGCGCACGGTGAGGACACCGACGGTGAACAGAGAGATTGCTTCACTTCGTTCGCAGTGATACCCGTCCGATTCTCGGCGAGTACAGGCGGGAGGAACTACGAGGTTGCTTCGCACGCTCGCAATGACGGGTTTCGTTCCCCTGCCATGTCGAAAAGAAACTACGAGGTTGCTTCGCATGCTCGCAACGACGGAAATTTAGTCGTGACTTTTTACTTTCAACTATAAGTTTGCCCAACTATGTCATGACGAATAGAAACTGCGAGATTGCTTCGCACGCTCGCAATGGCGGATTAACTCTGAGATTGCTTCGCACGCTCGCAACGATACCCATCCGATTCTCGGCGGGCACGGGCGGGGAATTCAGGAAGACTGTACGAGTGTCAACCGAGGGCGGAGCGACGCTCCCCACGTGTCATTCCGAGGCGAGCCTCCCTGTGTCATCCAGAGCACGCAGTGCGAAGGATCTGGCCTTTTGAAAGCAAACTACCAGATCCTTCGTAAGGGTTCGCAGTCGATCCCGTCCTCGCAAGCTCTT
>JBASOE010000117.1:0-4777 GCA_049657925.1 Anaerolineaceae bacterium
CGAAAGATTGTCAAAGAAGGTTTCGCTCGGGTCGATTGGCCAACCCGCTTCGAGATCATCCGCCAATGCCCTCCCATCGTTCTTGATTCCGCCCACAATGGTGATTCAATGCAGCGGCTACGCGCAACTCTCGATGAGTATTTTCCAAAATTACCCTTCATACTCGTTTTTGGGGCCTCTGCAGACAAGCAAATGCAAGCCATGCTCGAAGGTATCCTGCCAAGGGTCGAGAGTGTCATTACCACCCAGTCTCTCCACCCCCGCGCCAAGGATGCAGGTGAGCTAAGACTATTGATTAAGCCCTACGGCGTGCAAGTCATAGCAATTACCCCCGCTGAAGCAGCGATAGCGAAAGCCTTGGAATTGGCTGGCGACTCAAAAGGCATCATCGTCAGCGGCAGTATGTTCATTGCCTCAGCGGGTCGTGAGATCCTTAAAAGCTTGGGCTTGCGAAATTCAACCCTGCTATGTGG
Organism: Anaerolineaceae bacterium; assembly: GCA_049657925.1. GTDB lineage: Bacteria > Chloroflexota > Anaerolineae > Anaerolineales > Anaerolineaceae > Mesolinea. Next base: position 474 of record JBASOE010000117.1, read on the forward strand.
TAATATCACCACCTAAGAGGTTACATGGAACAAGACACTTTTTTTCCTTTTCAATTTAATCTGGACACTAAATTTGGCGATCCACGGCTGAAGAGCATCGACAACCTGAATCAGGTTCCCAATCGTCGCGCTTCGCGCGGTCATAACTTCAAGGCACCGGTAATTTTCATGCAGGATTCAGTTGTTTTCCCTGGTTCAATTACCCCTCTCAGTTTTGACTTTGGCACGCCAGCCTACGTCAGCATTACCCAAGCGTATCAAGACAAGACCACCATGATTGGTGTCTACGAAGACCCCAATAACCCTACCGTTGATGCCAGCAACTTCCTGTCTGTCGGCATTGAATTTGCGGTCGGACACTTGGGTGAACGCGAAGGGGAATCGCGCATCGTGCTTGTGCAATGCCGTCGGCGAGTTCAAATCCACAAAATCTACCTTGAAGCGGACATCGCCATGGCAGAGGTATCTATCATCCCAGAGGCTGCATCGCGTTCAAACGAAGTGAAAGCTCTGATGCGCGCCGTCAATCACTCTCTGGAAACCTACATGAGTTTCTCAGAAACAATTCAAGGCGATACGACCCAATTCGCCTTTAACACTGAAAAACCCGGTGAGTTAGCCGACCTTGCGGCTGCATCGATCGATATACGTCCGATCCAGCGTCTTGCCATCCTGCTCGAAACCAACGGGGTTGAGCGACTGCGCCTGGTGCATCGCATGCTTGAAGGTGAAGTCAAGTTACTCAAACTCGAAGCGACCATCCATAAACAGGTTCAATCGGAACTGGACAAGTCACAACGCGAAATGTACCTTCGCGAACAAATAAGTAAATTACAAAAGGAATTGAACGACGGTAAATCCAGTGACCCCGAGATAGCTTCCTTACAAGATCAATTGGACGCCCTAAAACTGCCTGCAGAAACCAAAGAAGCCGCCACCAAGGAACTTGAGCGTTTAAAGAGCATGCCGGCACTCTCCCCAGAAAGCGGAATGGTGCAAACTTACTTACACTGGTTGCTCGACTTGCCCTGGACAGAAGAAACCACCGACAACCTCGACATTCAGCATGCACGGGAAGTGCTTGAGGCTAATCATCACGCGCTCAAAAAAGCGAAAGATCGCATTCTGGAATACCTGGCGGTGCGCAGCCTTAAACCCCGCCGTAACCGCCAACCCATCCTGTGCTTTGTGGGTGCCCCAGGCACTGGCAAAACCTCACTTGGGCGCTCAATTGCTGAAGCAATGGAACGCAAATTTGTCAGGCTTTCCCTCGGTGGTGTGCACGATGAAGCCGAGATTCGCGGTCACCGCCGAACTTACTTGGGCGCTCTGCCAGGCCGCATCCTGCAGACAATGAAAAAAGCTAAAGTCGTTAATCCTCTGTTTATGCTCGATGAAATAGATAAACTGAATTCAGATTTTCAGGGCGATCCGGCCGCTGCATTGCTTGAAGTGCTCGACCTTGAGCAAAACAATGCTTTCTCTGACCATTACCTTGAGGTGCCCTACGACCTTTCCAAGGTGCTCTTCATCACGACGGCCAATACTGTCGCAACCATACCGCCGGCTTTACTGGATCGGATGGAAGTGATAGATTTTCCGGGTTACATCCTTGAAGAAAAACTAAAAATTGCCCGTCAATTCCTCATTTCCAATCAATTGGCTGAAACTGGTCTGGAAGATGAGGATATCCAATTCGACGATAAAAGCATCAGCTTGCTAATCCAAAGTTATACCTATGAGGCTGGCGTCAGAAACCTGGAACGTCAGGTCGGCTCTGTACTGCGCAAACTCGCCCGACTCAAATCAGAAGGCAGAGTTTTTTCTACCCAGGTCACACCTGAGGTGGTCATGGAGCTATTGGGTCCGGTCGAATACTTCCCCATCAGCGCAGATGCTGGCGATGAGATCGGTGTCGCCACTGGTCTCGCCTGGACCGAAAATGGTGGTGAGATCATGCCCATTGAGGTTTTGGTCACGCCAGGCAAAGGCAACTTGCAATTAACCGGTCAACTCGGCGAGATTATGCAGGAATCTGCTCAAGCAGCCTTGTCTTACCTCAAATCCCGCGCTGAGTCCTTTCACATCCCCGACGAATACTTCGAGGAAGTCGACATTCATGTTCACGTGCCTGAAGGCGCCATCCCCAAGGATGGTCCTTCAGCCGGCATCACCCTGGCCACAGCCCTGACCTCCGCGGTGCTGGGCGTCGGCATTCACCAGGAAGTCGCCATGACAGGCGAGATCACCCTGCGTGGTCGGGTTTTGCCCGTGGGTGGTGTGCGTGAAAAGGTGTTGGCAGCTCAACGTTCAGGGATAAAAACCGTTTTGCTGCCCCGCAAAAATGAAAAAGACCTCGTTGATATGCCCACGGGAACACTGGACCTGATTGAAGTTAAGTTGATCGATCACATGGACGAAGTACTCACACACAGCCTGGCAATCCAACCAGTCTTCTCAAAACCCATCAAGCCAAAGAAGTCGACGCACAAAAAGAAAGACGCGGCCGAGTTTTCGGATGCGTCAGAAAAAGAAAACTAACGTGTATTCGTTCAGGTGGGGTTAGACCCAATTAGTGCCTGGACGCAATTCGAAACCTCATAGTATTTCGCTCTTGAGGTAATAGTTAGGTGATGGATAATTTGATCTATCACTGAAGTCCAAAAAGATCATCAAATTCTCTATCGATAAGTCGCCAGAGGATAACTCCGTAGCCAGAAAGTTTTTGTTTTGGTTTAATATCCTTGGTCACAAAACGTACTCTTTTTTCTTGAAAATCTTTTGAACTTAGCGCGGCAAAAAGGAATTGGGATAAATGTTGATAAGGCTGATTCGCTGATTTAAAGCCCATCTTTTCAATTTCTTTCTTATCGGGAGTACTTTCTCCTGACCATTCAAGAATTTCGCACACAGGCCCTCTACCACCATAATCCTCATGAAATCCTATTACATGCAACAAAGCCAGAGTGCCTGAATGCAATCGGAAGCAAAATACATCACCAATTTGCCAATCTGTCGAGTTCACGTATCTTTTTTTTACGACTTTTTCGATTGGCTGGGATGTTTCAAGTTTTCGTTTTAAACGGGATAATACTGGTTTTCGCTTAGTTATCAATTTTTGAGCTGAAGACCATCTGGTCAAATCGGAATCATTCTCAATTATCTTTATCGCTTCTTGTTTTACTCTCTCCTGCAATCTACCCAGATTCCACTGAACATCGGCAAGTACAAGCCAAAAGACTAAGGATATTTCCGGGTCAGAAATCTCGTTTTTCCACTTTTCAATTATCAAATCAGTCGCACTTGGCTCGGTTACTCCATCGCCAAGTATGTCTTTGTAATCGTCTCGAACATCGCATGCAGTGTCATCGCTATACAATCCTGTTCCCCAAACACCCATCGGTTTCCTCCAGATTTTTGATGTAATTTAATCGATTTAGCCAGTAGCATATTTTTTCCCCATCTACTGCTGTGAATGGCAATCCCGCTGACAGGTTCGTCTACACTTTACTTCCACTCTAGAAATTTCTCTGCCACTAATCTTCGCCTTTGATAAGATTCTCTATTACCTTGCCAATTCTTTTTTCCCCCGACTGGACGGGTACATTAATTCAACGGTATTATGTGCGAGGACCCGAACCGCGTTCTTCTGCTTCGAGCGTTTTGATGCCGTTCTGTACCTGGCTAACGATCCGATTGAGCTCAGCCTCGAGTTTGGTGAGTGTTTCCATCACATATCGATCAGCATCCATCTGGGTCTGAGCGGCTTCTTTACGCGCTTGTTCTGCAATCTGATCCACCTTGGCTTGTGCAGACTGGTAGACATCGCTTTTCTCCACCATCTTTTCACTCTTCTCGCGCGCCATGCTTACGGTGCGGTTGGCTTCTTCTTGAGCCTGAGCAAGAATGCGGTCTTTTTGAGCCAACACCTGCTGCGCTTTTTTGATATCATCCGGGACCGAGATGCGCATCTGGTCGATGATGTCCATAAATGAGTTTTCGTCCACCACCACACTGTGGGTCAGCGGAATGGGTTTGCTGTTGTTGAAAAGCTCTTCAAGACGGTCAACGAGTTGTAGGATGTCCATAATCACTCCATCAAATAGGCATGAATTTAACTAAGTTTAGTTTATCATCAAAAGTCTTGGCATGACAGATTCATTCTGCGTTTCGCATACAAAAAACCTGGGGTGAGATCATGCCTCCCCAGAACCGTTTGGCTGGTATTTCTTGAGCAGCGCTTTGAGGACGTTTTCTGGCACCATTGTCGAAACATCCCCACCGAGTGAGGCGATTTCTTTGAC
>JBASOE010000118.1:0-6373 GCA_049657925.1 Anaerolineaceae bacterium
CGCGCGGCAGTATTTACTCCAATAATGATTATCCATTGGTATCCCAAACAGAAGCGCGTGCGCTTTTTGTCGTTCCTGGGCGTGTGGACCCTACTACTGAAGACGAAATGGTGACTTTCCTCGCCAATCTAACCGGCCAATCGGAAGAGCAGGTCAGGAATCGCTATATCTATGCCCAACCCGATTGGAAGCAGCCGATTGGAGATATTTCTGCAGAAGTAGCCGAACGAAACCTCAGCCGAATTACCTCCTTCCCGGGCATTTTGATGGAGCCATTCAAAGCGCGTTATTACACCGATAACGGCATAGCGCCGCACGTGACGGGTTATGTGCAGTCGATCTTTCCTGAGGAAATGCAGGCTTATCGTCGCTTGGGGTATGCCGGTGACGAGAAGATTGGCAAGCAAGGACTCGAAGCTTGGGGTGAACAATATCTCTCAGGCACGCATGGCGTCAATGTCTATGTAAAAGATCCTTCCGGACAAATTGTCACCCGACTTGGCACAGTCGACCCCAAGCCCGCAGCTTCGATTTACACGACCATCGACAGCCAACTGCAGTATTGGCTGCAACGCTCAATGGGAGATTTTAACGGCGCAATTGTGGTTGTCGAGCGTGATTCGGGCAAGGTACTCTCCATGGTTTCAAACCCCGGGTATGACCCTAACATCTTTGAACCTACCAGTGGTGTGCGTGATCAACTGGGTGCGGTAACGAGTGATCCTAATCTGCCCTTGTTTAACCGTGCCGCACAAGGTGTTTACCCGCCGGGCTCAGTTTTCAAGATTATTACCATGGCCACTGCGCTTGAAACTGGCGTTTTCACACCTGATTATCCCTACTACTGCGGTTCCACCTGGGAGGAAGCCGGTTATACGCTTTATGATTGGACCTACACCAAAGGCTTTGCAGCCTCCGGTCAGCTTACCTTGCAGGAAGGCTTAATGCGCTCGTGCAACCCGTGGTTCTGGCATATCGCCTGGACCTTGTGGAACGATGGCTACCGCACGGCATTGCCTGATGTAGCCCAAAGGTTTGGTTTGGGTAAATCCACCGGAATTGAAATCCCCGATTTTGCTGGCCAGGTGCCCTACCCCGAAAATGTAAATGACTATGTGCAGATGGCGATCGGACAGAGCACTTTACAGGTCAGCCCTTTGCAGATGGCGATGTATGTCGCTGCGATCGGCAATGGCGGTACACTTTATCAGCCAACTTTGATTGATCACATCACCCCGATTGATGGTACTGCGGATGTCTACCAGTTTAAACCCCAGGAAAATGGAAAACTCGATATCAGCCAGGAAAATCTTGAGGCCATTCAAGAGGCGATGGTTTGGGTGGTCAACGATCGGGACGGAACTGCGGAGTACCAATTCAGCAATGTGCAACACAACCTGGCCGGCAAGACCGGTACAGCCGAAAATCCACTCGGGGATTCTCATGCCTGGTTTGCTGGCTATTCCTGGAACAACAATCCCAACAAACCCGACATTGCCGTGGCCATCGTGCTGGAGAATGCTGGTGAAGGCTCAGAAATGGCGGCGCCGCTCTTCAGGCGTGTCATGCAGCTTTATTTCAGCAATTATGAAAATTCGGGCGGCACCATGCCATGGGAAGAAAGCCCCTATGTGCTCTCGACTGAAACACCCGAACCATGATTCAAAACTTCAAAGCAACTGAGGTCAATGACAAAGCCAGATAGCGGTTTGGTGGTTCGTTCACAGGCCGGCTACATGACGGTCAAAACCGATGTGAATGAAGTGCTGTGTCGCGTTCGTGGGCGCTTGCGACGGGGGAGGGCCGAGGGCGACCTGGTGGCGGTGGGTGACTACGTTATCATCTCGCGCAATCTCGATGGTACTGGCAATATCGATGAGGTACTTCCGCGTAAGTCCGTGCTGGCCAGACAACTTTCCGGTGTCAGTTACAACTATAAGCAGATCATTTTGGCCAATGCCGATCAAGTGATCCTGGTGTTTGCGGTCACGCAGCCGGACCCTCGTCTTCGCATGTTGGATCGCTTTCTGGTCGTGGCAGAGCGTGCTCACATCCCAGCTGTGATCGTGGCCAACAAAATCGATCTGGTTGATCAAGCCTTTGCCGAAGCGCTCTTTGAACCTTATGAGAAAATCGGCTACAACGTCATTTATGCATCGGCGAATAGCGGTGAAGGCATTGCTGCAATAAAAGCGCTCTTGCCAGGGAAGATCACCACTTTGGCTGGTCCTTCCGGTGTGGGAAAGACCTCGCTGCTGAACGCCATCCAGCCTGGGTTGGCTTTAATTGTGGGTGGGCTCAGCCTGGGGGTTGGGGCCGGAAAAGGCAAGCACACTACCCAGGTCAGACAGCTCTATGAACTGCCCGAGGGGGGTGGCTATGTGGCGGACGTGCCCGGCATGCGCACGCTGGCGCTTTGGGATATCCAGGGTGAAGAATTAGACGCCTACTTCCGCGAGATTGCACCACTGGTTTCGAAGTGCAAGTTTAATGATTGCTCGCACGTCCATGAACCCGGCTGTGCGGTGCGGACGGCTGTTGAGCATGGGGAAATTTCCGCGGCAAGGTACGACTCTTACTTGAGGCTGCGTTTTGGCCGACCCCAGGATGACGACATCGAGGAAGAAGATGACAGCGAAGAAGGCTAAAAGAAACACTCTTATCCGTATTGCATTGATCTACAGTTTGTTGGTCCTTTCAATATTATTAAGCGCGTGCAGCAGCAGAGAACCTTCTCAGATGGAGAACACACAAACAACTGTTCCCCAAGGCACCCTAACAGCCACTGCCCTGCCATCGCCGACCCCAACACCGCAGCCCAGCGTGCTGAACGTTTGCACAGCTCAGGAACCGATCAGTTTATATCGTTACGACGGCAGAAATTCGGAATCCAAAAAAACCATTTTCAGTGCGCTTTACGGTCAAGCCATCATGGAATTTGACGAATTATCCAGCTTACTCGAACGCATGCCATCAATAGATAACGGCGATATTCAGGTGCTTGCCACCAAGGTTGAGGCTGGTGACATGATTCTGGACGCCCATGGCGAGTTAACAGTGCTTAAACAGGGATCTGAAGTAATCCCACAGGGTTGTGACTCAGCGGAATGTGTGATGACTTGGGATGGTACGAGCGAACTGACCCTCCCCTATCTGCAGATCAGCTATGCATTAAAACAAGGCTTGTTATGGTCGGATGGGGAACCGCTCACCGCTCAGGACGTGCTGTTTTCTTATCAGATCGCAAGGGATAATGTGACCCCCACCAACAAACAGATCTTCGATCTGACGGAGAGTGTTTCGGCTAAGGGTACAACCATTTTTACTTGGAGAGGCTTGCCCGGTCTTAGGAACCAGGAACCGGAGCTTAGCTTTTGGCTTCCACTCCCTAAACATCAGCTTGGGAATCTACCAGCTGCTGAGCTATTAGAAAATGAAGTTGCCGCAAGCGAGCCTTTAAGCTGGGGAGCTTATCGAATTGTGGATTGGGAAACAGGCGAAGCGCTTCGCTTTGAAAGGAATCCATTTTTCAATGGGGCTGTTTCAGATAATCCGTTCGATTTCCTGAATATTAAGACCATTGAGGATCAAAAGGTTGCGCTGGATGCTTTCAACAGCAAAGAGTGCGACGTTCTGGACAGTTCTTATGGACTGGAAACCTTGCCAGCCGAGCAATTGCCCGGCACCACGCATGTCTTGACGCCCTTCGAGGTTGGCACGCTGGTGTTTGGGGTCAACCCGGCCAGTTATGACGATGGGTACGCCCAATGGGAAGATGAACGCCCCGATTATTTTGGTGACATCCGTACCCGTCAAGCCATCGCGCTTTGCATTGACCCGGTTGGCTTGAGCGGGTTGTTGAGCGGCCAAAGAATGGGTGGAATGGGGTTTTCACTGACGGTCAATATGCCAATTTTACCAGCGACCGACTCCTCTGCGCTGCTGGAAGCGGTTGGATGGATCGATGACGACGTCAATCCAGCCACTGCGCGAGTAGCGGAGGGTGTTGAAAACGTCCCAGACCTGACACCTTTTGAAATTTCTCTATACAGCGGGCTTGGCGAGCTGGATACACGAGCTGCCATAGAGGTCGGCAAGCGCTTGGCTACTTGTGGTATCAAGACAAATGTCAGCAACCTGCCCGCCAACCAACTGTACGCTCCGGGTCCTGAGGGGATCTTATTTGGCCGTCAATTTGACCTTGCAATTGTCAATTGGGCGGGTTATACCAGCACAGCAGACCATTGTGAGTATTACTTGAGCAGCCAGGTGCCCAATGCGGGCAATAACTGGGTTGGCACGAACCTGGCAGGCTTCCGGGATAGCGCTTACGACGCTGCTTGTCTTGCTCAAGATAATTCCGAAAGTGCACCTGAAATCCTCACTCCAGTCGTCGCGCTGGACTTGATTCCGCGCTATAAAATGTGGATTAGCCAGGTTGAACTTGATTTAGAAAAATAGCACAGAAATTTTATTTCGAAAGAATCAGGTTAAGGCCGAAATTACTGACCATATTGGGGGGAGTTGCCGGTCCAAAATGAAAGGCATCCCTCGTTGAGCCTCAAATTATTGAAGTCGTTTTGGTTGACAGTTCTACCCCTAAATGGTAATATCTTTTAATCACCCAAGTATACTTGGGGAACTGTTGTTATGGAGAGGGTAGTAGCAGATATGATGAATGGGTATTGTGGAGAACCAAAACATCTTATCTTCAGCTCGCCTAAACCAAAATTTCACTCAATCCTATTAAGGAGGACTAAATGAATCGAAAGTTGTTAATGGTTTTTAGCTTGGTAATCGTTGCCAGCATGGTGCTTGCCGCTTGCGGTACACCGACTGCAGCGCCGACCGAAGCGCCAACCGCCGCACCGACTGAAGCTCCGACCGAAGCCCCAACCGAGGCTCCGACCGCTGCTCCCACCGAAGCTCCGACACCTGCTGGCCCCCGCGTGGGTGGTTGGCTGGATGAGATCGTCTATACAGTGGCCGATCCTGCTGCAGTGCTGACCCAAATTCAGGCCGGAGATGTTGATATCTACGCTGAGGGTCTTGCGCCATCTTTTGCACAGGAAGTCACGGATTCCGGGTTGAAATACTCCACATCCCAGGGTACCTATTATGACCTCCTCTTCAACCCCGCCACATTCACAGATGGCCGTCTAAATCCCTTCACAAACCGCAAGATCCGTGAAGCCTTCAACTGGCTGATGGACCGTGATTATTTCGTTCAGGAAATCTTCAATGGTGGCGGTAAGTCCAAATTCTTTGCCATCACCACTGAATGGCCGGATTATGCCGATTTGGCTGACACTGTCCGTAAATTGGAAAGCTACTATGCTTACAATCCCGAAAAGGCTAAGGAAGTCATTACAGCCGAAATGGAAGGCATGGGAGCTACTCTTGTCGACGGCAAGTGGATGTTTAATGGCGAACCCGTCAAACTGACCTTCCTCATCCGCAACGACGCTGCCCGTACGGCCATGGGTGACTGGGTTGCCGACAAGTTAGCGGAGATTGGTTTCTCAGAGATCGACCGTCAATACAAATCTGGTTCAGAAGCTTCCCCGATCTGGATTGGCTCAGATCCTAAAGAAGGTCTTTGGAATATCTACACCGCTGGTTGGGGCGCCTCTATCATCGATCGCGATCAGGGCAACATCTTCCAGGAAATGTACCTGCCCACTTCACAGCAGGGTATTATGGTTTGGACAGAAAACATTGCCGATCCTGAATTCCAGGAGCTTGGCGACAGACTTTACAATGCTGACTACGCAACGGTTGAAGAACGTAAAGAAATGATGGCCCGCGCGCTTGAGCTCTCCCTGCAGGACTCCTTCCAGGTGTTCATGGTTGACTCTTCCGAATTTACACCGTATCGCACTGACCTCGTTGCAGTTGCTGACCTGGCCGCTGGTGTTCAAGGTGCTTATGTTGCCCCTTATACCCTTCGCTACGATGGCGTTGAGGGCGGTTCCGTCAAATGGGCTCAGCAGGATCTATTTGGCGAACCTTACAACCCGATCGCAGGTACTAACTGGACCTTTGACCAGGCTGTTATCCGCGCCACCCAAACCGGTGACGTACTTTACGATCCTTACACGGGTCTTGTCCACGCCCATCGCCTCGAAAGTTCCGCGATTACCGTCCAGACTGGTTTGCCTGTTACCAAAACCCTCGATTGGGTAACCCTCGATTTCGCAGATGAAATCGTTGTTCCTGATGATGCGTGGGCTGACTGGGACGCGGAAGCACAGAAATTCATTACTTCCAAAGAACTGGTAGCCATCAGAGCTCAGGAAACTGCCGATGCTGTTGTCGCTGCTGAAACCGCCCTGGTTGATGCCAAAGCTGCAGTCGAAGCACTTGCTGCTGA
>JBASOE010000119.1:0-38214 GCA_049657925.1 Anaerolineaceae bacterium
CTTTTCCCCTGGTCAGCGCTTTCAAACAGATAGGTTTTGATTAGTTCATCTTCACGATAAGCGTAAACAGGTATGACCAAACGCCCGTTCTCAGCAATTGAAGGCAAACCTGGAAGGATCTGGACATCTGTTTCAAGTCCCGAGATCGTGACATCAACCGTCTGCCAGGTCATTCCGCCGTCTTGGGTGCTCAGCAGGCCAGAACCGTGAGCCGCCAGTTGATAACCCAGATTTTCATCAATGAAACGGAAAGGTTCACCGCTTTGAACCTCGCGTCGTTCCCAGTTCCCGCCCCCATCCGATGTGTAAAACAAAGCACCAAGGCTAAAGTTAACCCCCGTGGCGTATTTAATTAATAGCCAACCCAGGTCGTCTTCTGCCAGCTGGCTATAGACTGTGCTGGAAAGCGGAAAATCGATTTCACTTACAACTCTCTGCAAAGCGCTGGATTGGTCCTGCCAGGTTGCCCCGCCATCCCTGGTTTGGAACTCCTCAATCGCTACCGGCGTTGCGCTTGGATCCATGCCAATCAGCCAACCAAGTTTGGCATTCACAAATTCGACCTTGACGATGGGCAAGGTTAAGTCAGTCGGGGTAATTTCGTGCCATTCACTCCCGTTGGATTCCGTCCAATACAACTTGTTTACCGTCGCCAGCCAACCAACTTCAGGGGCAACCAAGTCAAACTGAAAATTGGGTATTTGCTCAGCTCCACTCTGAGGCAGGCTTTTCACAACGATCGGATCCACATCTTCCGATGTGACTTCTCGGTTCGCAAAGACCATGCCCCCTGAACTCAGTAGCATCGTAAAACTAATCAGGACGACCAATCCCCTTGTAATGATGGATGGTTTTGACATCTTTCCTCGCTCCTCTTAAAAACACATTACCTTCAGAGTAGACGTTGCAAAAACCGTTCCCGTTCCACAAAGGAGGATTTATAGAACATCTTGACAGTGAACATTTGTTCTGTTATTATATATCCAAATAACAACAAAGCGAAAGCGAGATGATATGGCTAGAAAACGCGCTGGACTCAGCCCAAGACATCAGAAGATCCTCACTTTCTTGCAGGCTTATATGCAGGAAAAAGGGTACCCCCCCTCCATTCGCGAGATCGGCAACCAAACGCAAATCAGCTCTACTTCTGTGGTGAACTATTACCTTAACCAGCTTGAAGAGATGGGCTTCATTTCGCGCGGCAGCAATGTCTCCCGCGGCATCAACCTGCTCAAGACCGCCTCTGGCAACGTCATGCAGAACTTTAAACATGCCTCTCAAACGCTTTCAGACCTGATTAGTATTCCGTTAGTCGGCAACATCGTTGCTGGCGAACCCATGCCCGTGCCAGCTTCAGATTTCAGCTATTATGACCCCGATTCCGGTATTGACATCGCCCGCAGCCTGCTACCAGCGGGTGACCTGCCTCAGGATCTTTATGCACTCAAAGTGCATGGCGACTCGATGATTGACGCCATGGTTAACGACGGCGATATCGTGGTAATGAAAAAGGTAAACACCGCCCAAAATGGCGAAATGGTAGCAATCTGGCTCAACGACAGGGACGAGACCACCCTCAAATATTTCTACCTTGAGAATGGCCACGTCAGGTTACAGCCTGCCAACCCATCCATGCAGCCCATTTACATTAACGACCCCTCAACGGTCGAAGTGCAAGGCAAAGTCGTTTTGGTGATTCGTCAAATCAGCCATAACTAACCTTAGACGCTCCCTTGCCAAAAGTTCTCCCGAAAAGATATACTTCTGCGGGTAAAGTCAACCCGAAAGAATAGCCATGCAAACAACTATAAGCACAGATGGAACGAACATTGCCTTTGACCGAATCGGTCAAGGTCCAACACTCATTCTGATTACAGGCGCACTGAACTACAGCAGGTTTGGCGTGGTCGGTGACCTTGTCCCTTTACTATTAAGTGATTTCACTGTTATCAACTATGATCGCCGCGGGCGTGGTTGCAGCAGTAATAACCTGCCCTATTCTGTCGAAAAAGAAATCGAAGACATCAATGCGCTGATCAATACGGCTGAAGGACCTGCTTATCTTTATGGTCACTCGGCGGGTGCTGCCCTGGCGCTGTTTGCCGCTGCAGAATTGGGCGAAAACGTGAAAGCAGTCGCGGCTTACGAACCCCCGATGAGTGACAATTGGTGGAATGACCTGCCTACTAAAATAGGCATTGCGCGGTTCAGACGGATGCTGGCGAAAGGGCAAAAACTCGAGTTGATCACCCAGTTTATGCGTTTTGTTGGCATGAGCACGGACTTGATTGAGGAAACACTCGCATCGGAGCATCGTGAAGTGCTGATCGACATGGCACCAACGCTCGTCTACGAGGCGGAAATCTTGCTCCATACAAAGTATTTCCTCAAGCACCAGGCGCACTGCGTCACCCAACCCGCCCTACTTTTAGCTGGCGACAAAAGTTTTAAGACCGCCATTAAAGTGCAAGAGGTCTTCGCTCAAGCCCTGCCTAAGGCCCAAACCAAGGTGTTACAAGGTCAAACTCACTCAGTTGAAGCTTTAGTCCTGGCGCCAATCCTAAAATCATTCTTCAGTGAAGCCCAGCATCAAAAAGAAACATGGGGCAGTCCTCCTCCAACCGCTCATTGAATCACAATATGTAATCGCTGATACAGTCATACCAATGCACATATGTTTGGCCATTAATCTTATATCGGGTGTTCTCAGGTAGTCGTTCAGTCCACGGGCATCCCTCTTTGATTTGCCAGTCGTTGCGGTTAAAACGTCGCCATAATACTGTCTTACCATTCTGGTCAATAAATTGTTCAGTGGCGACCCCTTCGTTATAGCTTTCAATGTCCATCACGCCCACCGTATCATAGGTTTTGCCATTAATTTCGACTTTGTAACCTCCGATAACGTCCATGACTTGGTCAGCACTTGGTGAAGTGAACACATCACCCTCTCGATGGATTAAACCTTTTTGTGTGAGATTGACTTCTTTTCCACAATTGTCCTCCCCAAACCCCCAATTGGGCAAGAATTCGTCTCCGTCCAGGAATGTATTGAATACGTGCATGTCGCGGTCGTGATGGCTCTCTGCCAGGTAGCGACAATGTGTCTCGGTTAACTGGGCGATAAATCTTCGTTGGGTCACATCTCCGCTCGAATTATGCTCAGAACCCAGGTCGTGTTCTTTGGTAAAAATTTCAACGCCATCTATTCCATGAACTTTAGCCTTACCTACGACTTCCAGCTCCATCCAGGAGGTCATCCGACGTTCCGGCCAATCATATAAACCCCATTTAAGTTCTTCACCCAATCTTGGCACAATCAGCCACCCCATCATCTCTTCCCAACGCACCTCAAAAGGATCGCTGTCAAGTCGTGTAATCGTATATTCAGGCAAAGTTGTCGGTAGGTTTTTCATTTCTCTCGCTCCATTGGTCTTCGTTGTGGTCTCAGAATAATGCTGCTTGAACTCATTCCTGGCGGTATAAAGCCGGCTCTTAACCGTCCCAACCGGAATATTAAGTGTCGCCGCAATATCGCGGAGAGGCATTTGGCGGAAGTAGTATAGGAACAGAAGTTGTTGCTCAGGGTTGCGCACAGATTCGAGCGTCTCGCGTACATCGCGTTGAATCGAGAGGCCAACGCGGTTCATGGTGAGTGTTTCATCCAGTTCATCCTGCCACTCAATTTCCAAAGATTTGGCCCGCTCGCGAAAATAATCGTTACAACAGTTTGAGGCAATTCGCAGAATCCAAGCCTTGAAGCGCTGTGGATCCAACAGACTGTCACGCTTTTCAAACGCTTTTAGCTGAATATCCGCCATCAATTCCTCTGCGTCTTCACGATCAGGAATACGATAGAAAACGTAACGCTCCAGACTGCGTCGACATATTTCCAACATCTCTTCAAATCGCTCAACTTCCAATCAGTACCTACTCTCGGTCAGTTTTCATTCTTCACACTTAAAGACGTGAATTGCACCTGATCGGTTCATTGTAATCAAATTACTTTCGCTAATCACCTATATCCTTCCCGTAGAATTCATAAAAAAAAGCCGCCTTCGAAAAGGCAGCTTTTTGGTCAGATGACGAGAAACTTATGCAAGCACAACTTCAGCGCCGGCAGCTTCAAGTTTGGCTTTGGCATCGGCGGCAACGTCTTTGCCAACAGCTTCGAGCACCTTGCCGTCAGCGGTTTCGGCCAGGTTCTTGGCTTCAACTAAACCGAGGGATGTGAGCTGGCGGATGACCTTGATGACTTCGATCTTCTTGGGGCCAGGGCCCTTGATGATGACATCAAATTCTGTCTTTTCTTCAACTTCTTCGACGGGAGCAGCGGCAGCGGCGCCAGCGGCAACGGCCACGGGTGCGGCGGCGGAAACGCCCCATTTTTCCTCGAGCATCTTGACAAGCTCGGCAGCTTCCAACACGGAAAGCTTGCTCAATGATTCAACAATCTTATCTAATTCAGCCATTTTATTTTCTCCTAAATATTTTTCTACTGCCATCACCAACCAGCGATGGCGCTCATTGGTTTTACGCAGCAGTGGGCTGCTTTTCCGAGTTGGCTCGGATGACGGCGGCCAAACCACTTGCAGGTTCGGCTAATGTACGGACGAGTTGACTGGCAGGCGCCAGAATGGTACCCAAAAGCGTAGCACGCATGACGGGCAATGTTGGCAGATCGGCTAAGGCACTGACCTGTTTAACTGTCAGAGTATCTTTCGCAAGGTAACCACCGCGGACGGACAATGCTTCATTACCCTTGACGACCTCGGCTAAAGCCTTGGCAACACTCGGCGCATCTTCAAACGCGAAGACGACTACGTTGTTACCTTCCCAAAATTTTGGGTCGAAAGCGTAACCTTTCTCAGCTAAAACATGCGTGAACAGACGATTTTTGACCACATGTAGTTGACCATCAGCCTCGCGTAGTTTTCCACGGGCAGCGTTCACCGCGGGCATACGCATTTTTGAATAAGCAAGCACAAACACAGCTTGGCTCTGATCAATCCATGCGCTGTATTGATTCAACATTTGTTGTTTTTGATTCTTAGAAAAAGCCACTTGTTTCCACCTCCTTTCGGTGAATATTAAAAAGTCTCTTTCCGTTTGACCCGCGAAAAGAGACTTAAAGAGGTAAACCCTATGGGTAATACTTGCTTTAACTCTCCACCTCGGCGGGAAATTAAGCCGTAAACGGCACCAGCTGTCTTAAGCGAAGACGATATTCAATTGTGCTAAGTTAGTATACCACGTTTAGCGTAGATACCAGCCCAGGAATTGACTAAATTTGTGTTGACTCGAGTGCCAGGGCGGTGTTGACATCAATCTTGATGCCAGGACCCATCGTGGAGGTCAGCACAACTTTCTTGATGAAGATGCCCTTTGCACCGCTCGGACGAGCTTTGCGGATAGCAGCCATCAACGCGGTCAGGTTCTCATAGAGATCTTCGACACTGAAAGAGACTTTGCCAATCTGGACGTGGATGTTGGCGGTTTTATCCAAACGGAACTCCACACGGCCAGCTTTGGCAGCATCGATCGCTTTGGTGATGTCACCAGGCTGAACCACTGTTCCGGCTTTTGGGTTCGGCATCAAGTTGCGGGGACCAAGCACACGACCCAGGCGACCCACCTTGCCCATCATGTCCATCGTTCCTACGGCTACGTCGAAATCGGTGTAACCACCCGCGATGCGGGTGATATCTTCATCGGTTTCAGCGACAAAGTCAGCGCCAGCGGCCCGTGCCGCAGTAGCGGCTTCGCCCTGGGCGAAGACCAAAACTTTTACAGACTTGCCAAGACCCTTGGGCAAAACGACCACGTCGCGAACCTGTTGGTCTGCCTGGCGTGGGTCAAGCCCTGTGCGCATGTGCACTTCTACGGTCTCGTTAAATTTCACATAGTGCAGCTCTTTGACCAACTTGAGCGCTTCCATTGGGCTGTAGATCTTATCGGGATCCACGTGCTTGACGGCATTTTCATAATTTTTCCCGTGTTGGGGCATTTTTGCTCCTCCGTGGTTCTAACGGGCCCTTAGCCCTCCCACGCTAACTCTAATTATCGACGACTGTGATGCCCATGTTGCGGGCAGTGCCTTCGAGTTGCTTGATGGCGCCTTCCATGTCGATGGCGTTCATGTCATTGAATTTCTGTTCAGCGATCTCGCGAAGCTGGGCACGGGTAACCTTGCCAACTTTTTCAGATTGGGGGGTAGCTGAACCCTTTTCGATGCCGGCAGCTTTCTTCAACAGCACCGGCGCCGGGCTGGACTTCAAGTCAAACTTGAAGGAGCCATCCGCGAAGATGGTGATCTCGGCTGGGATGATTTCGCCTACTTTATTAGCGGTTCTGGCATTGTAGTCTTTAACAAATGCCATAATGTTGACACCATGCGGTGCCAAAGCGGGACCGATTGGGGGTGCAGGATTGGCCTTTCCGGCCTTGATTTGCAACTTGATAACTGCTTTTACTTTTTTTGCCACTTAATCTTCTCCTCTGTGGTGATAGCGGGTTCCTCACCCTCCCACGAATTTCCGGATCGCTCCGGTTTATGCCTTCTCCACCTGTAAAAAGTCAAGCTCTACAGGCGTTTCGCGACCGAAGAAATTCACCATAACGCGAATCTTCGAACGTTCCATATTAATTTCTGCGACTGTACCGCGGAAGTCGTTGAAGGGACCATCCACGATGCGCACGCGATCTCCCTGACGATAAGTGACCTTGTAGGTCGGGGCTTCGTCTTCCATGCGCCGCAGGATCTGTGCAACCTCTTCTGGTCGCAAGGGGGTGGGCTCTTCGCCCATACCCACAAAGCCGGTCACGCCGGGAGTGTTGCGCACTACGAACCAGGATTCTTCGGTCAGGATCAAGTTGACCAGCACATAACCCGGGAACACGTGGCGCTCGATAGTGCGTCGTTTACCATCGCGAACTTCGATCTCTTCCTGAGTCGGGATAACAACGTCGAAGATTTTATCCTTCATCGCCATGGTCTCGATACGTTGTTCGAGGTTCTTGCGCACTTTGTTTTCATAACCAGAATAGCAATGAATCACATACCACTGACGACCATCCCCCGCGTCAGCAGGCTTTGCAGCAACAGGTGCAGCTAATTCAGCGGAAGATGCTTCTTCCCCTACTGGGTTCTTTATTTCAGAATTCAACAATTTGTCTTTTTTTAACTCGGGCATTATGCGGCCCTCTCTTTTGCTCTGGTAACTACTCAAGCGGCGAGTAAACCAATCAAATACTGGAACAAAGAATCCATCAAACCCAAGACAATGGACATAATAACCGTTACCATCAAAACAACCTTGGTCAAAGCCCAGGCTTCTTCAGGGGTTGGCCAGGTGACCTTGCGCAATTCACCAACGGTTTCACGCCAGAATCGTTTGATCTTCTCGAAAATGTTTGGTTTCTTCTCGTTTGCCATCTTAGCTCCTGCTTAGGGGTCAACGCCGCGTCTGAAACACGGCGTTGACTATCACAACAGGTCAGGTAGGAATTGAACCCACAACCCCCGCTTTTGGAGAGCGGTGCTCTGCCAATTGAGCTACTGACCTAAGCTTGCCTCTCAGACGCTTGCGCGCTGATCGGCTATTTCACCTCACGATGCAGCCTGTGACAGCGGCAGCGTGGACAGTATTTCTGCATTTCAAGCCGACCCGGATCGTTCCGGCGGTTCTTGACGGTGGTGTAATTTCGTTCTTTACACTCGGTGCAAGCCAAATGAATGACTGGTCGGACGTCTTTTTTCTTAGATGCCATAATTTCTCAACATGGCTGCCCGGTAAAAGACAGCCATGCATCCTCCATCCTTATTAGTTATGCAATGATCTTGGTGATCCTGCCAGCGCCAACAGTCAGGCCGCCTTCGCGGATAGCGAATTCGGAACCATTTTCGATAGCAACCTTCTGGATCAACTTTACTTTCAAGCCATTGACGTTATCCCCGGGCAGAACCATTTCAACGTCAGCGGGCAAGGTCACATCACCGGTCACATCCGTAGTATGGATGTAGAACTGGGGACGATAGCCGGTGAAGAAAGCACTGTGGCGACCGCCCTCTTCCTTCTTCAGAATGTAGACAGAGCATTCGAATTCGGTGTGAGGCGTAATGCTGCCGGGCTTGCACAGTACCATACCGCGTTCAACCTGTTCGCGGTCAATGCCGCGCAGCAGGATGCCAGCGTTATCGCCAGCCATACCCTGATCGAGCAACTTGTGGAACATTTCGATGCCAGTGGCGACGGTGGGCAATGGTTTGTCCATCAGACCAACAATCTCAACAGGATCGTTCACTTTGAGGATACCGCGTTCGATACGACCGGTAACAACAGTGCCGCGACCTTTGATCGAGAAGACGTCTTCAATCGGCATCATGAAGGGCTTGTCGGTTTCGCGTACAGGATCCACAAAGAAATCATCGACCGCGTCCATCAACTCAATGATGGATTGATACTCAGGCGCATTCGGGTCAGTAGAAGTGCTGTCAAGAGCGACTTTGGCAGAGCCACGAATGATCGGAACATCGTCGCCAGGGAAGTGGTTTTTGGTCAGAAGCTCACGAATTTCCATCTCAACCAGCTCGAGCAGTTCAGGGTCGTTCATCTGATCAGTCTTGTTTAGATAGACCAACACAGCAGGGACCTCAACCTGGTGGGCAAGCAGCACGTGTTCCTCAGTCTGGGGCATAGGGCCGTCAGGAGCGGAAACTACCAGGATCGCTCCATCAACCTGAGCAGCACCAGTGATCATGTTCTTGATATAGTCACGGTGACCAGGCATGTCCACGTGGGCATAGTGGCGCTTCTTGGTAGTGTATTCAACATGGGTAATGTTGATTGTAATACCGCGAGCTTTTTCTTCTGGCGCATTATCGATGGTATCGTACGCGCGATATTCACCGAAACCGCGCATTGCCTGCACCTTGGTGATGGCTGCGGTCAGGGTGGTCTTACCATGGTCAATGTGACCCATGGTGCCAATATTCATATGTGGTTTTGAGCGGTCAAACTTTTGTTTCGCCATTCTTGCTATTCTCCTTGATCAATTCTTTCTTTTTATTACTCTCAATTTTTCGGCAAAAGCCCACAATGGGATTCGAACCCATGACCTCGTTCTTACCAAGAACGCGCTCTACCAGCTGAGCTATGTGGGCAGCCGTTCCCTGCCTTTTCAGGCAAAATTACCCAGCCCAGTTAAAAGCGACCTTTCGGTTGCTAATACCCCGCAGGGTACGAGTGGACGGTGAAGGATTCGAACCTCCGAAAGCTTCTGCTAACTGATTTACAGTCAGTCCCCGTTGGCCACTTGGGTAACCGTCCATTTTTCCTTTAGGCGCCTAACTTACCCGCTGGAGATCGAGATCGATCAGTAATCAATCGCGATCGCAAATGAGTAAATCTTAGCCGACGATGGGAATCGAACCCATAACCTACCGCTTACAAGGCGGTTGCTCTACCATTGAGCTACGCCGGCGCCCTTTGGATATTTTGTTGTTAAGCTACGTTCATAGACTTTCTAGTATAGCACCAATGTGCACGCTTACGCAAGACCGAATACGCGTCAGTCTGATAGAACGAGAGATGAGTCTATCAGGATTGACCCTAAGAGTCAAGCAAGACCAAGAGGGATTTATCGTGTTTATTTGAATCCAAATTTGGGTACGATTATCGTGATGGCTGGATTTCCCCAGCAAGCAATTCTGCCTTAACCCGCTCGATCAAACCAAGCCGGCCAGGCGTAATAATCTCTTCATTAATCAAAGTCAGGTTGATGGAGGAAGTCACAGTGCCTACGCTGAGCCCGACCAACAAGTCGTTGAGTGCAGGCGTCAAGTCCACCGCACCAGAAGAGGAAAGCACCGCTACAACATTGGCTCCGTCCTCGCCTGTCTGTCCTTCAGTCAGAATCACCCGCACATTCTTGGTCTGGAGGTAACTCATCAACTCACTCGAGCTGACCTCTGGCTGCACATACATGGCCGTAACAGCACTCGCCATCAGTGCGTCCGCCGCTGCCTGCCAATCAACCGGATTGGCCGGGTCTGTGATTTCAGCAGCAAATGGGTAAAACAAGATGGGTGCATAGCGCGAGTTGCATATGCCGCAGTAATATTGAGCACCAATGACAAAACCATCTTTTGTCGCCAGTCCGTCAGCTGTGCCAGCCTGACTCAAGACTCCCACTCTGTAATCAGTCGTGGTGAGGGCGAGAGCGTAACCGGCCAAAAACGCGCGTTGGGCAACACTGACACCCAAACCAGACACCGCATGGACATTTCCACCCGTCGGTACTTCCCCCGCACCAACAGCCAGAAACTGCACTTGCTGTGCGGCTGGGGCGATGGTGTGAATTGCCTGGGCCGAAGCCATACTGACCACCACTTTCACCTGTTCAGATAGCTCCGCTGCATTAAGGGTGGAACGACGCTCGAGCGTCACCCCGTTTTGGTCCGAATACTCGCTCAATTGGTCGAAATAGATTTGGACCTGAGCAGAATCAACGTCATCAGGTGCCCATAGAACGATTTGAGAGTGAATTTGTGTATCCTCAGAAGGTTCCGGAGTAGTCAGGGTCTCGGTTGGCACTACTGCAGTCGCTGGGTTCTGGGTTTGATTGGCAAGCGCGGTAGCCGTCATAACAATGGGGAACTCAGTCGGCGTAACTACCTGAGTCGGCGTGACGGTAGGGTTTCCACCATTACAGGCAGTCACCAATAATGTCAACAATAAAACCAAACCACTGAGTCGCAGATATCTTTTATCCATAGCGGTTATTTTACCTTATCGAAGCAAGTGTGTTTCATGAGGTCATACAAGCGTTCTCAATACTCCAAACGGATGGAACCGTGGTTGGTCTGACTTGTTTTGGTATAATCGTTGAGACCTAATAAGACAACAAACCTCAGGGATTAAAAAGAGCTAAAATGAGCCTTCCAACCAGCGAAACCACACCCGACGGGTTACTTTCCCTTCCGCCCAACCGGAGAAACCGTAAACCGGTCGCCTATCGGGCAGCCGCGGAGAGTGAGCGCCGAGGGTTTCTGTTTGCTCTGACCAATCGAGTTAAATGCACGACCGAACACTATACCTGGCTTCTGGCTAGCAGCGCCATCCTGCTTTTCGCGCTTATCTTCAATTCGCCTTTATTACTCGTCATTGCCGCCCTGGCAACTCCTCTCCTTGGGCCTATGGTGACCCCGGGATTGGCTGCCGCAACCCCGTCATGGTCGCGTTTCGGGAGAGCATTGGTCAACTTGCTCATTACCTTGCTCATCTATTTTGCAGCAGGCTGGCTGGCAGGCATGATCCCGAGCCTCAATGGGTACCTATCGTTGCCTCACATCCATTTGTTGCGCTCCACCTGGCTTGAATGGCTGGTTGTTCTTGGCGCGAGTGCCCTTACCACCTGGTTCTTTTTGCGCAACGATGAAGCTGCCCGACTTTCTTCAGCCCTGATGACTTATCTGATCTTCTTCCCAGCCGCTTTAGCCGGGATGCTTTATCAAAACAGTGTCGACCAGGCCTGGATGGCCGCAGTTTTAATTGTGCTCGCTCGCCTGGGAGTTGCACTCTTGATTTCGTTGTTGGTCTACTGGGCGAATGGCATGTTACCGTTCAAATTGCACGGTTGGTTGATCGCATTGATGACAATTATCCTTGCGCTCGTAGCCATTAGCGCTTATTCGGCCTCCAAACTAATCTTTACTGAGGCGCCAGCCGCCCAACTGGCTACTGAAATACCCACCCCACCGGTAATTGTCTCACCAACTGCTGTACCTGCATCCCCAACCCCCGTCTCATCTACTTCCATTGCCACAACGACACCAACTCAAACGCTCACACCCACCGAACTCCCCACACCCGCAACTAAGCCAATAGTTGCCAGGGTGATCGCTCCCAATGGTGTGATTGTGCGTTGGCAACCGGACTCAAAAGCTGATGTGTTAACTTATATGAACCAAAATGGTGAAGTCTTCTTGCTGGGGGAGCAGCAAGTTATTGGCACCGCAGTTTGGGAAAAGGTGATGATCAGCGACGGCGAAGTCGGTTGGATAATGGGGCGCTACCTGATCACCGCTACCCCGAGGCCTTAGTCAATCCAAGATTTTCATCAGGTTCTCGACCGGCACTCGGACTATAAGCTCTTCTGTCAGCCTGACTACCACCGGAGTGATACTCCCACCACAAGCGGACTCCTCGAGTTCTTCTGGAAGTTCAACCACTTCACCAATCCGTCCCTCGTAGGGCTGACCCCAAAGTTTAACCTTCGAGCCAACTTCTAAATCAGTCTTTTGTTGCTTGAATAAATCCTGTGCTTCGGTTTCGTTGTCTTTAATGCATAACAACATTGCTGGCTGACCGACTTGGGCTCTGACAAGGTATACCGTTTCATCTTTCATGGTTTCCACAACTGACAAGGTCAGACTGTCCAGTTCAACCATACCAAAACCGCCTAACAACAACCAGGGCAGATCCGAGTTTCGCAAACTCGTGTAGACATCTGGACTGATCGAGCCAAGTACCAAACCGATTGCCCCCGCCTCAGCCAACACAGTCAGCAATTGGGGGTGGTTAAGTGTCTCACAGAAACATATTTTGCCTTTTACCGTGTCTGCATCCGCCAGGCGCTTACGTCGATCAAGCTCGAGTGATGGAAAGACCAGTTCGCCAGCTGTTTCTCCGGTACTCGCCAAGACACCCTCAACCACCGCGCCACCCGTTGCAATGACTGCGCCTCTCCCGTGTATCAACTCGGTTATCACTCCTGGGAAAGGCGCTAAGGCTGTTTCACTGGTTCCGCCAAGTGCCAGTACGATCTTTCCGTCCCGAATGGAGACAACCTTACCATTTTGTCTGGCTCTGAAGAGGCGCGAGAACATGCCAGGTTTCTGGGCAATTACGTCACCAGCATTAAAAGTTTCTCCAACCTGCCGGTGAATGTGCTTTTCCACCTGCTGCGGCTCTAATTTTAGTTGGTTGACCACATCGTAGACCAGAAATCTCTCCGGCAACTTGGACTCAGCTATCACATCTCCACGCTTGACTCCATCACCAGTCAACACCAGTACAGTTCCAGGTTTCTGCAGTTGCACGAGACAGAGAACTTGGCAATGCTTAGAGATTCGGATGGTTTTCATTTGCTTAATTCCCATGCCCAGTCGCCGAGTTGTTTGGCGCGTAAGACGGCATCGCTTGCCAATTCCAGCGGTCGCCCCCGGGCATCAATCACCACCCCTACTTGCGTGTCATAAGCTCGCAGCCAACCACCCAGACCCCTCAAGCCCATACCTACCTCACTGCTGCTTGTGGGCGAGAAATACAGGCTCGTCTTCTCCGCTCCAAAAGTTTCAATTCGCTTCAATTCACCTTTTAAAATGGTTAAGCGCCGCCGTTCGGGCAGGTTTTCATCCACTTCAATTTCCAGGACTTTTTTTCCGGCTTTTTCAGGACTGTCCACACCTACCACGGTACCAAGGCTCTCATAGACACCTGAATCAATGACCTGAACGACGAGCATGGGTTCAAACTCAGCCAGCGCACCCAACACAGGGGTCACCTGGTATTGGTCAAGTACAAAAGTGGTAATACCGCAAGGTTGGATGCCATCCACAGCCATCAACAGCGCCTGGCTAATCTCAGAAGCGTTACAAAATATTTCCCCGCTAAGGATGATCGGTTCATAGGGGTCGTTCAAACCATGCCAGTGCTGATATCCAACGATCGGGTTTAGTTCCTGAACTTTCTTAAAGACCTGACTAATTTTCGCTCGAGCCAAAGCTTGCTCGATTGTCAGCTCATCCAATGTGGAAGGAACCATGTCGGGCATTAAACTCTTGTTCAACAAGTACGCTTCAACCAGTTCTTGATCAAGTGGTTGTGATAAATATTGGTGAGCGTCCTTTGCCAGGCTCAAATCTTTTTCATCACGGCTGATCTGGCCTGTGAGTTGGTCTTTCCTCGCGGCAACCACCCGCGCTTCCGTCTGGCCCAGATCCAATGCCATAACACCTTTCCCATTTGGGTTCATCTGATCGAGCAAACGCATAACCCGCCCGGCCGCGAATATCGTGGGCTGCGCCTGGGCGGTGAGCAAACGTTCGACCTCATCTAAACCGGGCAACTCAGCGCGTTTGATGCGCTGCCATGCTTTGAGCATCGCCCTCCAGGCCACGGTCTGGTCTTCAAGGCCAATTTCTGGTTGGATGTTTCCGGCAATATGCACGTCCGGGCTGCCTTCAAAAGCAGCTTGAGCATCTGCAATGCAAGCTTCATTGCCAGTGTAAACGACCTGAGGTTTAACCACTCTTGGCATGTTCTCATAGATAATGCGGATGTTATCCAGCGCTGATTGAATAGGTTTTGTCGCCCCTTGATTGCTCCCACCCGCTACCACGAACAAATCCGCGTTGCTTGCCATCATTCGGCTGAGCTGAGCGGTAGCGTTTAACTCATCCTGCTGATGGATGGTCAGAATAACTTCGCAACCGAACAGAGCAGCCAGGCGTCGCAGGGCTGCCAACGAATAGGTTTCCGAGACCCCCACCAGTACCGTTCGGGGCAGATTACCAGCCGATACGGTCAATCCAGCTCCTTTCAATCCGCCTTCTGTCATGCTAAACGCTAGTTTTTGGCTTCCTTGCGCAAAGAGTTCTACCTCTGCATTGTTTTGAAGAGCCTGTATCGCCGCCCGCACACCACTCGCGACCTCGCCACTATCGCCCAAGCTGCTGTTCACGACTGCACTATCACGCAGCTCAAAACTGCCTGCGCGATTATCAAACAACCAGGCTCTTGTGTGCTTCGCGCCTATCTCCACACCCAGGTAATAAGTGGTAGACAACATCTGCATTTCCTTAGAACAACCCACTGAGAAAGTCTTTGATCCATACCACGCGTGAAATCAAAGCGACTAATGCAGTGCTGAAGACAGTTACAAACACCGCTCCCAGTGTGACCCCGATGAAAATCTGCCCGATACCGCTCACACCCTCCAAAAAATTGACATGATTTTCGCTTGCACTGTCCTTTTTCACGAATTGCTGGAAAGACATCATCACTGCGATGACGCCGAGCAACACCATCACCGCCCAAATGATGCGTGCCCAATCAGGCTGCCCCACATTCTGTAATAATTGTGGGCTAAATTTGTTGATGATCGCCAACAATTGGGGAGCAATGGTACCCCTGACAACTCCAAATATCGTCAATGCAGCAAAGATTCCCGCCAGGAATGCCAAGGGTATTTTGCCGAGGTGACTAAACCGGGGAAGAAGCATTAGCACCACCAAAATAGCTAACAGCAGCGGCACAACAGTCCACACCCAACCCCAACCACTGACGCTGCTCAGTGGGTTTATCAGCAATGGCACCACAACCTTGGTGATCAACACCGCGGCGGCAAATCCCGTGCTAACCCCCACCAGAATGGTGAGTGCCACACGGAAAAACAAGTTGTCACCAAAGATATAACTGAATACCATCAGTGTCAGCACGAGACCAACCAGACCCAGGATGAGATCGATGGACATTACTCGATCACCTCCGAATCAACTTGACGGGCTGTGTCATGATCCGCCTTTGAAACCATCCCCAGGAGCAGCAACATAATCATGATCGTCAATCCCACCTGGTAGGCTCTAAAGGACGTTTGTGGTGCCTCAATAAAGCCGGCGTCTGCTCCAAGCCCGCTGTAATCACTCATCCCTGCCAGGTAACCTCCAATTTGCCCGCTGTCGTAGTAGACACTCAGGTTAATTGCTTCCTGATGAGGTGTAACAAAAAGCAGGGTACCAGCCGGTAGCCACGGGCTTATTTGTTCCATCCAATCACGAATGGAAGCTGATGAGTCACTGATTACCAGAATTCGTGAGTACGAAAAAAGGCTGGTTAGCTCAGTGCCATCTGGTGCAATCGCTGGGGTCACAACTGGGCTGGCTGGGGCATAAAACGTTTGTATTAACATGCCAAGGCTTCCGCCTGGGACGAATCGTACTGTAGGTAGTTCTGCCAAACCTGGCTGTTGACGAAGTGAGTCCACCAGCCACAACCCTGAGGCTTGTGTGGTTTGTAATGTCAGCTTGGCTTTTTGTGCTATCAACGATCTAAGAGCTTCACCCGCGCCAACTTCGACTTCAGCGCTGGTTGCGGCTTGATAATCAAATACCACCAAAACGGGGTCTTCAGGCTTTACCTGCTTTATGGCGTCCAAAAAGGCGACGCTTGCTGCCTGAGGAGTTTGGAGTATTGGCCAAACTGATCCACCAAACAACAGAGCTCCTATGATGCCAATCAACAACAAAAGCGGCAAGGCGACATGAGACCAATTCGGTCGCTGAGGGCGGCTGATCTTTGGCGCAATAGAAGGCTTGCCTTCCTGGTTAATCAGCGTTCTGAGCAATTCTGCGCGCTCATTCTGACTCTTGAGCAGCAGTAAATCGGGGTGCACGTCTTCCGTGGTTTTTTTCTCGGGGAGTTCGACCTCGGTCAACGCCTCGGACGCGGCTAACCCCTCCGCATCATTAAGGTTTGGCTTGTCTTCAGCGGCAGGAAGGACTGGTTCTTCTGAACCCTCGCCATCTTCCTCAAGATCGCTGATCTGGTGTTCAATGACCGGTTCTTTCAGGATCTCACTGACCTCGTCGGAAGCCACACCTGATTCGGTGACACCTTCCAGCTCAGTCTCAACTGCACTGTCTTCTTCTGGCATCTCCTGTTCCAGCGGCTCATCAGCGACTGGCTTGGCAATGTTATCTGGGTCCTTGTACTCACCTCGGCGCAACCTCTCGAGGTCTTCCTCGCTCCAACCCGAATCCCATTTGACCGATTCCTGAGGTGCGTTCGAATTGCTTAAGGCGACCTCTTCGGTGACCTGTTCTTCTGACTTGGGTGTCAACTCTCTCACGCGCTGCAACCAGTCTGGCACACCTTCCTCGCCAGTTTCACTGGGTTGAACTGCTTTTGCTTTTAACATTGCTTCGCGCTGGGCAGACTCTTGTAAACGGGCTATCCAGGCATCAAATTCTTGCGAAACACGGTTTGCGTCATCTTTTATTTCATCAGCGGCGCTGACTTTTTTAATCAAATCTCCGCTGGGATCTTCAACCTTGGCGCGCTCGCGCACCCGGCTCAACCAATCAGGCATTTGGGGCTTGACTTGCTCAGGAGTATTCTGAGGTGTCGTAATTTCTTCACTCCCCTTGGTTTCCCCAAAAACGCCACCAAGGTCAGGTCTCTGTAAATCACGCAATAACTCAGGCAAACCTTCTTCGTCCCCCAGAGATGGTAATGATTGGGATGGCGTATCAACCTGGTCGTCGATGCGGAAAAACTCTTCCAGTTCCAAGCCACACTGTACACAACGTGAGGCTTGTGGGAGGTTCTTTCCTCCACAGTTGGGGCAAATGCGCAATTCTTCAGCCATCAATCACCCCAAGGCCTTTGCTGACCAAATAACACCCGCAAACCCAACAGCAGCGCCCCGAACCCCATTCCAATTAACAAACCGCGTGCGCCGATAAGAGGTAACTGCTGGATGACGTTGAGAACTATAGTGAGCTGTGGAATCTTCAGCGCCTGCAAAACACCCAAACCTATCACCAGAAATAACAGAGCGCTAATCCCGAAAGCCAAAGTTAATGGACTCCAACCACGAGTGCGAAAGAATTGAACCGCGGCGCTCGTCATTACCAACGCCAGTAAACCAAGTAAACTGATTTCGAGCGGTTTCTGAATGCTCGCTACCCATAAGCGGTAATTGGCATTATCTACCCCCATCCAAATGCCGCCCACCAAGCTTAGCAAGAATACCACAACAAAGATCAAACTATAGAATGAACCACGATTTCCGCGCATGATACGGCGCCACTGCGCCAGAAACAGATGTGCGATTGCCACTAATAACGCCACAGCACCAACAATAATCGCCCAATTAAGGACGATATTCAGGAAACCACCCAAAGAAACCGGGAAGCTCAACGCTACGAGCACAAAAACACCAGCAAGAATCGCAACCATCAGCGGCAGGGTGCGTTTCATGGCATCACCCCTGTCAATTTGAACAAAGCACCCATTAACAAAGCAACGATTGCCGCTATACGCAACCAGTCCTGTGCACGCCATTGAACGGATGCGTTCGACTGTCTGGGCCGGCTCACCTCGGAAGCATAATAATCTTCTCCCAGTGAACTGAGTGATGTTGTGACAAAAAAGGTTGCTTGCGCGGTGAGCGTGTCAGATACGGCCACAATCGGCAACTGCTTGCGACCTGCTAGGTTGACTGCCAGCCCGGCCAATGGTGTGAAACTTCCAATCAACACCACCGCTGAATTGGCAGAGTGGGTAACTTCAGGCAGTAGTCCGGCAACATTGGCCGCGTCAGTGACGCCTCCCAAGAGTATTTGTTCTGGTTTAAACAACTCGACTGCCACCGCGTCCTGGTATACCCCCCTTTGCACCATCTGGCTGATCATCGTCAGGGCTCCATCACCACTGACAGATTGACTCGGTTGGTCATTAAACACCGCTCGCGCAGCAGTATCTCGCCAGGCCGATAAGCTGACCAGACTGTTGAGTGAAACCGATCGTGTGGAAAAACCGTCACCAAGACCAAAAGTTAGACGCTTGCCATTCTCAGCGGCTTCGTGCTGAAAAGCTGAGATGGCGGTGACCGCAGGCACACTTTTTAACTCCGGGTCGTTTTGCTTGCGTTGTAGAATCAAGTTCACCAGCAATGCCATTGCAGCCAAAAACACGATGACTAAAGCGATCAAATCACTCAGCGGTAATGATGTCAAGTAACCTCCTTATTCAGGAAGTAAGTTGCAGGATTCAGACCGTAATCGGTTGTTTTCAGTTGGACTGAAACGCTTTTTAATGGACTGAAAGCGTTTGTTTTACATGAAATCAAAACAATATCAGGAGGGGTCTCCATATCTAAAAGTATAGCATAAAGCGCTCCTGGTTCTTGGGCATGCCAATAGAAGGGCATGCCAATAGAAGTTAGAGATTTGTCCCTGGAAGACACGGGAAATTGTGACAAAAAGGGTTGGCGCTGTGATCGGCCAACCCTCCAAAGTGCAACTAAAAACTTACTGGTGAATCGATTGACCCTCAGCCGCTTCCGCGGCTTCCATCAGCGCCTCCGAGAGGGTGGGATGGGTGTGAATATTGCGCGCGATTTCGTGAATGGTCAGCTCGTTTGCCTGAGCCAAAGTCAACTCGGGCAGTAATTCAGACGCTTCAGGGCCAACAATCACAGCTCCAAGGATTTCTCCATATTTCGCGTCCACAACCACTTTGGCAAACCCGACATATTCGTTGAGACCCAGTGCTTTGCCGTTGGCTTGGAAGTTGAACCGACCAACTTTAACCTCTTTGCCAGCTTCGCGTGCCTCAGCTTCGGTATAGCCAAAACTGGCTACCTGGGGTGAGGTGAAAGTAGCGCTGGGAACCATCTTAAAGTCAATCGGTTGGGTTTCGTAACCAGCAATCGCTTCCGCACACAGGATGCCCATGGTTGAAGCCACATGTGCCAATAGCAGCTTTCCGGTAACATCCCCAATCGCCCAAATACCGCTCACATTAGTGCTGGTACGTTCGTCCACTACTACAAAACCGCGCCGATCCAACTCAACACCGATCTCTTCCAAACCAAGATCTGTGCTGTTGGGCTTGAAACCAATGGAGACCAGGGTGACTTCTGCTTCCAATGTTTCTTCACCCTTCTCGTTTTCAATGGTAACTTTCGTGCCCGTTTCTGTCTTCTCGACAGCTTTGACCTTGGTGCCGGCATGTACTTTAACATCGCGTTTGAGGAAGGCTTTTTGTAGCTCGTTGGCCGCTTCCTCATCCTGAAGAGGCAGGAGGTGAGGCATCATCTCAACAATGTGTACATCCACGCCGTAGCCTGACCAAACCGTGGCAAATTCCACACCGATGGCACCCCCACCAATGATTACCGCACTCTTGGGCAGTTTTTCCAACAGGATAGCATGGGAATAGTCCAGCACCTTCACACCGTCCGGTTCCATGCCGGGCACCACCGTGGCATGCGCACCAGTAGCGATGACAAAATCTTTTGCCTTTACGGTTTCCTGCTCACCTTCGTTAAAAGTGACTTCAAGAGTATCCTTGGAGGTAAACTTCGCCATTCCCATGAGTACATCAATTTTGTTTTTTTTCATCAGAAAAGCGACACCTTTGGTAAGGCGGTTTGAAACCTGGCGGCTGCGTTTGAATGCCGCCCCATAATCCAACTTAAGATTATCAAAAGAGATGCCAAAATCCGCGGCATGCTCACGCATGGTGTACACCAGATCCGCGTTTCGCAAAAGTGCTTTGCTCGGGATGCAGCCTACATTCAGGCACACACCCCCCAACCATTGCTTCTCAACAATCGCGACTTTTTTACCAAGTTGCGCGGCGCGGATGGCACACACATAGCCGCCTGGTCCGGCACCTACAACGACGACGTCATATTCTTTCATGATTAACTCCTTTCACCTTCGAGTGATTATAGCTAAAAGGTCGCCAGATTTCATACTAAAGGGTTATGCCGGATGAATCTGCCATAGCGCAGATCGCGGAACGCTTCCTCAAGTTCGGCTTCCGTATTCATCACAATCGGACCACCCCAGGCAACCGGTTCGTGCAAAGGCGCACCCGCCACCAATTGGAAGCGGCAAATAGCTTCTTCCGGTCCATTGACCGACACGGTGTCGCCGTCACTCATCAACAGCGCTGATTTTTCTGCATAGTGCTGACCATCAACCGATGCTCCACCTTCCATCAGGAACAGGAAAACTGTCTCGTCCACAGCCACAGGTATATCGATCGAGCGACCCGCTCCGAGCGAAATATCCATCAAAGTGGCCTGGATGTGGTGCGGTTTCACACCCTTGATCCCCGCATATTCGCCAGAGACGATCCTGACGACACGGCCATCCTCGACGACAGTGGGGATGTGCTCGGGTTGAATGTCAAAGTACTTGGGTTCGGTCATCTTGTCCTTGGCGGGCAAATTGAGCCACAGTTGAAAGCCAAGCATGCGCGGCTGGGTTTTAGGCATCTCCTGGTGCATGATACCGCTGCCTGCTGTCATCCATTGCGATGAACCATCATTGATCACGCCTTTATTGCCCAGACTATCTTCGTGGTCAATCTGACCTTCAACAAGGTAAGTGATGGTTTCAATCCCCCGGTGGGGATGCATGGGGAAGCCATTGATATAGTCGGCAGGATTGCGGGAATCAAATGAATCCAGCATCAAAAAGGGGTCAAAATCCACAAGGGTGGGGGTTGAGAGCACACGGGTCAGGTTAACACCTGCCCCATCTCTTCCCGGTCTTCCAGTAACTACTCGACTTACTTTTCTTTGCTTCATATTCTCCTTAGGATCCTCTTGTTTTTTGAGACACATTGAAGCTGTCTGAAGTATGAATTATCGACAAGCGATTTGAGAGGCAAATAGGCATGACTCATTATAAGACTTCAAAAAGGGCGTTTGCCGCTTTGTAGCACTGCGCAATTTGGATTGTCGAGCAATGTCCATCACTTATTCAAGCACAACCACTTCGGTTATTTCCTCACATTTAAGCCCATTAAAAGTGGCTTTCACTACCCAAGGCATGACATTCTTAAAGCGCATGAAATCTTCCAAACCAAATTTTAGATCGTAATGATGGATGATCATTGACAATGCCGTGCCATGGGTTCCGACAACAATTGTTTCACCCTGATGGCGATCGAGCAATTTATTAAGCGCGGCAATATTGCGACCTTGCACCTGGCGCAAGGCTTCTTCGCCCGCTTTGCAATGGTTAAAGTCCTCCCACAACCAGCGCAAATGCTCAATAAAGTTCGGCTCCCAGCCGCAATTCTGCCGCTCCCGAAAGTCCTCTTCAGGCTGAATATCCAAGCCTTTCAAAGCTGCCAGGTCGCTGAGAGTCTGCCAGGCTCGCAAATACGGGCTGGAATAAATATGATCGATGGGTACGTCACGAAACCATTCCGCCAAGCGCGCACTATCCGCCAACCCCTTGACTGTCAGCGGCCTGGCGCGGTCCTCCCGTACGCTGATATCGCTTTCAGCGTGGCGAATGAAATAAATCGTCGTCAGTTTTGGATCGGTCAAGATCTATAAACCTTGGTCGATGATGTCCTGATAAAAAGCTTTTTCGTGGCTTTCGTCCCGAGTCTGAAAGGTACCAACCGGAGCAACATAGACCATAAACTCCTCTTCGCCATCCAGCCCGAAAAGTGCGTTGCAAGGTGCGTCATCAAACGCGCCAATGGCGCAAGTGCCCAGGCCCAATCCGGCGCAGGCAATGTAGAGGTTCTGGTCCATATGCCCGGCATCCACCAGGCAGATGCGGTGCGCGAAGACGCCATAGCGCCACTCGGCGCGGTAAGCGACGAAAGACCAGTAGAAGATCACATTCGCCTTGGCGGCCCAGGTTTGACCTTGCAGGGTTTCATCAACAATCACTGTATAGTCGTCGTATTCGCCGAGGAATTCAAGCTGGTGGGACATCGGCAGGTAATGATACTTCCCAGGTGTGAGCCCTACCACGTCTCTGACCAGCAGGTAGGTTTCAAAAGGATGCCGTGCGCCGCCGGACGGCACGGTGCGCAACGTGGCGTAGGATTTGCCCCGTATGTCTTTGACACCCTGGCTGGCCCAAAGCAAAAAGGACATCTGCAAGAGGTTGATGTTTTCCTCTGAGTAGTGGCGTCGGCTTCTTCGCTGGGTCAACACTTTGACCAAGTCGTTCTGCAAGTCAAGGTTTTCGAAGTCGCGCGGCAGATCAATTGGTTTGGCTTCAGGACGCATGGCGGCTTTTACCAGGGGTGGCTGCGGCATTTTGAGGTCCTGGTCGGATTCAAACGCCGCCATTTCCCCATCCCATATCGCTTTCATGAATCGTCGCCCATTGGCAATGACTTCAGATTGTTTTTCAGGATCTAACATAACGACCTCCAGGTATATTTCTATGTGGCTTAACTATAACCGCTCTATTGTATTTCAGATCAAATCTCCGAAAAACCTGGTTAATAATTGTTTTCATCTGTTTCTTTTCGGAGGGCAGTGTGCGGTCTCGCCGCTGACCAAAGCGCATCGTCTGCGATAGTTACTCAGCGATATTTTCATTTGAGCTAACGTAAATTTTCACTAATGACACGATCAACTTGCACCTGACTCCGTTCACGGTTAAACTTAACCACAGGAAATCCACCACATGACCACTAACTGGGAGAACGCGCTCAAATCCATCACCGACCACAGTCAGGCACTGGCGCTCGTCATTCTGGATGGGTCCACACGCTATGCCTGGTGTCAACCCAAACAAATCTTGCCCCTTGCCAAACCTGAAGCGTTATTACAGGAGCTGCCCGTTGGAACCGAGGCCTTCCGCGCGGCGCGATTGGGCGCTCAACCCTGCCTGCTCTACCTGGTAAGCCAATCCGAAGGTAGCCGCTGTGCCTTCATCTACCCTCTTAACACCCACCTTTCTGCTGCCAATTCGGACGCGCAAGCCTTTCTCAAGTTTTCTCGTCTGGCTCCACCCGTCAGTCTCGATTCACTCAAGGCGCGCGATTTGCACGCTTACAAACACACCCCCGAGAACGACACCTGGCAAACCGAATTTCTATCAATGTATTCCGATGTCGATCACACCGATCATGCCCTGATTTCACCTGCGCCTGATGATGACTCGGATACCCAGCCGGTGCCTCTTTTCCATGAATCAACCCAACCCATCCTGATCAGCGCACCAGAAAGCACCCCAGCAATAAGTGTTGGCGAGACTGACTGGGTCAAGATCATTTAATCCATTCAGAGGAGCCATGCCAAAGATCTTATACCTGCTTGACGGTCACGCCATCGCCTATCGAGCCTACTTTGCCTTAACCGCCGGCGGCTCAGCCCGCTGGGCTACTTCAAGCGGCGAACCCACCGCTGGGATCTATGGTTTCGCCTCCATGCTCTTCCGCATCTTTGAACAGGAACAACCCGATTACCTGGCGGTATCCTTCGACAAAGGCAGAACCTTCCGCCACGATCTGTACACGGAGTACAAGGGCACGCGCGCCAAAATGCCCGAAGATTTGCGCGGGCAGGTCGAACGCATCCGCGAAATGGTCGACAGTTTCAACATTCCGCGCATTGAAGTCGATAATTTCGAAGCCGATGATGTGATCGGCAGCCTGGCAGTTTGGGCGGAAAAAGAAGGCCTGGGTGTCAAGATCGTCACCGGAGATCGTGACCTCCTGCAGTTGGTCACCAACCGTATCGTGGTCTCCCTGCCCAACACAAAAACAAACGCGAATGAAGATTACTTCCCAGAGGACGTGGTCAGGCGCATGGGCGTTAAACCTGAGCAAATCGTCGACTATAAAGCCCTGGTCGGCGATACTTCCGATAACATTCCCGGTGTCAGAGGGGTCGGCGAGAAGACCGCCATTACCCTGATCGACACCTACCAAACCCTCGATAATATCTATGCGCACGTGGATGAGATCAAAGGCAGCCTGCAAACCAAGCTCAAAGAGGGTCGCGAAAGCGCTTACCTTTCCCAGGACCTGGCGCGCATCCGCACCGATCTCAACATTAAACTGGATCTGCACCAGGCCAGAGTTGACCATTTCAATCCAGCCGCGGTTGAGTCTCTTTTCCGCGAACTTGAGTTTCGCACACTCACCCAGCGATTGCACACTCTGGTTGGCAAGATTAACCCTACCATGCCAAACGAATCCAATCTGACACAGAGCATGCTTTTTGGCGAGGACCCTGCTGAATCCGGCGAAGGCGCAAAACAAGCCATTGCGGCAATGCACGACTTCGAATCGGTCATTGTTGACACCTCTGTTAAGCTCGCCCAGGCTGTCAGTGAGCTGGGGAAAGCAAGCCAACTGGCCTTCGACACCGAGACCACCTCCGTTGACCCAATGAATACCGAGTTGGTCGGTATATCTCTTGCAGCGAGGCCCGATAAAGGCTATTACTTCCCCGTTGGTCATCTCTACGGCACACAACTGCCATTCAAAGAAGTAAAACAGGCGTTGCAACCACTGTTTACCTCGCCCAAGATTGCCAAAATTGGTCACAACGCCAAATTTGACATGGTCGTACTCAAGCAATCCGGCATCGAAGTATCACCACTGATCTTTGACACCATGATCGCCGAATGGCTGGTCAACCCCGATTCACGCAATTTAGGGCTCAAGACCCTCTCCTGGGTGCGCTTGGGTGTGGAAATGACCCGTATCGACGCGCTGATCGGCAGTGGCAAGAAACAAATCACCATGGCCGAGGTGTCCATCAGCGATGCCGCGCCTTACGCCGTGGCAGATGCGGTAATGACCTTGCGTCTGGCGGAGCCGCTAAGCAAGGAACTCGAAAGCCACAACGCCACCCACCTGATGGATGATCTCGAGATTAAATTGGTGCCCATTTTGGCAGTGATGGAAGAGAACGGTATCCTGCTCGACCGTGAGCTATTTACGAATTTTGCCAAAGAGCTTGAAAAGCAAATTGCCAAACTTGAAGAGTCGATTTACACACTCGCTGGGGAGCATTTCAACATCGGTTCCACCCAACAACTTTCCGACGTTCTCTTCAAACGTCTCAATATTGAACCGCCTGCTGGATCTAAAAAGACGAGCAGCGGTAAGCTTTCCACCGCCGCGGGAGTGCTGGAGGAAATGCGCGGTAAACATGCCGTTGTTGATGCAATCCTCGAATGGCGAGAGCTGACAAAGCTCAAGTCAACCTATGTGGACGCTTTGCCAACCCAGATCAACCCCAAAGACAATCGCGTGCATACTTCCTTCAACCAGACCGGCACGGTTACCGGGCGCATCGCCTCGCAGAACCCCAATCTCCAGAACATCCCGACACGCACAGAACTCGGGCGGCGTGTGCGCAATGGTTTCATCGCCCCGGAAGGTTTTGACTTGGTCGCCATCGACTATTCACAGATCGAACTGCGCATCCTCGCCCATATCGGCCAGGACAAAGCCATGCTCGAAGCCTTCCACAAAGGGCAGGACATTCACGCCGCCACCGCAGCAGCCATTCTGGACATCCCCCTCGAAAACGTCACCAAAGCCCAGCGTCGACACGCCAAGGCTATTAATTTTGGTTTGATGTACGGCATGAGCCCCTTCGGGCTGACCCGCGCTACCGACTTAACCCTGGCTGAGGCAGAAAACTTTGTCAAAGCGTATTTTGAGGAGTTCCCGGCCGTCAAAACCTGGCTGGACAATACGCGTAAGTTGGCAGCCGAACAAGGCTATGTCGAAACGCTACTCGGACGCCGACGCTACTTCCCCAACCTCAAGAGCGGCACCAACTACATGATGAAGCAGCGCGAAGAACGCGAAGCCATCAACGCCCCCATCCAGGGTACTGCCGCGGACATCATAAAAATTGCCATGATCCAACTACCCGACGCCTTAAAGAAAGCCGGTTTGAACGCCAAAATGTTGCTGCAGGTACATGATGAGTTAATTTTCGAGGTGCCAGAGGCTGAGGTAAAAGAAACCATTCACGTTGCCAAAGGCATCATGGAAAACGCGCTTAAACTTGATGTGCCTCTTACCACCGAGGCGCGGGTCGGACAAAACTGGGGAGAACTGGAACCGGTTGACGATTCCTTCCAGATCTCACCGGAAGGGTAGTACTCGAAAATTACACGGGTGTAAAGGCTATGCCATCGCCGTTACTGGCGTGCGGCTGAGTTGATCTTTGATCTGCAGCACCTGCCGCCTGACTTTGTCATCTGTTTCGATCATATCAGCGACTTTTTCAACGGCATACATCACCGTGGTGTGATCACGCCCTCCCAACTGTTGACCAATCTTGGGAAGCGAGATGCCGCCTTGCTCGCGCATCAGGTACATGGCAACTTGTCGGGGTAGAACGATATCTTTGGAGCGGTCTTTGCCCGCCATACGTTCCAACGTCACACCAAAGTATTTGGAAACAACGCTGAGAATGTCCCCGGTTGAGGTGTCAGGTCGTTGGGGCAGGAAGTCTTCCAGCGCATGTGAAGCAAATTCGAGCGTCAGCGGCTGTCCTGAGAGATCTGCGTAAGCCAAAACACGGTTCCACGCGCCTTCAAGCTCGCGGATATTGGCCTGAATCTGTCGCGCAATCAGTTCCATCACCTCAACAGGGATGTTGATGCCCGATTTTTCAGCCTTGCTGCGCAGGATCGCCAGGCGGGTTTCGAAGTCTGGTGGCTGCATGTCCACGGTCAACCCCCACTCGAAGCGCGAGCGCAAGCGTTCTTCCAGCGTACTCATGGCCTTGGGAGCTCGGTCGGAGGTCATCACGATCTGCTTTTCCTGCCCATGCAGGGTGTTGAAGGTGTGAAAGAATTCCTCCTGGGTGGCTTCTTTGCCGGCAATAAATTGAATATCATCGATCAAGAGCACGTCCACCTGGCGGTATTTTTCGCGAAATGCGGCCTGTGTCTTGGTGCGAATGGAGTTGACCAGGTCATTGGTGAATTCCTCCGAAGATACATACAGCACAGTTTTGCCTTGTTGAATGACCGCGTTGCCAATGGCATGCAGCAAGTGGGTCTTGCCCATTCCGACCACAGAATAAAGGAAGAGCGGATTGTACGCGCCAGCCGGATGTTCGGCGACAGCCATGCACGCCGCGTGGGCGAGACGGTTGTTGGGTCCAACGACAAAATTATCAAAGCGATAACGTGGGTTCAAGTGCGTTTCGATGGTATTCTCATCCACCACGACCACTGGTCTTGAAACAGTGACGTTGTCTACAGGCTGTTCCGCAACCGCAGGCGCCCAGACTCTGAATGTAACATCGATTGGGCGAGCCAACATGCCGCTTAATTTGTTGATAACCGTCGTCTTCAGCCGGCTATCGAGCCAATCACAAGCGTAGGCATTATTGGCCCCTAAATGGAATATCCCATTCTCATCGTCAAAATCAATGAAGTTGGTATCTTTAACCCAGGTGTCAAAAGACGCCTTGGACAGTTCCATCTGTAGTTGGCCAATCACGGCTCGCCATGCTTGTGCTGCATTCATTGCGCTTCTCCCAGATTATTCCGATGGACACGCTTAAGTGTCCAGTTCAGACAGACGGTAATAAAGCTGTCGACGATAAACATCCATCGACCCGCAGTAGCATCCTTACTAAGCTGTCTTGCAAATCGGTGAACAGATTCTAACACCCCCCTCCAATCACTTCAAGCAAAAATGTGGTTTCAAATCTAAAACAAAACGATTCTTTAAGGTTCTGCGAATCTTAAAAAGTCTAATTCCTTTATTAAGTATTAAACTAAATTTTTCAACAATTCCAAATCCCTATTTAACAGGAGAAACGGGTTTCCTGAACCGCCATATATGGGGGGCTATAAGCGGTTTCTCATCAATTGCACTTCAGGTGGCAGGTATACGCGCAAGGCTTTTATCAATTCGAATGTCAATTAATTTCGATAGTGATTCACGTTCTGGAATCAGCGCATCGCTTCCTGTTAACCTACACGACGGCTCTTGTTTATTACTGGAGCATCATCCCTGCGGCTCGCCGCCCAATTTCAATTGCGTAATTGGTACCCCGATCCCATGGGTAGACCTGGCTCATGCTGGCAAAATAAAGGCCTTCGATTGGTGTCGCAATGGTAGGAATGTTTTTGCTGTGGTTGAGCAACGGGATTGGTTGTGCATATGCGGTTTTGCTCACCCAAACCTTACGAACCCATTCCATCTTGAATGCCGGGTTGATCCTGCTTAAATATGGCAGGAACTCCGCGCTGAGCTCGTCATCGCTCTTGCTGAAGTTCGGGTGATCCACCT
This sequence comes from Anaerolineaceae bacterium, assembly GCA_049657925.1. Classification (GTDB taxonomy): domain Bacteria; phylum Chloroflexota; class Anaerolineae; order Anaerolineales; family Anaerolineaceae; genus Mesolinea. Next base: position 28,842 of record JBASOE010000119.1, read on the forward strand.
CGAGATAATCACCAATATAGATGATGTGATCGCCGCCGAAGTATTCCGGCTTGAGGAAGTTGGTATGTTCAACCAGCGACAGGAAAGGGTATCCGGCTTGTTTGGGAATGTTGTACCAGTAGTATCCGTCCGGCGAAAGCGGTTGACTCAGCGCAACGGTCATCACCACTGCCCCCATACTCTTCAGCTGCAACAAACCCTTCAGGTAATCCTCGGGTAGCTCCGGAGCCATTTTTGCCAGCATGCCTGGGGCTAATGTCACCAACACCTGGTCAAAATCAGCCTCAGTGCCATCTGCTATATTGATCTTCAGAGTCTTATCGGCATTTTGGACGATCTGATTGACGCGCGTGTTGTACTTGATTTCCACCCCCATATCTTCGAGTTTGGCGGCGAATTTGTCAGCAAAAACCTGAAATCCCCCCTTGAAAGTGCCAAGTTGCGTGGTGCGTGAGTGCAAACGTGCCCACATCCAGGCCATGTTGACTTTGTCAGCCCATTTTTCACCAAACTTGCCCACTAACATCGGCTTCCACATGCTTTCAAACACGCTATCCCCAGCCCATTTGCGCATCCACGCTTCAGTGGTTGTTTTTTCAAGCGGTTTCCAATTAGTGGCAAGTCGCAGATATAAACCCACCAAACCGAAGCGGATCTTATTCAGGCCCCAACCCAGCCCGGGATAGAACAAAGCAGCTTTGATGGAGTCAAAGGGATAAAACTTGCCTTTGTGGTACATCACGCTGACCGGGGTTGGGAAGATCACTTCATCCTGCCAACCCAGCTCTTTGATCAAACCCAGCAAGTGCTTGTCTGAAGTAAACCAGTGGTGGTAAAAACGCTCCACCGACCAATCCCAATGCGGTTCTTTAAAGCCGGATGCTAAACCACCAGCGTGGTCCGCGGCCTCAAAAATGGTCACCTTATGCCCGGCATGCGTCAAATCCCATGCGGCACTTAAGCCGCCAAAACCAGCCCCGATGATGGCGATTTGTTTGACTGATTGGGTCATGCTGTTTCCTCCTCGTCTTTGTGGTCTGTCGCTGCGCTTCCAGTTTCTTGTGCTTGATAGCTTGCCTGGATGGTTTCGATATCAGTGGAAAGTGACAGACCCTCTTTGACAAAATAGATCGCGCCGAGTAAGGTGATCGGCACCCACAATGCCACGCGCAAGAGCAAGGTGAAGCCGGAAGCCAAATTGGTACCCACCCCGAATAGCTCGAGCATGGCCTTACTGGCGGCGTCGAACGTCCCCAACCCACCCGGGGCGGCTGGGATGAGCAGCACCAGGTTGACCACACCGTTGATCAACATCAGGCTGATGAAAGACAAGTCAATCCCAAGTGCCTTCATCACTCCCCAGTACAAACCGGTTTCGAGCGTCCAGATCAGCATGGTCAGGACCAGCACTTTTATACTTTCCACTGGCGACTTCAGACTGGATAACCCATCAATAAAGCGTTTCAGGATGCCCTTGATGGTTGGTCGGATCTTGGTCGGCAATAAGTGATCAATGAACCAACCAAAAAACCGTTGGGTATGCATTGGAAAAAACACCATCGCTAAGAATACCAACAGAATCAATCCAAAAACCACACCCCCCACCACAGCGCCGCGTTGGATGCCGCTCAGCATGCCTTGAGCGGCATTAAGCTTGCCCAGTTGACCGATGTTTAAGAGTACAAATCCTAAAATGACAATCGCGTCAAACAAGCGCTCCACCACGATGGTGGCTAAACTGGCGGAAATATCGATATCCTCTTTTTGTTTTAGCAAAACCGAGCGCAGCACCTCGCCAGCCCGTGCCGGGTAGACGTTGTTGCCCATGTAACCAATTGCCACCACCGGGAAGAGACGAGTCGCATTCAGGTGTTTCACCGGGTTCAGCAACACCTGCCAGCGTATTGCCCTGAGCCACACCCCCATAAAATAAAACCCCAACCCAAGCACCACCCAACCCCACTGGGCGGTCTTGAAGTACTGCCAGACCTGTCCAAAATCGACTTTTCGGAACGCTAAATAGAGGAAGACGACACTGATCGCCACCCCCAACCAAAGATGCCATTTTTTTATTTTCATAGCCGTGATTGTACCATCAGCAAGCCACTGATCAGTATTTGCACAAAGCGAATGGAGTTAATGTGTCACCCCAATTACCGGGAGGGGTTTGGCCTGTGCGCTTTGGCTCTCACGACCTATGGCAACTCCAGCCCGTACTCGATGATTAAGGGTGGCAGGTCTTGAAACCAACGCCTCAACTCGATGCGGTCCATGAAGATGCTATTCGTGCTATCCACCCAGGATTTCTGTCTGATTTCAAGCGGGAATAGTACCGGGTCAAGCCCCCAACCGTTGCCCATCTCCACTTTTTCCTTACAGATCACCTCTGAGATGCTTCCATCGTCATCAATTTTCAGCCGGCAGAAAGGCATCCAAAACTTATACTGCTGGAAGTCGAGTGGTTCACAATGCGGTTTGAGATAGACGTATTCTCCAATTTGACCCAGATAGTCCCATTCACAAAGTATTTCCTCAGCGGTTCCATACCAGGCTTTCGCCAACGCGCTCTGGTAAACCACCCAACGTTCTGTTTTCTCTGACTCAACAGAGAGCGTGCTGAGCGGTTGGGTTGGGTACTGACCTTCAACCACGACAGCCTGCGGTGGCAGTTCAGGGTAAAGCTCACGCAGTGCTAAATTTGCTTGTAGATCATAGGTCCGCGAGTCATCGTCAAACTTCTTACGGATATTTTCGGGGAATTCCTGATAAAACTCATCTCCTCCATAGGTTTGCGGTACATACACCCTGTCAATGCTGCCATCCTCCTTGAGATACACAGCCATTGCTCCCGAGATACCGGATTTTTCTGTGCTATAAACTCGCGCCTCACAATGAGCCCAAAGATACACTTTACGGGCTGCCCGGTCATGCCCTAACACCTCCCATTCACAGCGTCCATTTGGGTCTCCGGAGAGTTTCGCTCCTTCTAAGAGCGCTTTCTGAACGGTCTGCCAATCAGGTAAGCCCAAGTCACTCAAGTCCGCAAGCGGTGGAACCTTGATAGTAGGGAAAGGGGTCAGCGTTGGCCGGGCGGTTGGAATCGGTTGCGTTGATATGATTGTTGCCAGTGGAGTGGGCGTAGCGGTTGGGAACTCTGTTTCTGTGCCAGTCAATGCAATTGTTGGGATCTGGTTAGTCACCGGCGTACAAGCAATCAGCACACAAATCAAGCAAGCCGCGCTGACCATTAAGCTGAGGTTTCTATGCTGAAGAGGCATCTTCTCTCCTTATGATTCGTCGTCAAACTAAATCGTAACAGAATTTCAAATTTCCGTTCTGATCGCTTTCTCACTGGTCTGACTGGTATACTTTTGTTACTATGTCACTCTTAACCACTCAAGCCATTGGCCGTTCCTTCGGACCGGTGGATATCTTCGAAGACATCACGCTCTCCATTCCCCGGCGAGCGCGTATTGCCATCGTTGGACCCAACGGCGTGGGTAAAACCACATTGCTTAAGATTTTGGCCGGGGTGGATGAGCCCACCAGCGGCAGTGTGCATCGCGCCAGAGGACTGCGCATTGGTTACCTGCCCCAGGAAGCGACGCTGCAGCGTGAAGGCACGCTATGGAGCGCGGCCATCCAGGCCATACAACCACTGATTTCGCTTGGAAAAGAGGTGGAAGAGCTCGAACACCAGATGCAGGATCCCAATTGCGACCCCTCCGTGCTGGCACGCTATGGCCGCTTGCAATCCGAGTTTGACCGGCAAGGCGGCTACACCTATCAAGCCCGCGTGCGCCAGACCCTGCAGGGGCTCGGTTTTGATGACGCCGACTTTGATCGTCCCCTCATCCAACTCTCCGGCGGTCAGCGTACCCGTGCTGTGCTGGCTCGCCTCTTGCTTGAAGACCCAGATTTGTTGCTTTTGGACGAACCTAGCAACCACCTCGACATTAACGCGGTGGAATGGCTGGAGGGTTACCTTCGCGACTGGGACGGTGCAGTGGTGATCGTTTCACACGACCGCTACTTCATCGATCAATCCGCCAAGCAGGTTTGGGAGATGACCCCTGCGCTCGAAATCTATCGAGGCAATTACACCGCTTACTTGCGCCAACGCGAAGCGCGTTACGCTCGTCGCCTGGCAGAGTACGAAGCGCAGAACGAGTACATCGCCCATCAGGAAGACTACATCAAAAAAAACATCGGCACTCAAAACAACACCCAAGCCAAAGGCCGCCTGAGAAGGCTTGAGAGATTGCTTGCTGATTCACGGCTGACAGCACCTCAAGAAAACCAGCGCCCGGTACATCTGCGTTTTGCCATGGCGGGGCGGTCTGGCAACCTGGTTTTACGCACCTATGACCTCGAGGTTGGCTATCAGGACGAAGGGCGTCCGCTATTTAAAGCCCCGGACCTCACCCTTGAACGCACCGAATGCGTAGCTATCGTTGGCCCCAATGGCGCGGGTAAAACCACCTTCCTCAAAACATTGCTGGGACAGATCCCGCCTTATCATGGCCGGGCTGAACTCGGAGCCAGCCTTGAAATCGGCTACTTTGCGCAGGCTCACGAATTGTTGAATCCTGAAAACACCTTAATCGAAGAGATCAACCGCGTCATTCCCGCCATGCTTCCCGGTGAGGTGCGGAACTATCTGGCAAAATATGGTTTTCAGGGTGACGAGGTCTTTGCGCCGGTTGAAACGCTCTCCGGGGGTGAACGCGGCCGCCTGGCACTGGCCAAGTTAGCGCTCTCAAGTGCCAACTTGCTCTTGCTGGACGAGCCCACCAATCACCTCGACCTGGCCACCCAGGAAGTGCTGCAAAAAGTCATGGCGGATTACCCCGGCACGATCATCCTGGTTTCACACGACCGCTACCTGATAGACGCCTTGGCTACCCAAATTTGGGAAATGGACCCAGCCACAGCTGAATTGCATGTCTTTAAGGGCACCTGGTCGGAATACAAAGAGTACAAAGCCAGCGGCAGGCTGCCGACAACTCCCGTAACCGAACTGCAACAGGTGGAAGATAAAACGGAATCCGAAGCGGTTCCATCTCTCCCCAAGCGGCACCTGAGCCGTAACCAACGTCAACAAATCAATAAGAAAATCAGCACGATTGAGGAAGTCATCCGACTGATGGAAGTCGAAATTGCCTTGCAGGAAGCCAAACTGGCCAATCCGCCCACTGGTCCAAGGATCGTGGCTGAGCTGGCGTCAGATTATGCCAAAATGCAGACAGAATTGGAGGAGAAAATGGCTGAGTGGGAAGACCTTGCCTGGACCCTCCAGGAAGCCGGCGATGAACCCAGCTGACATCCCCATTGTGCCAGCCACTTGGCACGACATTGGCGCTTTGCGTAAGCACGAAAAGGAATGTTTTAACAAGGATGACGCCTGGCCATTAATTGACCTGATTAGCACGCTGATATTGCCAGAAATTGTACGGCTCAAACTGGAAGCCGACGGACGCATGATCGGCTTCTTTGCCGGCAGCACCCATCAACGCGCTGGCTTCGGATCAGTCCTGAGCCTCAGCATATCCCCCGATTGGCAGGGTCTTGGATTGGGCAAGCGTCTGCTGGAGGCTGGCGAAACAGCCCTAAATACACAACATTTTGAGTTGTGCACGCGTCGCTCAAACCTTCCAGCCATCCATCTCTACCAAAAAGCAGGCTACGTTCAAACAGATGTCTGGAAAGGCTATTACTTTGGCGAAGATGCCCTGGTGTTTGAGAAACAGATCATTTGCTAAAACTAATTTTGAGATTGATTAACGATTGCGATTAACAATTTGTTCATTTCATCTGAAATGCGCTATAATCTACGTATGCAGAGGCCAGCCTAAATTGGAAATCCGCGACCTCTCTCCACGCGGAAAGAAAACAGCGAAACACACGCCGGGAATTGTTGGCGCGTGTTTTTGTTAATTACATTTTCGATCAGAAACGGAGCCAAACAACATGATGGATAGCGGAATGATCGGTAAGATTGAAAAAGCCAAGAGATACGCCACTGAACCCCAGCGCTTCACCTTTACTCAGTTTGAAGCCAGCGTAAAAGGTGAAAATAGTGACCACGTCGTCAGATATGACTCTGGCAAGTGGAATTGTACCTGCAGTTACTTCCAAAATCACGGACTTTGCAGTCACACAATGGCTTTTGAGATCATTCTGGGTAACATGGTTGAGAAGGGCGAACACCCCGAGCTATAACCAAGCTTTCCAAGCCAACGGTCTAAAGAAATACAACGTTAGGAATTGGTGATACTGGAAGATGTGTATCGCCTTGCATCCATTATTGTTATAGCATATTGCCTTGAAGTTAATCTTCACTCTCTTGAATGAGCGCCTGCCACCTCACAAGTCCTTAAGCACAATCGCAGCAAGAAACAGGCTTGGGGTGAAAATCACTTTTAGCAACACGCCGAGCAGGTCAAATCCTAACGCTCCAATCCATATATTCCTTCTACTTCTGTCTATTTCAACGAAATCAGCACACCATATCCGTTCTGGAAAACGATTTCTTGGGTTTTTAGGTATTCCAAAGCTTTCTCGTCTGGTTGGATGAAGTAGAAATACGCCGCCCCGGTCGTTCGCGCAACTTCAACAACACTCGGGTGCAACCCCCGCTCACTATTTGGTAAATAGGGCTTCACGCCTTGAGTAATACGCCACCACTCAGGCAAAAAGTCCCCCACCGCACCCCCATCTTTGTATGTATATGCCACGGATCGCAGGCTGTGGTAACGGGGAATGAGCGAGTCTGCCAAATATTGTGGGTCTGGGTCTGGGAAAACGCTCTCATTGGGTTGAACATGGATTTGCAGCTCGGTATAGAACTCATACATCGCCAAAGCGTCTTCATCTGGCTTGCAGATCAAATCCCCTGACTGTAGACACTCTGCTTGTCTCACAAATATTGGATTTTTCCAAACTTTGGTTTCAATTCCGTAAGTTACAAACAGACTGAATATGGCAATCCAAACCAGAAACTTGCCATTGCTTGGCTGTCTGGCTTCACCAAACACAATGAGGGCTCTCTGGCATACCCAGAAGAAGTTCAACCACAGCATTGGTATGTAGTAGCGCATGGTGCGGCGGATTTCCCGTAAAACCAAGCCCCGGTCAAACGCCGTTGCTATTGCTTCATCCAACAGCGGAATTAGCACTGCTACCAGAATCAGCACTCCCCACCACACCAGCAGTAAACCGGAATTTTTCTCACTTAGATCCAATTTCTGGATCTTGTTCTTTTGAATTATGAATCTGACAATCATCCACAGACTAAAACCCAGAAAAACCAAGCTTAGGGTAATCAAACTCCAGTTCTCACGAAGGTAGGTCCACATGTCTGACCTGTAAAGCTCCAGGATAGGTTTGGTCTGTGAGGAATAACGGGTTAGATTGATTGCCGAGAGTAGTGTGGCATCCAAAGTGTCCAGAGCCTTAGGGCGTAAGTAGGCATTGAGAAATGGGACAACCCCTGCCAGAAAGATGAAGATAGCTGGGAGAAACGACTTCCACCAACCTTTGCCAAGTGCTCTGATAGAAAAAATCAGCAGACTGAGTAAACAAACGCCAACCCAAGCTGGACCGCTTACCGGATGGATATAAAGCATTAAGGTAAAAGCCAGCGAAACTAACCAAAAACAATGAGGTCGACTTTTGAACGCGAGCAGCAAGAGCAATCCATATGGCAGCACCGCCTGGTAAAGCGTTCGCGGCAAAATATCTGGGCTAAGACCGAAGTATTCCGACAACGGTAAACTAATGGGGATGGCGGTTACCAATGCAAAACAAAATGCCATCAGGCGGTTCATGAGTATTTTCTTGCCTAACAGGTAATATCCAAGCAAGTGTAATAATGTAACCGGTACGACCAGAGTCAAAAACGCGCTGGCATAGGAACCTGTTAGTCTTGAGAGACCAGAAACGATTGGCAGATACACCGTGAAGTATTCACTGAAATTTTCTGGGTTTGACAGCAATTCATCCATTTCGAAATTCTCAGGATAGTCTCCCGCTGCCAGATAAGAGGCGATATTTCCGGCATCTGATGGCATGCTTATCGTTTGTTGAATTCCACTTCCAAAACGCGCATTGGCAAGAATAAAAGCAATGAGAGCAAAAATCAAGTAGATCCAATACTCTGAAATCGGCTTAACGTTACCTGATCTGGTTGTGTGGTCATGAAACCGCGACCACAAAATCAAGCCTATGAACAGGAACAATGAAAACAGGCTGAAGCCTAATAAAAAGAAAACAGGAAGTTTAATACGCTTCTGCACCCAACTCAATGCCACAGAAAAGCGTTCTGTCGCACCTGCCTCCCCCTGACCGTCAAACTCATAACGATTACCACCGATCGGTGTCGAAACTTCCAAAATCCCAACGCTCTGGCTAAGATCAAAATCAATCTCCAGTCGATCAGCTTCGTAGGAAGTCACCAAGTAACTCACCTGACAACTTTTTCCTGGAGCAACTGAAAGTGCTTCCCCCCGCACTTCACAATCCCGGCTCAGTCTGGCTGGAGTAAAAGTACGCCCCGAATTCTTCAACGTCGCAGAAACAATCCGTAATCGGGCGGGCTCGTTCGATTGACTGCTCAAACTCAAGTCAACCTGGGTCGGCGTCAAAATCAGGAGTTGAGATTTAACCCCATCGTAGAGCATTCCGATTGGTGCTAAGATGGCCAGCAACAAAAATAGCAGTGTTAGCAGTGAGATATTTCGTTCTTCAACTATGGGTCGTATGACCGTCAGCAACAACCAATAAAACAAACTAAAAATCAAAACAAGACCAATCGCAATCCCTAACCTAATTGAGCCTTGAGCTAACCAGAAATTTGTTAAGCACAGGCTGGTTACAATTGCAGAGGGTACGCTAAGCACTATCGCAAGAATGGCTCTGCCCCATGGAGTGGTTAATAATCTCAAAACGTTTATCGACTTGCTTTGTCTATTCATCCCTATTTGCTCTGGTTATGCACTAATTGTATCAAACAGGTTTAAAAACAAGTTCAAAAATAAGGGATCAAACCGTCAAAATCTTTCTAATAAACGATCCTTTGGCTTTGACGAGACTCCTATACATTCTCATTCGGACGAACTAAGGAACAATTCTTCCCCCCGATGGTTCCTGCTGATTCCATTCTCTGTAAATCCAACCTTTACGGTCAATAAGATTCTCCCAGGAACGACCTCTGGCATCGATGTAAGCCTTGCCTTGAATCAAGCAATAAGCCCAAATCATAAACTCCAAGACAATACAGCCGGGAGAGTGAGCATCATCACAGATTAAATTCATGATGTGTCCTGGTGATCGTTTGCATGCTCCCCTGTCAGTTCCGTATAGTTGCGGCATT
>JBASOE010000120.1:0-12358 GCA_049657925.1 Anaerolineaceae bacterium
TGGGGGCCAAAGTATCAGGAAAATTCAACTAATTAACTCTGAGATTGCTCCAATGACAGAAATAACTACGAGATTGCTTCACTGCGTTCGCAAGGACGTTCGATTCCCGTCGTCGCGAGTTCTTTTGCGTGGCGATCTCGTAGTATGGTGGTTTGCAAACGAGATTCAAAGTGTCAAAATACTTGTTTGATCAACTACGAGATTGCTTCACTGCGTTCGCAAAGACGGGATAGTTTTTGAGATTGTTTCTCGTGTTTGCGATGATACCTGTTGGATTCTCGGCGAGTACAGGCGGGAGGAACTACGAGATTGCTTCGTGGGCTCGCAGTGACAGAAGTAACTACGAGATTGCTTCACTGCGTTCGCAATGACGGATTAACAAGGAGATTGCTTCGCGGGCTCGCAGTAACGAGAGTTCGCAGATACTCTCAAGTGGCGAAGGCACAATTGTACTCGGTAAAGATTCGAGCACGGTGAGGACACCGGTGCGACAGGGTGGTGGAGACCGGTGCGATCAACTGATTTGAAAAGACAACAGGCAGCATGTACAATAACGGCATGATTGACGAAAAAGAAGCCTGGCGAATGAAGCGGGAACACAACCCTGACCAAATAGCGCTTGCCAAATTGGTCTTGAGTGATCTGTTGGCTGGTGAGGAACTGCGTAGTGCGCTGCGAAAACATCCTCTGCCAGGAGGGGAAGGCTTTCTGGCAAAGCACACGCTGGTAGCAGCTTACAGAGATATGCTTGAGGAAGGCGAGCTGGAAGAGTCGCCGAGTTTGATGGCACAAATTCGCATGAAACCGATTCGCACGCTGTCTGGGGTCACCACTATCACCGTGCTGACTAAGCCCGCACCGTGTCCAGGAAAGTGTATATTTTGCCCTAATGAACCGGATATGCCACAATCTTACTTGCCGGATGAACCGGGAGCACGACGCGGAGTGGAGAACAACTTCGATCCGTATCGGCAGGTCAGCTCACGACTAAGGGCACTGGATGAGGTAGGACATCCCACGGACAAAATTGAATTATTGATCCTGGGGGGTAGCTGGGATGCATACCCAAAAGCGTATCGGGAATGGTTTGTGAGGCGCTGTTTTGAGGCTTTGAACGATGAAAATTCTGAAGATACAATAAATGGCATTACACTACAAGAGGTGCAAGCTCGTAATGTGCATGGCACACATCGCAACGTGGGATTGGTGATCGAAACCCGACCTGATTTAATCACCCCAGCATCTCTGCTGGAGTTGCGCCGACTTGGGGTAACCAAACTGCAGATCGGTGTGCAGAGTATGGACGATGAAATCCTGAAGCTGAATCATCGTGGGCATCTCGTGGCGGACGTCCTCGTAGCCGTTCGCTTGATCAGGGCGGGTGGTTTCAAACTGGTGGTGCACTGGATGCCAAATTTACTTGGCGCGACGCCAGAATCCGATAGGATTGACTTCGCCAGGCTTTGGGAAGCGAAAGGAGTCCAGCCAGACGAACTTAAAATCTACCCGTGTCAGCTGCTGCGAACCGCGGAACTCTACCGATATTGGGAACGCGGAGAGTATCACCCCTATAACGAGCAGGAACTGATCGACTTGCTGGCGGATATCAAGCCCAGCGTGCCACCTTATTGTCGCATCAACCGGGTGATCCGCGATATCCCCTCTCAGAACGTTGTTGAAGGCAATAAAACCACCAGTTTGCGTCAGAATGTGGCGGTTGAGATGACCAAACGCGGCACAAAATGTGGCTGCATTCGTTGTCGTGAGGTGAGGACATCCAAGATCAAGGTCGAGGACTTGACTCTGAACGATTCTATCTACCAAGCCATCGGAGCAGAGGAGCACTTCATCAGCTTTGACACCCCAGAAGCAGAATTAGCAGGCTTCTTGAGGTTATCGCTCCCAAGTCAGAGAAACCTGTTGGAGACGCCAGACCTTGAAGGCGCGGCGATCATTCGGGAAGTGCATGTGTTTGGGCAATCGCTTGAGGTAGGCGTCGAGCAAAGTGGCGCAGCTCAGCACGTTGGGTTGGGCAGGTCGCTGATCGAAAAAGCTGAGAGCATAGCAAATCAACATGGCTTTGAACGGATTGCAGTGATTTCGGCAGTGGGAACGCGCGCTTATTATGCTGCCAGGGGGTTTGATGAGGGAAACCTTTACATGGTAAAGCAGATATCTTAAATGAATAGGACTGGCAGTTGAATAAGCCAGTCCTTTTTCGTCAGATGATTAGTCCGTTAATTGCCTTTGGAGGGGATGTAGGGAAGCAAACGTTGAGCGAGGCTGCTGGCGTTGACGGTTTGCAACCAAACCTTGCCAGGTCCAGTCAATACAGCCAGGAACAAGCCTTCGCCGCCAAAAAGGATATTGGTGAAACCCTTGACCGTCTCGATGTCGTAATGGACAGTGTCCTCCATCAAAGAAATATTGCCAGTATCGACCTTAAGTCGCTCGCCTGGAGCAAGTACTTTTTCGATAATACTGCCATCCAGCTCAAGGAAGATCAGGCCTGTGCCAGTGTACTTCTGAAGGACGAAACCTTCACCGCCGAACAATCCAGCTCCGAAGCGCTTGGTGAAAGCCGTTGAGAGCAAGACACCTGGTGTGGCGCAGAGGAAGGCGTTCTTCTGGGCAATGTATGACTTGCTGCCGTCCATCTCAAACACTCGAATCTCGCCGGGAAATGAGGAGGCCAGGGTAATTTCGCTGGCGGGAGCGGTGGCGGTGTAGGTGGCCATAAATATAGATTCACCGCTGAGCATGCGCCCAAAGCCTTTCATCAGTCCACCTTTGACGTTCGTTTCCATTTTGAAACTATCGGTCATCCAGGACATGCCGCCGGATTGAGTGTAGATACTTTCTCCAGCATCCATGCGAAGGGTTAATGCGGGCAAATTGTCGCCAAATATCTTATATTGCATCGTTGAGCTCCTTGTCTACAAACTTTGAACATGAATTCTTATAAAAAATGTACTCAGCGCTATTCTGAGATGCAAGATTTAGTGGAATCGCCCTTACTCTCCATCGGTAGGAAGTTTGCGAGTGTCTTCTTCTGTTTTTTCGACCACTTCAGGTGCGTGTGTCGTGAGAGGGGCACTGGTCTGGTTGCGCTGCTCAATGCGGGAGATGATGTCTAAGCGGCGTTGGTGGCGATCACCTTCAAACGAAGCGTTCAGCCATCCTTCGGTGATTAATGTTGCCAAGCCTGTACCGACAACACGAGCCCCCATACAGAGCACGTTGGCGTTATTGTGTCGCTTCGCAAGGATAGCGGAAAAAGGCTCACTCACCGCGGCAGCCCTGATGCCTGGAAATTTATTTGCAGTGATGGACATACCAATGCCAGTACCGCAAATTAAGATGCCGCGATCGAACTGACCAGAGAGGATCGCTTTGCAGACCTTTTCGGCGATGCGCGGGTAATCTACGCTGTCGGCGGTGTCCGTCCCAAAATCTTCATAGGGGATCAATCGACTGTCAAGGTAAGGTTTTAGTGCCGTTTTGAGGGGTAGACCGGCGTGATCTGAACCAATTGCGAGTTTCATAGGAACCTGCTTTCCTTTTTTTCTTGATTATACCCAACCTTGCCAGGGTTTTCACTTCTGAAGTTCAGACGACCTATGGTTTTCTTGGATTTGACCAGGTTGATAATTGCAATGCGTACATCCTACAGGAAAAATGAGTCTTGTAAGATGGACTACAATCAAGTGTAAGTAAACCAGAGGATCATACAATGGATTTAATAACAGGTGCAGCCGGTCATCTTGGCAACGTGCTTGCGCGCGAACTTCTCGGACGGGGGGAGAAGGTCAGAGTATTGGTACTTCCAGACGAAAAACTTAGTTCACTCGAAGGATTGGATGTCGAGATTTTCGAAGGCAATATCCTTGATACGGAAGCACTTCGAAAAGCTTGTGTAGGGGTGAGGCGTATCTACCACATGGCTGCGTTAGTAGGCATAACAGCGGATTCGATTGAGTTAATGCGGCGAGTCAATATTGAAGGTACCGCGAATGTGATTGAGGCGGCGCGAGAGAGCGGAGCGGAACGACTCATTTACACCAGCTCCATTCATGCTTTTAAACGTCCTGAACATGGCATAGTCATCGACGAAACTGTCGCTTTTGACACCAACAACCCCGCTGGACCCTACGATCAAACCAAAGCTGAAGCATCCGTTTTGGTGCTGGAAGCAACTAAGAAAGGTCTTGACGCGGTCATTATATGTCCGACCGGCGTCATCGGTCCCTTCGATTTCAGTCGCTCTGAGATGGGTGGCATGTTTCTGGATTGGATGAAAAAGCAACCTTCGATTTCGATGGAAGGGCACTTTGACTTCGTGGATGTGCGAGATGTGGCGCTGGGGGAGATTGCAGTGGCTGAGAAAGGTCGATCGGGGGAAATTTATCTGCTGGCGGGTCATCACGTGGATATCAGCGGTTTGCGTCGATTGGTCCAACAAATGAGGGGAATCAAGACTCCCGAGATAAAGTTCTCTGCTGATTTTGCTAAATTCCTTGCTCCAATGGCTGAGATTTTCTATAAGGTGACCAAGACCCGCCCACGTTTCACAAAATATGCGGTTGAGACTTTGCAGAGCAATTCGGATGTTTCACACGAAAAAGCTGAACGTGAGTTGGGCTATAAGCCTCGAAGTATGCTGGTGACAGTGAAAGATACGGTTGAATGGTGGCTAATCAATCTACAGCGTACCAAAGCCACGTTACGCACGACTTCTTTGACATCAAAACGCTAAACTTACTATTTTAAGATATCAGGTGACTTTGCCGGCTTTTTTTGCAATGACCACCAGGTCAGCACTTGCTTCCGGGTCGAAAGGCTCACCCATTAAACTTCCGAGTGTATGGATAGCATCAAAGCCTGTTTCAAGCAACAACTCAACAAGTTGGTCTTTGAGGATGGGGGTCAGAGGAGTACTGGTCAGGTTGAGTGACCAGGGTTGATGCTTGTGACGTTCCATGGCGATGACATTGAATTGGATGCGTTTATCGGACTCAAAATCGTAAAACCTCAGGAAAAGCCACTCATGCTGGTCTGTTTTCTCGCTTTGCGGATCCATCCAGCGTAGATGGCGGCTCATCACCCGGTCAAAATTACGCATCTGAAGTAAGAGCAATCCACCAGGACGGAGCAGCTCAAAAAAATCTTGAAGGGCGATTTTTAATTCCACCTCGTCACTGACATGAGGAAGCGAGTTACCCAAACAAAGAGTGGCATCAAAAGGCAAGTCCTTGATAAATGCCTTTGAAGTTGAACCAAAACCTCGCGTCTTGAAATTGACCAATTGATCTGACGCATCAGCGTGCAATTTGGCGATGCTCACCATCTCGGGGCTAAGGTCCGCACCGTAGGAAAGGAAGCCGGCTTCAGCGAGGGCGATGGCGTGTTGGCCAGTGCCACAGGCAGTATCAATCACCTTGGTTTCATAGGGAGGGGTGCCCAGGCTGGAAAGAAGGTTCAGGATGAGAGGCATCTCGAATGACAGACGTGACTCCCAGTTAACAAAATGGTCGTAGACAGGTGCAAGTTTATCGTACATTGCTAATCCTCTCCTTTGAATAGGGGTTGACAATGAGGGCAAAAATGAGTGCCACGTTGACCAACGGTGATGCGTTCGATCGGGGTACCACAGGTTGGGCAAGGATTTCCGGTTTGTTGATAAACGTGAAAGTATTTTTGGAAATTCCCGCCCCTATAGACCCAATCAATGCTGGCGCCGTTGTTGATGATGCCGAGTTTCAGAACTTTCCGAATGCTCACAAGCAGACTTTCAGCTTCAGAAGTCGTCAGTGTGTTACTGACGCGTTTTGGGTTCAGACCAGCCAGGAAAAGGGCTTCGTCTGTGTAGATATTGCCAAGTCCAGCAAGAAAGTGTTGATCCAATAGTAATGGCTTGAGTAGGCGTTTAGTAGCATGGAGCCTATTGAAGAATCGATCAGAGCTTAGTTCCGGGTCAAGCGGTTCAATGCCCAAGCCGTTAAGAACCGATTGTGAATCAGGGGTTAACCAGATACGGCCGAATTTTCGGGTGTCGTTGAACGCCAGTCCATAGCCGGATTTGAAGTGCAAATAGGCGCGATCGTGAGGTTGAAGGGGGGTGGACAACCGTGAAATGCCGATATTCTGGTCAATTCTGAGATCACCACTCATACGGAGGTGAAAAATCAGATAACCTTCATCCAGATCCAGAATGAGATATTTACCGCGTCTCTCGAGACCAACAATTGATTTGCCCTTTAAAAAAGATGTAAACACTTCGGGAGCAGGTGTCGCCAAGGTTCGTAACCAAAACAAAGACACGTCACTGATGGTTTGACCAATTAACGAAGGAACCTGCGCAGTTCCATCTTGTAGAATGCGACGAATAGTCTCGACTTCGGGTAGCTCAGGCACGACGCTCGAATAGGCTCATATTACTCGTTGAACATGGCACCAACGCTGCTGCCTTCGTTGGCACGCTTGATTACTTCTGCCAGTAGAGGTCCAACGCTCAGCACGGTCAAACGTTCACCGAACAACGCTTTTTGGCGGGTACTCAAGGGGATGGTGTTGGTGGTGATGTATTCTTTGACAGGTTGCTCAGCCAGACGTTCAGTGGCATTTGCAGATAAAACAGGGTGTATGAAAATCAGGTAGATGTCTCTTGCGCCATTCAGTTTGGCAATCTGAATTGCCTGACAAATCGTTCCGCCGGTGTCAACTTCATCGTCGATCAACAAAACATCGCGACCACGTACATCGCCGATAATCGTTAATGCTTCAGCGTGTTCTTTGTTATCAATGCGGCGTTTTTCAATGAATGCCAGGGGCACATTGATAGCCTGGGCATAACGCCGGCCAGTCTTGGCAAACCCGAGGTCCGCAGTCATGAGGACGGGGTTAAGCATCTGAGGCAACTTGCTCAGCAGATAAGGTTTGATAATGTGATAGCCTGTCAGCACATCACCCGGGATTGAGAAGAAGCCTTGAATCTGACCAGCGTGCAGATCCATGGTAATGTAGCGATCTGCGCCGGCGACTTCGATCATATCCGCTACCAGGCGGGCGGTGATGGGCACACGCGGTTGATCTTTGCGGTCAGAACGACCGTAACACATATAAGGAACTACCACTGTGATGCGGCCGGCGGAGTCCAATTTGAGAGTTTGGGTAAGGATGAGCAACTCCATGAGATTGCGATGCACCGGAATGGAAGTGGTTTGGATGATGTAACAATCCTGGCCGCGTACGGAGGCATGTAATTTGACGAAAAGGTTCTCGTTGGTAAATTCGATGATATCCCGACCGGTCAGAGGAATGTTAAGAATGTCGGATATTTCTTGTGAAAGCTCAGGCGAAGCTGAGCCAGCAAAAAGGCGTATGCCACCGTGAATTGCATTATGTTGGGGTTTGATTATTGGCATATTTGATTTAGCCTTTCATTCGTTTAATTTGATCCCATTCGGGTCTAAGCACGCTCATCATCAGCATATCCATATACTCGCCATCGCGATAAGTTGCTTCGCGTTTGGTGCCCTCGTGGACGAAGCCCACCTTTTCATAGGCTTTGATAGCCCGATGGTTCCTGGCGTAAACTTGCAGTTCTATGCGGTGCAGATTGTATTTGTAAAAACCTTCATTGAGTAAAATTCGAATGGCTTCAGAACCAAAACCCTGATTCCAGTAAGCTTTTTCACCGATAGCAATCCCTAATTCAGCACTACGGGCGATGGTATCAATTCTAAACAGACTGATCGTACCAATTGGCAGCCATGCCTGATTGACATCAGCCGTTTCAGACTCAATCGCTGCTTCTATGACCAAGACCTGTTCTATCGCAGGGCGTTTGAGCATGTCTTCGAACCAGATTTCCTCGTTGGCCAAACCCATCACGCCAATCATACTGAGATTTTCGGAGACCTCAGGGTCACCGAACCAGCGCACAAAAGTTGGCAGATCGGTTCTTTCGGAAGCTCTCAGACAGACATGATCTCCGTAGAGTTTTGGCATCAGGGCTCCTTAGGGTCGTAAACGGTTTGGCCCGCGGAAGAGGTAAACCGCTTCACGGATATTGGGTAAATCGAGCATGACCATAAGCAGGCGGCTCAGACCCAAACCCAAACCACCGTGGGGAGGACAACCGTAGCGAAAGAAATCAAGATAGTCCTTGAGCGGTTCCAGACTGATCCCTTTCTCAAGTGCTTGCGCGGTGAGAACGTCCACACGATGTTCACGCTGTGCGCCGGTAGTGACCTCGAGTCCTTTGCCAAGCAAATCGAAACTTTTCGTGAGTCCTGGATTGTCGGCATGACGCATATGATAGAAAGCGCGCGCAGCAATGGGCCAATCTTTGACGAACACAAAATCATGTCCGTATTTTTCCTTAATATAAGCGCCGAGGGCGCGTTCAGCCCCAGGGTCAAGGTCACCCTTGCGTTCGGGTGGGAGTTTATAGCCCTGGTTTTTTAATATCTCATAGGCCTCTGCCATGGTCATGCGGGGGAATGGCACACTGGGAACTGTAAAATCGACACCGAAAACTTCCTTGATCTGGTCGGCATGTTTGTCGTAGACAGCCTGATAAACCGCAGCCAGCCAGTTTTCCATTTCGATCATCACATCTTCGTGACTCTCAACCCATGAAATCTCCATATCCACGCCGGTGAATTCGGTCATGTGACGGGAGGTGAAGGAGGGGTCGGCACGGAAAACCGGACCGATTTCGAAGACTTTCTCGTAACCTCCAGCCATGGCCATTTGTTTGTAGAACTGGGGAGATTGGGCAAGATAAGCGGTGGTTTCGAAGTAGGGCATGGTGAAAAGCTCAGCCCCGCCTTCACTTGGCGTACCAACGATCTTGGGGGAGTGCATTTCGATGTAGCCGTTCGCAAGCCACCAGTTGCGCATAGCCTGTTCAGCAGTAGTTTGAATTTCAAAGATCAAACGATTGCGTCCGCGGCGCAGGTCCAGATAGCGCCAGTCCATGCGGAAATCCTGGTCAGGCAGGTTTTCGGAGGCAGGTTCGAAGGGCAGGGGCATTCGCGCGTTGTTCTCGACGACGAGAGATTCCATTTGCAGTTCAATGCCACCCAACTTGACAACTTCGTTAGCGACAACTTTTCCTGTGAGGGTTAAGGCAGATTCGGTGCCAAGCGTTGAAATCAACTCAGCCAGTTCAAGGTTGCCTTTCTTCCAATGAGCAACCTGGACAAGCCCTGTATGGTCTCGAATGACCAAAAACTGCATGCTTTTTTGATCCCTGAGGGTCTGAAGCCAGCCTTGAATAGTGACAGTTTGGTCAGTTTTCTCCTTCAGGTCTTTGATGAAGGTTCTTTGCATATGATTAACTCCATTGTTCAGAATAAACACTTGAGATTATAACGCCAATAGCTTGCGAATAGCACGCTGAGGACTGTATTTGCGTTCGAGGACGGATTGAATTTCTCTTTCCATATCCGGAGCAAAAACGTGGGACTGCCACTCTTTGAATAAGATCGCGCTAATCTGGTGATCAATAGAGGATCGAATGCTGCGTTTGTCTTTTTCCTGCCATTCGCCCGAGTTTTTGAGCCAATCCGCATGTTTGCTGATAGCTTCAATCAGAGCATTAATTCCACTCGATTCGGTGGCAATTGTCTTGAGAACCGGCGGTTTCCAACCTTGTGTAGTTTCGTGATTAGCCTGAGTGTTGCTGGTATTGGCAGGGTCAGAAAGTCGATGTTTGCCATTCAAAGTTGGTTGGTGTCCCATTTCGACCATAGTTTTCAGGTTGCGCAAGGTCTGATCAGCGCCTGGGTGGTCTGCTTTGTTAATAACGAGAATATCAGCGATCTCCAGAATGCCTGCTTTGATGGACTGGATGTCGTCGCCCAAACCTGGCACGTCCACAACGATAACCGTATGAGCAAGATTGACGATATCGACTTCCGATTGCCCTGCGCCAACGGTTTCGATCAAAATAAAGTCGTAACCAGCAGCGTCGAAAACCTGTGAAAACGCATCGGTTTGGACTGCCAACCCGCCCAAGGCGCCACGAGAGGCCATGGAGCGAATGAACACTTTTCGATCGCTCTGAAAGTCCAGCATGCGCACCCTGTCACCCAGGATCGCCCCGCCAGTATAAGGACTGGTAGGGTCGACCGCGATTACCGCCACACTTGGATCGCCAGGAAGTTGCCGAAGGCTTTGGATGAGGGCGTTGACAAGGGTACTCTTACCAGAACCAGGCGGTCCGGTGATGCCTATCTTGTGAGCATGGCCGGTGGCTGGGAAAAGTTCTTCAAGAAGGGCAGAACCAGCCTCGCAGCCGGACTCAACCGAACTTAAAACGCGAGAAAGGGCAAGTCTGTCGCCCTTTCTGATGCCTTCGACAAGTTCTGAAGCCACGCTGCTTACTGTCCTTCGACCGCGGCTCGAATGTCAGCGCTGACCTCCGTTGTGGCTGTGCCGGGTCCATAAATTTTACGAACACCCTGTTCGAGCAAATGAGGGATGTCACTTTGGGGAATAATGCCACCAAGGAAGACAAATACATTGTTTTGACCATTGGCTTTGAGACGTTCAAGGACTTGTGGCACAAGCGCGTTATGTGCGCCGGAGAGGATCGAAAGACCAACTACGTCAACATCTTCCTGCAGGGCGGCTTCGGCGATCATTTCGGGGGTTTGGCGCAAGCCAGTGTAGATCACTTCCATTCCATTGTCGCGCAGCGCTCGAGCGATCACCTTGGCGCCACGGTCATGACCATCCAAACCAGGTTTAGCGATCAGAACACGTATCTTTTTTTCTGGCATCATAGCTCCTTGAACGATTAGATATTATACCAAAAGGCTGCTAAGCTGGATGAGATTGAGCCTACGCGGCGTGGACTGAGATGCCGCACACAGCCTTGCGATCGGTGGGATAGAGCGGCTTATAACTCCAAAGTTGACCCATAATCGGATAACAAGCGTTGGACCCGACGTTACTGTGTTGCACAACAGGCGGACACCCCGACTATGTTAGGGGCACGGGTGTCCGACCCTACGAAATAACCATGAGATTGCCACGCTTCGCTCGTAGTGACGGAAGAAGGATATGGTGGGTTCAAAAGCGGAACCCACCCTACAGGGCTGGGCGGACATTTCCAAGAATCTCTCATGAGTTATGAACAGGTCCGACCCACCACAAAGATCAATTTCATGGCCCCGTGGTTCAAAAATGACAGTGCAGTGTGATGGAGGGTGTCGAAAAAGGCCTATTACCTTGACTAAACCAGCGTTGCAAGCCACAAGAAGCCTGAATAATGGTATCCAATGCTCTTGAATTACTCAGAATAGATACATCAGCCGATCTTTTTGGTCTCCTTTCTGTCCGGATAAACAGTTCACCCCCGGGCTAAGCTGCCGATAGAACCCGGGTTTTGAACCCGATCCCGGTCAGCAGTTTGACCATCCGCTTGAGATTGAGCGTGATCGCGGTGAAATAAGCCTGGATGGCGAACCTTGCTGTCCCGATATAGCGGCAACGACCCCATCCATGCCCCTGTTTGCCTTCCCCAAATTTACGTTCGATCTTGTAACGTTCTTTCAACCCCTGCTGATAGTAGGGCGTTTTGACTAACGCCAGCCAGACCTGCTTGTTGTCATCTTTCTTTTCCGTACGGGTACGTGTCAGACGGATGGCCGAATGCAGTCCCCGGTGTTCCAAATAAAAATGGTTATGACCGTCATCATAGTCTTTGTCCCCTGTATAGGTCTCGACGGGCAGTTTCAGTGCCAGGTCATGCTCTACCAGCGAGCAAAAATGGTGTCCATCGTAGGCTTCTCCAGAGGTCGCCTCAAGGCTGGCGATAAGACCACTTTCGGCATTCAAGCTGACATGGGCTTTGTAACCAAAGAAGTATTCTTTCTGTTCGATTTCATTTCCTTCCTCTGTCTTTACTTTGCGTTTGTGCTTGACCCCCCAGCGGGCATCCGTGTCATGGGGCTCTTTCCCCTTTTTTTGCCGTGTCTTGTCCTTGGCGGTGTTTACATTCGCGATACTGTGGACACTATCCACAATCTGGATTGACCCGAATTGCACCCCGCCTTGCATCGCCATCTGCACAATTTCATCCAACATGTCTGCAAAGACTTTCAACTTGCCTCTCTGGATCAGCCGTTCACGAAACACCGTCAGCGTGGAATGATCGGGTGCTTTTTGATCCACCGCCAGCCCGAGAAAGAACTTGGCTGGCAGGTTTTCGTTGATATAGACTTCCACCTGTCGCTCGGAAAGCTGATACAGATAGGCCAACACCTCGAGTTTCAG
This sequence comes from Anaerolineaceae bacterium, assembly GCA_049657925.1. Taxonomy (GTDB): domain Bacteria; phylum Chloroflexota; class Anaerolineae; order Anaerolineales; family Anaerolineaceae; genus Mesolinea. The sequence continues at coordinate 12,292 of JBASOE010000120.1, forward strand.
CATTAAGGCAGGATCAAAGGGGGGACGTCCGACCACACCTTCGCCCTTATAAAGCCGGATCAGTTTT
>JBASOE010000121.1:0-16896 GCA_049657925.1 Anaerolineaceae bacterium
CTAAATAGGTCTTCCTTTTGAGTTCTTCTTGGGTCATTCTGATTGTCCATTTCATGTAGTTAATTGTCATGCCTTTTAGGACATTTCTAATTTGCTACTTTAGGACATTATCATGTTGCCACTACAGGACAATCTTGTGACATCTTCTGACAAATCTTATGACATCTTGTATTTGCAATAGGGGGAACCTATGAAAAAAATTAATAAGTACGTTCTTTTCGAATAAGTCCAGAAGGTGTGAGTCAATTAAGAGCAATTGCAAGTTTGATTTGCTCCAGTATCTTGTTTATTGCCCACATAGGCAACCAGTCCATGCTGGATCCCATGCTCCAAAGAGGATGACCTGTATCAATATTATTTCCGACCGGGTTGATACCGCAAAACGTTGAACCCTCCCGGTGTGGTTGAGGAATGATGCTATAACTGGTCGCCTTGCGTCCAATCAATTCTTTCGTTTATACCGAAGTTAGTACTCACCCAGATGGGTTTCTTGCTCGTGGTATTGCCTCTGATCCAGATGTCCCAAAGGATGTAGTAGTCGGAGGCAGTATGGTATGAAGCGCCAGGCATTTGGTGGAATACGCTTGTAAGATTTTCCACGACGATGGTAGGTTAGTCGGCAGATTATGGGTATAAGTTCAGACAAGTAAAGTTAGAAAATTAATGTCTTCTGAAAAACCACGAAGTATTTGAAGGAATTCATTTTTATTCTTGCATTTTCTTGGAAAATATGCTAATATGCTGATTAGCGTATTTGTAAACTAAGGAGGCTATTATGACTTTCGGGCAATATATTGCCGAAAGCAGGAAAAAAACGGGGCTCAGTCAAAAAGATCTTGCTGAACGGTTACGGAAGGAAGATGGTCAATCAATATCTTCTCAGTATCTGAACGATATTGAGCATGATCGACGCAATCCACCAGGGGAATTTATTCTTTTACAAATATCCTCCGAATTAAATCTTTCACTTGATTATTTACGCTTTCTATCAGGAACCTTGCCGGACGATATAAAAACGCAAAACCATCAACCGGAAGAAATCGAGAAGGCATTTAAAGCTTTTCGAAAAGTTCTAAAAGGGAATAATGATGAAATGGGTTCGCGATAATACAGGTCGATTTCCCCAGCGTCCTTATTATGATGCATTCGAATTAGATTCTGAGTGCGAGAATTTAATTTCATCATTTCTTATAGAAAAATATGGAAAAGTTGAATATCCGGTTTCAACAAATGACCTGACAATATTAATCGAACAAAAAACATCTGAACTTGATTTATATGCAGATTTAAGCAATGAGGGAAATAATGTTGAAGGAATGACAGTTTTTTCTCATAAGACACTCCCTCGCGTTTTTATATCAAAATTCCTTACAACATCAAGCAACCTTACCAATCGATTTCGTACAACATTAACCCATGAATTTGGGCATGTAGTTTTCCATAACTTTATCTGGTCATTTGAGCAGCCCAGTCTTTTCAAATCTGATACAGGGGATCTAACAATAAGATGCAATCGAGACACTATTATAAATGCTCGCGATGTTGATTGGTTAGAATGGCAAGCCGGCTATGTCTCAGGAGCTTTTTTAATGCCGTTGTCTTCAGTAAAAGAAATAGTCCATCGAATAAAAATAGAGACAAACTCATTTGGCAAGGTATCGATTTCATCGGATATCGGACAAAGAATGATCAAACAAGTCCAATCAGTTTTTCAGGTTTCAGAAGATGCTGCTCGTGTTCGTTTATTAAAATTGGATTACATACAAGAAGGTGAGGTCGTTACGCATTCTACAAGTCTTTTTTAATAGAGTGAGTTGACTTTTTTTAGAATCGTGATACGCTAATCTGCATATCAGCTAATCCGCTAATTACAATAGAGCGGTAAACAAATATAAAAAAACCAGAAAGGAAATCTTATGGCAACGAAAAAACCTAATATTTGGATTACCCCACACAATAATGGGTGGGCAGTAAAACGGGAAGGAGGAAAAAGATCTTCTATTTTGACTGATACAAAAACCGAAGCAGAAAAATTTGGGCGTGATCTTGGTAAAAAGGAACACGTAGAAGTAATTATTCAACGGAAAAATGGGACGGTTCAAAAAAGGGAAAGTTATGGACACGATCCATTCCCGCCAAAAGATGAGCATTAGATCATAGGTTATAAGGAGAATTTGAAATGGATAAATGGGCAGATTACGGTATATCAGCTGTTCGTTACAACACCGAACGTACACACATAACAAGTGTGAAGGTTCATATTGATAACGGGGACACGATTGGTAGTGCAAAAGATTGGATTCGGATTGATGTCGTCTCTGCAATTGATAAAGGTCAGACATTCATTACTATCATGAAGGATTCCAATGGTAAATGGTCTAAAGGCCAGAATGTTCAAATAGTCTTGGTAAACAACATAAAGTATATTCGTACGGATAAGAACAACCGAGCATCTGATAACCTCGAGAATTTACCGGAATTCTAGGTGGTTACGAGGAATCTAGTTATGGAGAAGATAGCATGAAAACTTTACCTGATCATTTTGATTCACTTCTTACCAATATCCAGCCAAGAAGTACGCGAATAACACTTGCTCAAGAAATTCCGGCTTCTATTCGCAAATACTTACATGAGACGGACTTATTAGCTACGGTTGATCCACAATCTCGTTTAGCTGGCTCTTACGGCCGATCCACTGCAATAAAAAACATCAAAGATGTCGATTTGTTAGTTTTCATTGATCCTTTGTACAAAGATGACAAGGCCAAAGGACCACAAATTGCATTAAATGATCTAGTAAATGCTTTGCAAGGTTTTCCTGAAGCACAAGGGGATGAAAACGGATCAATAAATGGCGACCTTGCATTTAGGAAACAAAGGCGTTCAGTTTGTGTGACTTTTACCCTGCTCAACGATGTTGACAATGAGGAAGAAACCTTCAATGTTGATGTTGTACCTGTTATATTGGCAGATAACCTTGATGAGCCATTATGGATACCAGACAGAGAATGGAGTAAATGGATTAAAACCGATCCACTTGGATATGGTAAATACCTGTCAGCACTAAACAAGGTAAATGGTTTTAAAGTTATTCCATTGATAAAGATGTTAAAACATTGGCGAGATGTCAGGATGGTTTATCGCCGACCTAAAAGCTACTGGCTAGAATGTATCCTTGTTAATTTGATAGATCGAAAAAAGATTGAGTTTGATGGAAGATCTTACGCAGAGATCTTCTCAACTCTGTTAAATGAAATCTATCTTGATTTTGAGTCTGATTTTGATAAAGAAAAAGCTGTTCCAAAAGTACCTGATCCAATGCTCGGTAACAATGTCGCCTGGAATTGGGAACGTTCAGAATTTGAAACTTTTATGCGGCGAGTAGAGGAATGCTCGAAATGGGCAATAAGGGCTTTGGAAAGCAATGATGAAGAAGAATCAATTGGTTTGTGGCAAAATATTTTTAATCGTGATGACCAAGAGGAATTCTTCCCAACGAAAGTTGAAGATTCTGTGAAAGAATTGGCTGCCGCCAGAAACGCTGGGACAATCCGAGTAACCTCATCCGGAACTTTATTAACAGGTTCTGTACCTGGGGTCACTTCTTGGGCTTCCCCCGATCACCGCTTTTATGGAATGGAAAATGAGCAAACTGCCAAAGGCTAAGTTTCCAGATATTTCAATGCAAGATTTTTGGGTACGAGAAAAGTATCCAGGCTTCAGATACTCACGCAAGACTAATAGCTGGACAGGCATACTTCATCCTTCTCCTACATCAGCCAAGTATCTTGTTCGACTTATTTATAAGATTTATGACGTACCGAGTGTATTCGTTCTTAAGCCAGCAATCTGTGACAATCCCCCACATATTTTTCCGGATGGCTCATTATGTTTGTATTACAGTGATGATCAGTCTTGGTCAAAATATAAAACTATTGCTGATACTATTATTCCGTGGACATCAGAATGGTTATTATTTTACGAATACTGGCTTGCGACTGGAAAATGGCTTGGACCTGAAGCTCCTCATACCAAAATTAAATTAAGGCGGTAATTCATGAGACAACTATTCCTTTGCCATTACAGTGGTGATACTCAAGAAGTGTATCAACTCGCTCAAGAACTTCGATTACATGGAATATTACCTTGGGTAGACAAACAGGGTGGATTTCTCATAGGAGATAGTGCTCCTGAATCAGCTCGTAAAGCTATTAAGGATGACTGTTTTGGGCTTTTACTTTATGCAACACCTAATGTTTTTGATCGTCCATTTATCAGAAAGGTAGAAATTAATGAGGCAATTCAGGTATATGAAAGAAATAAAAACTTTATTCTAATAGCGATACCGCGCAACTTGGATTTCGGTGTTCTTTCAAAGAAAAGCATTGAAGCTTTTGGGATTGACTTCAGCCAATTTCACACCTTGAATGTGAATGGATCTAGCGAATTAGCTGACAGAGATCTTGCCTCACAGTTTGTCGAAATTTCACGTATGGTTTTAAGACAACAGATCTATCACCATTTAACCCAACAAGGCAACAATAAAATATCTTTCCAATTCTCAACCAGAGAGTTATTGCCCCCTGGTGATAGTGATGTTTTACTCATTGATGCTACATCTTTGTTTTTGGATAAAGCGGAACTGAGTTCCCAATTTAGTTGGGGAAGGGTTTCAAATGGACTTCTAGATATTAAAGCAGCTTTGGCAGAGATATGCGGTCGTCCAAGAATACAAATACATGGCAGCAAACATCTTACATCTGCATATTTACTCGGCAGAATATTTTCGCGACCATCCGGTTTTAATCTCGAAATACGACAGAGAGAAACATATTGGTGTACGGATTGTTCTCCAAATGGTCAAAATCCTCTTATTGTTAATGAAATAGATGGTTCAGCGATGTCGAATCAGTTGTTTGTTGAGATATCTATCACAGGTAAGGATGTTAGCGAATCGGTGCGCAATTTCATTCGAACCACGGGCCAAATGCCACACCGGTTTGTTAAGTTCTCGCTTCAAGAAGAGTACAAAGTAGTCGATAATTCATTAGGTGTATCTATTGCTTTGCAAATCAGGGAAACACTCGCAAAAATTATTGGACACCATCCAATTAGTGAAATCCACATCTTTAGCGCTGTCCCTCAGGGTTTAGCAGTGTTAATCGGTCACAATTTAAGTGCTTTGCCACCCGTCCAATTATATGAATTTGATGGATACAATTACATTCCAAGTTATAAGATCCTTGATACTTAAGTACTGGGAAATATTTTTTACAAAGTAGACAAGTTATCAATGACTGTTTCTTATAAACGTTTGCACGATTTGGTTAACATGTTAATAAATTACTCAACCTGGCATTCGTAGATTTACACATCGTTCCCCCTCTAGACTCTAGAGGAACGATGTGGCAAGAATGAAGTGACACACCGTTCTCCTTATTTACTTTCCTCGCCTCTGAGAGAACCAAATACTGCCATCTTTTTCAGAGCGTTTCCCCTTTCTTAATCCATGCAAGTTGGTTAATAACGAGTTATATACCAGCCCACCCAGAGCAAGATTGATCTCTCCTTGGATGGCTCTTTGGCAGTTCAGATTATCACAAAACACATACAAGTTTCCATTCGAAGCTTCGTAGAACTTCATCCATTTCTGTTTCCTGGAAATTTGATCTTTATTCACATCCCGCTCCACCTCAATAAAAATAACCTTGCCTGTTTTGGGATCGACAGCAATTAGGGATATAAGTTTCACCATTAGTTAGATTGATAGACTGTGCCCGTCCTCGGATTATGTAACCTTCGTCTATCAGGATTTCCTCAGCCTGAATATTCGGGATGACATGTTCTGGTGAAGAATGGTGTCTTATCAGCAGTTAATAATTATTCAATCACTACCTCCCAAACGTGCACATGGGCGGGTTCGGGTTCGCCAAGGTTGGAAACTGCAATGTTAATGACCGTCGCTTCCAGTGGTGGACCAAAAACCACGCTGACTGGACGTACCACTTCCGAACCCTCCACCTCAACCGACTTGGTCATCGTTTGTCCGTCCGCCTTGGTCACGGTCACCGTCAACCCCGTAGGCGGAGATCCAACGTACACCGTTACCTTACTTACCCAGACCGGTTCATTGAACTCAAGCTTAATCTCAAGGGGATTGGCTTCAAAACCTCTGATAACCGACAGTTCGTCCTCATCAAAGGCCTGCGCGATCGCGCCAATATCCAGCGGGGAGTGCTTGACAATCACATCCTGTCCGAACAGGGTGAGCTTGTCGGTGATGGGCACCTTCCGGTCGGCAATTTCCTGCTCAAAAACCTGTTCCACATTGTCCGCGTATCGTAATGTGACAAAATAAAAACCAGTGTTGCCATCCGGCCACAACAATTCATAGCGCACTTTCCAATCAGTGAACTTGGGCGAATTGCGCATCCAGTCAAATTCCCCGGGGGTCATCACGAACAACTTGGAGTCATCCAGCGGCGGGTTGTAATACAAGCCCCAAGCTTGAATAGTATCCAGCCGCACTGGCAGTGGGTCACCCAAGTAGAACCTGGCCAGGACATCAGTCGCATTAGCCCAGGTTGGGCTGAGTATGATTTCTTTTTCCGGCTCAGCCATACGCCAGGATCGGATGGTTTTGAAGAGCGACTCGCCACCCCACTGCATGCCGTACAAGCCGTAATCTTTGTACCAAAGCGGGCCATTACTCACCGCGTTATTCGTCATCCACAGACTTGCCAGACCAATGAACCCGGCCAACAAAATCGCCACACTTTTTCGCCAGGGGAATTTATCATCCAGCCAACCAATCAGCGCATCGAAGCCAAGGCAGATCAAAAAGGAGAGTGGAACCACCATCGGCATCAACCGCGTGATGGTAGGTTCTGCCAATGCCGCCCCAGTCGGAGCAACTAACAAGGCAATTAGCACTACCCGCCAGGTTGGCTCTTTGAGCTTGCGCGCGACGACTACGAAGCCAGTAATGGCAAAGGGCAGCGTCCAGATCGCCATCGGCGCGTAGCCCTTCATCTGGTGCCTCAACAAGTCGTTCGAATTCGAGATAAACCAATAAGTCGGGTCCAACCCCAATAGGTAGCGTTTGATAAATTCACCCATTTTTTGCAGAATTGAAAGTTGTTCCAGCCAATAAGAATTGAGCAGGTGCAGATGGGCAGTTAAAGCCTGTGGGTTTTGAAGTCTAAAAACAAAATATGGCAAAGCCACCATTAAAAGCGCCAGCGCACCTTTGGCAACACTTCCCCACGAAGCGACATGATAGCGAAAATCCACAATTACCAGCACCAGCGAAGTCAATACCACCACCAGCTGCATTGGGGCGTATGCGTAGAAAGCCAAAGCGCCAAACAGCACCGTCCACACGATTGCGCCGCGGTGCCCATGGCGATATCGTAGATAAAAGTAGAGGAATAGCGCGTACATAGACGCCCCCAGGCAGGTCTCAAAGGCGGTGCGCGAGTGGAGGAACCAGGCTGGCAGCGCGGAGATGACAAAGGGTGCCAGCCACCAGGTTTTGATTTTGAAGAAGTCCCTTAAAGCAAGTGACACTGAGAGAGGGAAGACCAACGTCACCAATGCTGGAACAGCCCTCGTCAGCCATACCGAGTTGGGTAACCAGGCCACCAACCACTGCAAATAAACCGAGAGCGACAGGTTGTATTGCCCGCCATTGTTGAAGTAGAGCGGCAGAAACCGTCCCCCCGGGTCCCGAAAACCGTTGTTAATCAGGTCTTTGATTGCCAGGGTCTGTATGGCTTCATCAGAGAAAAAATAGATCGGGAATTTTTCCAGACCGATGAAACGGGTAAGCAGGTAGAGCAGCATCCCTCCAAGAAAAAACCGGGTGGTAATTGGTATGCGTTGATACCATGTCTTATCTTCCCCCTCTGAAGTGAATTTGCCTTCAACTATTTCAGCAGGCAAATCCTGCTTTACGCGGGTATTCGAACGCTCCAGTACGTAGGGAATCAAGTGGCGCTTTTGTTCTTCCAGACGCGCTTCTTTGGCTTCTCTCAGACGTTCAGGCAGGTGACGCAAGTATTCAAGAATGGTTTCTTCCTGATCTTCGCTCATACCAGGATTATAGCATCCGATAAAAGGAAGTTCTTGCTATAATACCTTGCACATCGTAAAACGGAAGGACCCATCATGACCCCTGAAAAAATAACCCCTGAACTTTTCGATAAACTGGTTGAGTTGGCACAATTTGCCCTCAATCCCAGCGAAAAAGAATATCTGCGCCAGGAACTTAACCACCAGCTTGCGGCGGTAAAAGAACTGAGCGAGATCCCGCTTGATTCAGATATTGCTGCCACCACGCATGGAATCGAGGTTGAAGGTGCCGCCCCAAGACAGGACGTTTGGAACGCTTTCGCTGATCCACAAGCGATCGTTGCCCTTGCTCCGGAAAGTGAAGATGGCTTGATTGTTGTGCCGGATGTCGCCCTGGCACGAAAGGCGGCTAAATGAGCTATCCGTGTATTTCCGCGTTCGAAATCAGTCGGAAAGTTAAATCGGGCGAGATCAAAGCTGTTGAAGCGGTTGAAGCCTCCCTGGCGCAAATTAAGGCCGTCGATGGTGTGCAAGGTCAGCTAAATTACGACCAGTCAGACCCCAGCCAGGATAACAAAGTCCACGCCTTCATCGAGATCACTGAATCTATCGCGCGCGAACAAGCCGCGGAGGTCGATCGCAAGGTCGCATCAGGGGAAGACCCCGGTCTCCTGGCTGGTGTGCCGCTCTCAGTCAAGGACATTTTTTGCGTTGAAAACACGCACTCCACTGCTGCCTCACGTATGTTGGCCAATTTCGTACCTCCTTATACCGCCACAGCAGTAAAACGACTAACCCAGGCTGGCGCCGTCCTGATGGGCAAAACCAATCTGGACGAGTTTACTTATGGTTCTTCAAGCGAATCCAGTGCTTTCCAACCCTGCCCCTACAATCCCTGGAACCCGCTGCACGCTACAGGCGGCTCTTCGGGCGGCTCGGCGGCGGCTGTCGCGTCAGGTGAGACCCCCCTCTCGCTCGGTACAGATACTGGCGGCTCCATCCGCCAACCTGCCGCTTTCTGCGGCGTGGTGGGTCTCAAGCCCACCTATGGACGCGTCTCGCGCTATGGGCTGATTGCTTTTGGCTCATCGCTGGATTGCCCGGGTCCACTGGCGCGTGATGTGCGCGATGCTGCTCTGATGCTTCAGGTCATGGCAGGCAACGATCCGAAAGACTCGACTTCGTCAGTGATTGCACCAACAGACTATCTGGCTGCGATTCAGCAGGACGTTCGAGGAATGCGCATTGGACTTTCGCCCGATTATGATCACATCGCCTACCCAGATACCGAAACCGGTGAGGTCGGCTACCAGCCCATTCAAAAAGAGGTCAGCCAGGCTGTTTTTGATGCCGCGGAGATGCTCGCCCGTGCCGGCGCTGAAATCATCGAAAATGTGCCCATGCCCAACTCCCGTTTCGGCATCCCGGCTTACTTTGTAATCTCGCGTGTCGAAGCCGCCAGCAACCTGCACCGCTTCGACGGTGTCAAATATGGCTATCGCACCGATCAGCCTTTCCATGACCTCAACGAACTTTATCGGCTCTCCCGCGCTGAGGGTTTTGGCTCACAGCCAAAGCTGCGTATCCTGATGGGTATGTACGTCTCAGCCGCGCAGCACGCCGCTAATTATTATCAGCGCGCCCTCAAAGTTCGTGCCATGATACGAAAAGACCTGACCTCAGCGTTTGACCCAACGGGAGCTTATCGAATCGACACGCTGCTCACCCCCACCACACCAACCACCGCCTTCAAACGCAAGGAGGTTTTCGGCAACTCGGTATTGATGCAATACAGCGACCAGATGACCGTCTGCGCCAACCACGCCGGCATGCCCGCCCTCACCATTCCCGCCGGTTTGGACCAAGCCGGGCTGCCTATCGGCATCCAATGGATTGCCAACGATTTCCGCGAGGACCTGCTCTTCAGAGCCGGTCACGCCTACGAAGTCGCCACCACAAGCTCAGAATGGCGTCAAGTCAAACCGCTGGTCTTGCGCGAACAAGAGGTGAGCAAATGAAAAATTACGAAATCGTTATCGGTCTCGAAACCCATATCCAACTAAACACCCAGACCAAGATATTCTGCGGTTGCAAAGCCGACTCCTGGGAAGCTGAACCCAACACCAATATTTGCCCTGTTTGCAGTGGTTTGCCGGGTGTTTTACCCGTCCTGAACGCCGAAGCAGTGCAAAAAGGCGCTTTGCTGGCAGCCGCCATGCACGCTGAGATTAATCCCCGCTCTGTTTTTGACCGCAAGAACTACTTCTATCCCGACCTGCCCAAAGGCTTTCAGATCACCCAGTTTTACGAGCCCATCGGCAAGGGCGGATTCTTTGACCTGGCGCTGCCCGACGGCGGTGAACGTCACGTGCGCATCAACCGCCTGCACCTCGAAGAAGACGCTGGAAAAACTAAGATCGAGCATGGTCTCAGATTGATTGACTTCAACCGCTGTGGCGTACCGCTAATCGAAATGGTCACCGAGCCTGACCTACGCTCCGGCGCCGAAGCTGCCCAATACCTCACCCAACTGCGCCAACTTTTGCGCTGGATCGGCGTCTCCGAAGCTGACATGGAGCGCGGTCACCTACGCTGTGACGCCAACGTCTCCATTCGCGAGGTGGGTCAAACTGTTCTAAATACCAAAACCGAGATTAAGAACGTCAACTCCATTGATGCGGTCAGGCAGGGCATCGAGATGGAAGCTCAGCGTCAGATCGCTGCAGTGGAGGCTGGAGAAAAGATCGAAAGCTGGACGCTCGATTGGGACGCTGAAAAAGGCACCCTTCGCAAGATGCGCTCAAAGGAAACTGAAGCCGACTATCGCTATTTCCGCGAGCCAGACCTTTTACCTGTTGTGCTTACCTATGAAGAAATCGAACGCATCAAAGCAAGCGTACCTGAACTGCCTGTGGCCCGCAAAGCTCGTTTTATCGATGAGTATCAATTAAGCGCTTACGACAGTGAGATCCTGACCTCCGAGCGCGGGCTGTCCGATTACTACGAAGTGGCGGTTAAAGCCTACGATGGAGAAGCCAAGAGTGTGGCCAACTGGATGATCAACGAGTTGTTGCGCCTGATGAGAGAAAAGAACCTCTCAGCCAGCCAATTGCGCATCACCCCCAAAGCGCTTGCGCAAATCATCCATATGGTCGACGATGGCAAAATCAACGCGGCCACCGGCAAATTACTCGTCAGCAAAGTGGAAATGTCTGGTCAGTCACCTGCTGAAATCGTCGCAGCGGAGGGGCTTGGCGCGGTCTCTGATGATGCTGCTTTGATCGCTCTGATTGACACGGTCATCTCTGCCTCACCCAAGGAAGCCGAGTCCTTCAGAGCCGGTAAAGAAAGCTTGCTGGGTTGGTTCCTTGGTCAGGTCATGCAGCGCACCGCTGGCAAAGCCGATCCCAAACGTACCCGCGAATTGATGCTCGAACGCCTCAAGAGTTGAGTGTTTACGTCGTTTTGAGATGATCAAAAATATATCCAGGGAGAATCACTGGTGGATATTCAAGTTTTTGAGAGTACCAGGAAGCTGGCTGCCCACGCGGCATCTTTGTTCATCGCTTGTATTAACGAAAAACCCAATGCTGTGTTGGGGTTCGCAACTGGCTCCACCCCTGTTGAAACTTACCGGGAACTTATCTCTCTCAATAAAGCAGGACGGGTCGATTTTTCAAAAGTTACCTCCATCAATCTGGATGAATATGTAGGGCTTTCGTCCGAAGACACACAAAGCTACATACACTTTATGAAAGAGAACCTTTTCGACAGCATCAACATCTCTCCTGCCAACACGCACATACTCAATGGCAAGGCGCAGAATCTGCTGAATGAATGCCTGCGTTATGATGCCCTCATCGTTGAAAAGGGCGGCATCGATCTGCAACTTTTAGGCATTGGCCCAAATGGCCACATTGCCTTCAATGAACCCTGCGATTATTTTCCAATGACTTCCCACCTGGTTAACTTGTCTGAAGAGACCATCCGCGCCAACACGCGCTTCTTTGAATCCATGGACGAAGTGCCCAGGCAAGCATTGACCATGGGCACAGGTCAGATTTTCATGGCTAAAAAGATAGCGTTGCTTGCCACAGGTGAGGGCAAGGCTGCGGCTATCACCAGCGCACTGCTCGGACCGGTCACCCCCATGTGCCCAGCCTCCATCCTCCAACTTCATAGCAACGTAACCTTCTTGCTTGATTCGAGCGCCGCCAGCGGTATTCTTGGAGCACCGGGTGTTTACTATAAAGAGTTTCACTGATCGGGATTGGCTGCCAACTCAAGCAAGACAGACAGGTCACGTCTTCTGCAATTGACACTTCTGCTGTTTTGCATACAATAATCCTACTCGCGGGCGTCGCCAAGTGGTAAGGCATTAGCCTTCCAAGCTAACATTCGCCGGTCCGAATCCGGTCGCCCGCTTGTTTTATTTATATTGATACCTTCAGCGACCCACCCAGCGATACAAAAGCCTGCTGAACTTCCTCCCAGCCTTGCGGATCGATCGGCAGGGTGGCAAAAGTGAGGATTTCGGCTGCGAATCCAAGATCGAGCGCGTCCCGGGCAGTGTAAAAGACACAATAGTCAGCCGCCAGTCCGCACACCGATACTTCTGTGACCCCCTTACCTCTGAGATAATCAGCCAAGCCAATGGCGTGTAGCCGGGCATTATCATAAAAGCCGCTGTAACTGTCCACCATTGAGTCCATGCCCTTACGAAAAATCGCTGCGATGTGTTTCTGTTCCAGTTGGTCAGACAGCATTGCCCCAAATGTGCCCTGCACACAATGATTCGGCCACAAGACTTGCGGTATTCCATTCAGATCGATCGTCTCAAGCGGCTTTGTGCCTGGATGATTTGAAGCAAAGGAACCATGGTCAACCGGATGCCAATCTTGCGTAGCTACCACCAGACCATACTCCGCCTGAATGGCGTTGATGACTGGGATGATTTCATCCCCTTTTGGCACAGCCAGCGTACCCCCCGGTAAAAAATCGTTTTGAACGTCAACAATTATCAATGCTTTCATAACCTTATTGTACCGAATTTAAGTTTTTTAATGAGTACCCATGTTTCGTTAGTCATTTTTTGTGGAGAATTTCCTGCTCTGATGATAGGATTAAGCCCTAAGTGATAAGGAGGTAAACATGCATTTCGAAGACACCAACTGGCAAGGCATTGAGGATTATCTGAGGCAGGACGATCGCGTGATGGTGGTGCTTGGCGCTTGCGAACAGCACGCCTGGCTCTCGCTATTGACCGACGCAAAAATTCCGTTGGCTTTGGCCGGCGCTGCTTCCAAACTCTCAGGGGTGGTGGTCGCTCCTCCTCTCAATTTTGGCATTTCACCTTACTTCCTGTCTTACCCGGGCACTATCAGCATTCAGGTCGATACCTACGTTCGCTTGGTGGAAGACATTCTTCGCTCGCTCTACGGTTATGGCTTCAAGCGTGTGCTTATTCTCAACGGACACGGCGGCAACACCCCAGCCAAATCCCACCTATCGTCTCTCGTGAATGTCTTGCCCGACCTTCGGATTCGCTGGTACTCCTGGTGGATTAGCCCCTCAGTGGTGCGTTTCAGCGCAGAAAACAATCTCACCAACCAGCATGCCAATTGGGAAGAAAACTTCACTTTCACTCGTGTGACAAGTTCTCCCAATTACCGCAAACCCATCGTGGGAGACACTAATGAGATCCTGTCTGCTGCTGCTACCCGTGAGTTGGCAATGGACGGTTCCTACGGCGGTGATTACCAGGTCTCGGACCAGCTGATGCAAAAGATGTTCGACTTGTGTTTGGCGGATGTGCTCGAGGAGTTGAAGTTCGATTAAGCGTGTGATTTGCCCGTCATATAGCTGACGAGTACTTTGCCGACACAAACGCGTTGGGTATCTTCAGGATCAAATTGGGAATCAAACTTACCGGCATGGCGCATGATTACATCTAAACCAAACGCCTTGGCAGCGTATGTTTCCAACAGCTCGACCTCTCCCCATCCAATCACGCTTTTGAATCCGAAGGAGTAGCCGCAAGGTTTCTCTGCCACTGTCAGGCGGTGGTCTGTATCCATCTCAAAACACACATTGGGGTTTTGGCGCAGGATGTCGAGCTTGCGACCCTCTTTGGCACTGTGGAAATACAGAGACAGTTTGTGATTTTTAGTTTCCCAACCAAAATTGAGCGGTACGATGTAAGGTTCACCGGTCTCGTCAACCATTGCCAGGCGCATGACATCACAGGCCTTGATGATTGCCAGCATCCCATCGAAATCAGACACTTCCCGGTCAGACCGGCGCATCTTCACCTTTCGCGGTCTCTGATTGCCTTGCTCTACGGACGATCGCGCGTTCAACAGCTGGACTGGGCTTCCTCAGGAGTGCCCCCAAGTGTCTGAAGGCCGAGACTGGGTCAACCCATATCATCCGCGGACCGGCAAAGCGCATCACTTCGCGGATGCGTTCCCTATAATCAGCCTTGTAACAATGTACCGGGCATTTGCCGCACACCGGTTTGTCTGGCGCAAACGGGCAGCGGGACAGGCGCAATTCGGCATAAGTCAGCAATCCCTGGCAGGAGTCGCATAACTCCTTGCGCGTGCTATGTTTGGCATGGCAGTAAATGCCAATCATCCTGGTTAATGTTTTTTGTTCTTCAAGCATTCTTTCAGACATCGCAGCAATTTTACCTGTTATTCAAATTTTCTCCCTGTCATGTTGTCGGTGTCATGTTGTCGGTGTCATGTTGTCGGTGTCATGTTGTCAGGATAGAATTGAGCCATGCAAACAGCAATTGATTACTTTAACCAGGATTACTATCAGAACTATCCGCTCATTAAAGCCCTCGAACGTGGCTTTGATGTGGTTCGTGCTGATGAAAGCGGCGTTTTATTGGTTGATGCTCATCCGGGGTTCGCTCTACTTTCTACCATCGAGCCCCTCAAATATTTAAATCTCATATCCAAACCAGAATTGATGATGGTTGTAGGTGAGAGTGCAGGCGCTTTAGCTTACTCAAACTTTGGCTTCGAAAACGCCATGTGCTGCCACCAGTACTATTATCCGTTTCCAACCATTGAGTCAGATCTGGAACTCGAAACAGCCAGCCTTGGCGACCTCTCTTTCATTGCTCAGCATTATGCCTTGGCGGATGAAGAAGAACTTCGTGAGACTATTGAAAATGGTGACCTGTGGGTGGTGCGCGATGAGGGCCAAATACTTGGATTTATTGGTCGGCACTCTGAAGGCAGCATGGGTATGATGGAAGTTCTGCCGGATTATCGTCGTAAAGGCTGGGGGGAACGGCTCGAGCGAGCGCTGATCAAGCTAATTCTTAGCGAAGGCGAGTTGCCTTACGGCCATGTAGTGATTGGCAACGAGGCCTCCACTAAATTGCAGGAGAAACTTGGTTTTATTCGCTGCAAAGAGATCATCACCTGGCTTTGGTAGATTTGTTTGTGTACAGAAATCTCATACAATCCTGACGAATTCCCCGTCCTTACGAACGCAGTGAAGCAATCAATTGATCTATTTTCCTACTCCCGTCCTTGCGAACGAAGTGAAGCAATCAATTGATCTATTTTCCTACTCCCGTCCTTGCGAACGAAGTGAAGCAATCTCGTAATTGAATAGACGGGCTAATTCGGACGTTCTGAATCTCGTTCACCAATCGCCAGACTACGAGATCGCCACGCAAAACAGCTCGCGACGACGGGATTCGAGCGTCACTGCGAACGCAATGAAACAATCAATTGATCTATTCTCCTGCTCCCGTCCTTGCGAACGAAGTGAAGCAATCTCGTAATTGATTAGACAAGTTAATTCGGATGCTCTGAATCTCGTTCACCAATCACCAGACTACGAGATCGCCAAGCAAAAGAGCTCCATTAGACTTAAGGGGAAAACAAGATGGTAACCGAACAGAGACCGAATAAGCGATGACGGAATGGATTACGAGATCACCAGGGACAGCAGTTCGTAATGACCAATTCTTCGTCATTGCGAACGAAGTGAAGCAATCTCGTAATTGAATAGACGAGCTAATTCGGATGCTCTGAATCTCGTTCACCAATTGCCAGACTACGAGTTCGCTTCGCAGGCTCGCACCGACGGGATGGACACGAGATGGACCACGGGATACGTGGCTGGAAAAGTAATCTCTGAGTTTTATTTCTTTCCTACGTCTCACGAAGGATATCGATCACAAAATTTCTTCCGATAAATCATCCCAATTAGGATTTATCGACTCAATCAGCTTGATCTTTGCTGCCCTGTTACCCGCCTTTATCTGTTTCTCACGGGCAATCGCCTCATTGATTGACCCACCGCATTCGTAATAAGCCAAACGAGTTGCTTTGTACTTGGCTACGAACTTGCTTCCTGTCCCTGCTTTGTGTTGGCTCACCCGAAAGGCCAGGTTGTTAGTTACCCCTGTATAAAGCACTGTCCGAGTTTTGTTTGTCATAATGTATACACAATTCTCATCTTCAAACATTTCAGTATTATAAGAGAACTGGCAAAATTAGAACATTACGAGATCGCTTCGCAGGCTCCATTAGACTTAAGGGGAAAACAAAGATGGTAACCGAACAGAGACCGAATAAGCGATCACGGAATGGATTGCAAGATCACCAAGGACAGCAGTCCGTAATGACCAATTTTTCGTCATTGCGAACGCAGTGAAGCAATCTCGCAATTGATTAGACGAGCTAATTCGGATGCTCTGAATCTCGTTCACCAATCGCCAGACTACGAGATCGCCACGCAAAAGAGCGATGACGGGATGGAATACGAGATCGACAGGCAGCGATGATGGGATGA
>JBASOE010000122.1:0-42177 GCA_049657925.1 Anaerolineaceae bacterium
TGTCTCCCCCCGTTGATCACCCTTGGAGAACCTATGGAAAGAAACTGAATGGTAAGCCTACTGTTGTGATTAATTAGGACACTTCTATTTAGCCAACATTAGGACATTCCTATTTAGCCTTGACAAAGAAATACTCTATAAGAAATACTCTATAAAAACGTACCATAATTGCTGCGGATAGCATGGTTGGGATACAATTTGTTCAATTTTGCGGAGGTGCTGAATGACAAAAATTGCGTTTATTGGAGCTGGCAGTTATGGTTTCACCAGAGAATTGGTGCGGGATATTCTGACTTTTCCTCTTCTGGAGGATTGCACGATCAGCCTGATGGATGTTGACCCTGAACGTCTGGCTTTTGCCAGCGATTCGGTGAACAAAATTATTGCTGCAGGCAATTACCCAGCCAAAGTGGAGGTCACAGAGGATCGCGCGGTGGCCTTGGTTGGCTCAGACGTGGTGATTTGTACCATTTTGGTGGGGGGTGTCTCTGTTTGGCGACATGACATCGAGATACCCAAGCAATTTGGCGTTGATACGAACGTGGGGGATACACGTGGTCCCTCGGGCATCTTTAGAGCATTGCGAACCATCCCAGTCATGTTGGACATTGTCAAGGACATGGAAAAATATTGTCCAAATGCTTTGCTCCTGAACTACACCAACCCGATGGCGATGCTTTGCCGGGCGATGCAGCGCAGCACCAAAGTGCAAGTGACCGGGTTGTGCCATAGCGTGCAAGGCACTGCGATCATGTTGGCAAATTGGATTGGGGCTTCCTACTTTGATGTGACTTATACCTGCGCCGGAATCAATCATCAGGCGTGGTATTTAGACTTTAAGTGGAATGGGCAGGATGCGTACCCGTTGATTGAGGAGGCAATTCAGGATCGAATGATCTATAGAATGGAGATCGTTCGCAACGAAATGTTCAGGCATCTTGGATATTATGTTACCGAATCCAGCGGGCACAATTCTGAGTACAACTGGTGGTTTAGAAAGCGTCAGGACCTGATCGAAAAATACTGTCTCAAAGGCACCGGTTGGAACCCTGGTGAATATGCCTACATACTCAAGGATTACGAATCCCGCGACAGCACCTGGAGACAGGAAGCAAAAGAATGGATTGAAGACCCACGCTCAGTGCATCTCGAGCGGGGCAGTGAATATGCTGCTAACATTGCCAATGCTTGGATGGGCGGTGAGCCATTCGGATTCAACGGTAACGTACCCAACACTCATCTCATCACCAATCTTCCGGAAGGAGCTTGTGTCGAAGTGCCGGTATTCGCCAGCAAGGGCACGATTTCGCCTGTGCATGTCGGGGCTTTGCCTCCACAGTGCGTGGCTCTCAACCATGTCAATGTGATGGTTGAAGAGATGGCTGTGGAAGCTGCGTTGACTGGTGATAAACGCTTGCTCTTCCAGGCGATTGCTTACGATCCACTGACTGCGGCGGTACTCTCACTCGATGAAATTCAATCGATGACCAATGTCATGCTCGAAAAGAATAAGGATTACTTGCCGCACTTCAATCTGTGACGTTAATTTATTAGTAAAACTTGTAATAAACCACTGTTTTCGTGTAAAATCATAACTACTTTAATGGCAGGAGTATTCACTCATGAAATTGACCGAGGCGTCGGAAAAAGCCATCGTAATTATCAGCGCAATGCGCATCAACCCACGCGACGTTGGTAAGTTGAGCCAACTTGGATTGCGAGTAGGTTCTGAAGTGCTGGTCGAACGATTTGCACCCTTGGGCGGACCGGTTATGGTTCGCGTAGGAAGCCGTGAAATCGCTCTCGGCAAAAAAATAGCCAATAAGATACAGGTTGAACCCGCATGAAATTTGTATTGGTCGGCCAGCCCAACTCGGGCAAGAGCACTTTGTTTAACCAGGTATGTGGTTATCGTGCTGAAACAGGCAACTTCACCGGGACGACCGTTAGCGTAACAGAAAGCAAGGTGCGCCTAGCCGGAGAGGTGGTTGGCTTGGTGGACCTGCCGGGGACGTACACGCTGGCCGGCACCAACCCGGCTGAACAAGTTAGTTTCGCCTACCTGACCCATCAAGAGTATGACTGTATTATCAACGTGGTGGATGCTGCCCAGCTGGCTTTAGGTTTGGATTTGACGCTTGAATTGTTGGAAATTAAGCGGCCGATGATCCTGGCGCTGAACATGATTGACGAAGCGGACCGAATGGGTATTCGCATAGATGTCGATAAGTTGAGCAAGACGCTGGGCATCCCAGTGCTTCCAATGATCGCCAGCAAAGGGCGGGGAATCCAACCAGTTTTCATGCAAGCCTTAAGAAGTGGGCGTGCACAAATACCAGTGAACCGACAGCACTACTCAAACGAACTTGAAAACGCAATAAGTGCGCTTAGTTCTTTAATCTCTTTAGAGCAAAATTCATTGGCTGATGAGACGTTGGCTATTAAACTGCTTGAGAAAGACCCAACCATTCTTGCTGAAATGGGAGCTTTCACAGCACGCACGGATGTACAGTCACTACTGACCTCAATAGATTTCCACCTCGACCGCGAAAGGCATGGTCTGGCTGAAACTATCAGCGCCGATGTAGTGCAGCAAGGTGTGAGGACCTTAACTTTCAGAGATAAACTGGATAACTACTTGCTGCATCCTTTTTGGGGGTATGTTTTTCTCATCTTGATCCTTTACTTGTTTTTCCAGACAGTATTTTCCGTTGGGCGATTGATAGAAGCGCCATTGATCAGCCTGTCTGCCATCCTTGAAGCTCGAATTATTGCAGCGATGCCTGGCAACGCCAGTTTGATCAGAGATGTAATTCTGGGATTAGTCCAAGGTATTTCAGGTGGTTTAACTATCGTTCTACCTTACCTGATGCCGTTCTTAATGGGGTTGGGACTTCTTGAGGATGTAGGGTATCTACCGCGTATTGCTTTCCTGATGGATGCCTTCATGCACCGGATCGGTTTACATGGAGGAGCGATCGTTCCTTTCATACTTGGCTTTGGCTGTAATGTCCCCTCCATCATGGCGACACGTACCATCGATGACCCAAAAGAACGCTACATAGCTGGAGCACTGGCAACCATGGTTCCATGCGCCGCGCGCCTGGCTGTGGTATTTGGTTTGGTTGCCTTTTATTTGGGTCCAGTGGCAGCATTGGCAATTTACATCTTCAACTTGTTTGTTATTGCTTTCACGGGTCGACTTCTTTCAAGAATGCTGCCTGAAGATCATCCTGGATTAATACTCGAGATCCCGCCTTACCGTGAACCAACCCTCAAAGCAGTGGCTCAAAAGGCATGGTTCCGCATCAAGGAATTCATCGTTGAAGCCTGGCCGATTCTGATTGTTGGTTCAATTGTGCTCGCTTTGTTGAATTCATTCAATCTCAGTCGGTACTTTAACAGTTTACTGATACCGATCACCTGGTTGTTAGGATTACCATCTCAAGTAGGGGTACCACTTATTTTTGGCATTTTACGCAAGGAGTTATCACTGATTATGCTCGGCCAAGCGCTGGGCAGCATGGACTTCAGAAGCTTGCTGACGCCTGTCCAGATGATTACCTACACAGTTTTTGTGATTTTTTACATGCCTTGTCTGGCGACTTTGGTCACCATAAACAAAGAACTCGGCAAGAAAGCCACATGGTCTATCATGGGCATGACATTGATAATCGCGTTGGTATCAGCTCTGATAGCGCGCGGCATATCCATTCTTATTTTCTGAAAGGTAAAGGAGACACAATGACAAACGAGATCAGAGATTTTATAACGAAAATCCCAAACCCCTATCCACTCGAAAACCTGGAGGATACAAAAGCTCTGGTTCAATTAACAATCGATTGTGAAGGCGGTGGTACCTGGGTCGCGGACATCCACGACAATATTTGCGAGATCAAAGAAGGCACAACAGAGGATCCTGACCTGCTAATCAAGGCAAACGCAGAAAATGCGAGGAAACTGATGGCAGGGGAATTGGACCCGATGAAAGCTTATATGACTGGCAAGATCAAAGTGATTGGCAATTTGATGCTCGGTCTTAAACTACTTAAGTCCATTAATTTGGCTTAATACACGAAATAATGGGGGTTAAGAGTATAAGCCCCAATCTGTATTCATTAACCCTTTTTCCATGAGTGTTGGGTCCCACATTTGGGAGCCGAGTTCTATCGTCACAGGCATCGAGATGGCTTTTTCGAGCTGCTCGCGGGCATCCTCAAGCATTCTTGGCCCGTATGGACAGAAGGGAGAGGTCAGGATCATGATCATGTGGGCTTTTGAATCCACAATCCTGATGTCTCTCACCAGCCCTAACTCGAGGATTGAGAACCCTAATTCCGGATCTGACACGCTGGAGAGATATTCCTCAATCTCTGGACGTAAAAACGGATGAGTCTCGTCAATTGACCAGGCAGGATTGTGATTGTTCTCGCTTGAATTGTCCATTAGTCATCGATGATCGAAAAGATACATTGGGGGTCACCGCGCGCCATGCAGTACTGGGCAACCGCAGGTTTTGTTAGAATGTTGGCAAACATCGTATGGTCGATGCAACAGATCTCAGGGTGCATAACCGCGATATTGTGATAGGGGCAATTTTTATTGTAGAGCGAGATCGAACCATTCGTACGATCCCAACTGAGGCGATAACCTTCCTCTAACAAGTTGCGGCTAAGTACCTCTAACTGCTCTGTGAGTGGTAAGGAATTGTCACTTACCCGATGTTTATTGGCCAGATCAAGTCCGATATGGGTAAATAGATCTGTTAATTGATCGTCAGGGAGTGTCCGCTTTAATTCTGTAAGGATATTGTCGGTAAGGCGAAGGTAATTTGACGGGAATTTCTCGATGCCTTTGTCGGTCAGGTGGTAAGTAAATCGTGGGCGTCCGACGCCGTGCCGCTGTTCTTCCGAGGCGACAAGATCCTCGGCCTGTAGGTTTATAAGGTGATGACGCACAGATATGCCATTAATACCAACAATTTCAGCCAATTCAGCGATCGTAGCATTCTGTTTATTGAGAAGCGTGGTCAAAATTTTCTCTTTTGTACTTTTCATAATCATCTCCAGCCTCTAAAGTAAAAAAAGTATATCATCTGCGGGGAAATTGGTCAATAATTTATAAATTACCTAATTATTTAGTTGACACTTTCGACGGATAACCTATGCTATAATCATAAAAACGGTAATTACACAATATCAATAAAGGAGAAATCTATGAGAATCGATGATATCGAAGGCATTGGACCTGCTTACGCAGAGAAATTGATTGCGGTTGGCATCAGCACTGTAGACGCACTACTTAAAGCAGGCGCCACCGCCAAAGGACGTGTTGAATTGGCTGAGAAATCCGGCATCAGTGGGTCACTGATTCTTGAATGGACCAACCACGCGGACCTTTATCGCATCAAGGGTGTTGGGCAAGAGTATTCCGACCTGCTCGAAGAAGCCGGCGTTGATACGGTCGTCGAACTATCCAAACGTGTACCTGCCAATCTTCACAAGAAAATTCTCGAAATGAATGAAACCAAGAATCTTGTTCGCCGCCCACCGTCTGAGAAGATGGTTGCGAGTTGGGTCGCTCAAGCAAAAGAACTTCCCCGCATCGTTAGTTATTAACTTCGATTAAACAAAAAACCGCCGATAGAAAATGCAAGGGCGGTTTTTTTTGTTTTTTGTTGTTTTACCCAGCGGTCCCCAGTATTTTCATCAATGTCTGGATGACTAGAGCACCTGATTGAGTGCGTTCAGGTGTACTTCCGAGAGGGCTGGATTTTGAAAGCGCTTTCATGATTGCTTCCAACTTTGTACTGCCACTTTTCTTAGCCGCATAGTAGCTCAAGGCTCCAGAGAGTAAGTCACCTGCGTCGATGCCGCTTTTCTGATCAATACCAGCGCTCTTCGACCTGCCGCCCAGGCTGCCAAGCAAAGAACCGATCAAGTCTTCTGGTGAAGGCTGGCTTTGTTGTGACGAGGATCCACCGCCACCCAACAGGCTGCCGAGAAGAGTTTCTATCAAACCTCCCCCTTGGCTTTCCTGGGGTTGTGATACCTGCTGTTGAGGTTGCTGTTCGCCGTTCAGAAGACCCCCGAGAAGCGTGGTGAGCAAGTCGCCTTCGCCCTGACTTTGCTGAGGTACAGGCTGGCTCTGTTGCGTCTGTTGTTCGCCACCCATCAGACCGCCAAGCAGTGTCGTGAGTAGATCACCATCGCCCTCGCTTTCCTGGGGTTGTGATGCCTGCTGTTGAGGTTGCTGTTCGCCGCCCAGAAGACCCCCGAGAAGTGTGGTGAGCAAGTCACCTTCGCCCTGGTTTTGCTGCGGTTCAGGCTGGCTCTGTTGCGTCTGTTGCTCCCCACCCATCAGACCGCCAAGCAGCGTCGTGAGTAGATCACCACCGCCCTGGCTTTGCTGGGGTTTGGGTTCAGGCTGTTGCTGGGGTTGTTGGGAGGTTTGGCCATCGACCAGACTGCCGAGTAATGTGGTTAGAAGGTCGCCGTCTCCACCCTGGCTGGGTTGCGATTGTTGTTGCGGTTGGCTGGGTTGGTTAGAACCCATCAAGGCTTCAATCAAGGTGCCAATGCTATCCGTTGTGAGAGACTTTCCTTCGAATTTTTTGGCTGCCCTCGTGAAACCCTCGGCGTAGATCTGACCAGAGCCATTCTTCGCAGTTTTCTTCAAGCGCTCAGCGGCGTACTCCAACTGTTGTGCTGGTGTTTTGTCTTTTCCTGATGCGACGGCCTTTTTCGCGGTTTGGAAGGTCTTAACCATGTTGTCGCCATGGTTATGATTGGTTTTGTCAGCATCATTCAACGCTTGCTGATTAGCAACTAATGTCTTGGTTATCTCACCAAAGATAGTAGAAAGATCTAAATTCTGGGTCATGATTCAGTTCCTGAGCGGTTAATTACTTAATCAGTTCTTGAGGGAGTTGGGGAATCTCAAGAACCTGTCCAGCACGAATGATGTTCATGTTGTCGCCGATGACTTCCTTATTAAATTCATAGATCACTTTGTAATAAGGAGGGGTGGCGTGCCCGTAGTAATGAAGGGCAATGTGGCTGAGAGTTTCGTTGGCTCCGACAGTGTGGGTCGCGATGACTGCAGCTCTAACAAAACCAACCTTCTCGGCGACTTTTTCGGCTTCAGCGTTCATTGCCGCAGCGAGTTCGTCTGCTTTGGCTTCTGCAGCGGCTTTGACTTCCTCCGCTTTGGCTTCTGCCGCAGCTTTTACTTCCGCAGCCTTTTTGGCAACCTCAGCTTGAACAGCATCGAGTTGTTTTTCTGCTTCTTCTGCGGCTGCTTTCCGAGCTTCGGCGAGTTGTGCGTTTTCCTTCTCAGCGGCAGCCTTGAGTATCTTTTGTTGTTGCTCAGCGTCTTCGGCAGCCTGTTTCCTGGCTTCCTCTGCCTTGGCTAATTCGTCCTTATTCGTGAACAAATTACCGATTTGATCAAATATATTTTTTTTCTTTTCTTCTGCCATGATTCTCCTGTTCTATGCAAAAAAGGTTGCTTGTTGAATCTGCTATCAAAAAGATGAATTTTGAGAGGTTGTTAATAATTATATCGCATTAACAAACCATCTCTGTTTACGTTGTGGGGTGCAGCAGAAAAGGTTAATAAATTATAATAACGTATAAATATTTGACTTCTTAGGTTGATTCTGCTATAATCTCCGCCAATTGACTTGGCAGAGGAAGGCTTGATGTCGGAATTAAAAATAACCGATTTACACGTCGAGGTCGCGGGTAAGGAAATCCTCCGCGGCTTTAATTTGTCCATTAAACAAGGTGAAGTACACGCCCTGATGGGTCCCAATGGGACCGGCAAATCCACATTGGCCTATGCTATCATGGGACATCCAAGATATAAGATCACTTCTGGTGATATTTCTCTTGACGGCCAAAGCTTGTTAGCACTTTCACCTGATAAGCGTTCCTATTTGGGAGTTTTTCTTGCTTTTCAATATCCTGTCTCCATTCCTGGAGTTACTCTGGCTAATTTCCTGCGTGTAGCGGTAAATTCACGCAATAAAGCACTCACAGGTGACCCAAAAGGAATTTCTATTGTCAAGTTTCGCCAATTGCTCAAAAGCAAAATGGACCTGCTTAAGATGGACCACTCATTTGCCGGTCGTTATTTGAACGAAGGTTTTTCTGGTGGAGAGAAAAAACGTGCTGAGATTCTGCAGATGGCGATGCTTGAACCGAGATTTGCCGTTCTCGATGAGACAGATTCGGGGTTGGATATTGATGCCTTGCGCATTGTTTCGGAAGGTGTGAACACCCTGGGTGGAGACCACCTGGGTGTGCTGCTCATCACCCATTACCAACGCATGCTCAATTACATCAAACCTGATTACGTACACATCATGTTTGGGGGTCGTATCGTAGAAACTGGCGGAGCAGAAATGGCACTGAAACTTGAAGAGAGCGGTTATGACTGGATCCGTGAAAAGTACGGACCTGGCGATGATAGTGCAGCGGAAGACAATTAAATACTATGGCCGACAATAACCATCAGGACTTCCTGACGTCTTTAGGTGATGCGTATCAATATGGATTTAGCGACCCCGAAACCTCTTCGTTCAAGAGCGAGCGTGGGCTCAGCGAAGCCATTGTCAGGAAAATCTCAGCATTTAAAGAAGAACCAGATTGGATGCTCGAGTTTCGTCTGAAAGCCTATCATCACTATTTGCGGCGACCGATGCCCAGTTGGGGACCGGACATTTCTGGTCTTAACCTTGATGAAATCTTCTATTATGTGAGGCCTTCCCAAATCGATAGCAAAACCTGGGAAGACGTACCCGACACAATCAAGAACACCTTTGATAAACTTGGTATCCCTGATGCTGAGCAAAAGTACCTTTCAGGCGTCGGGGCACAATACGACTCGGAGATGGTCTATCACAACATCCAGGAGTCACTTGAGAAACAAGGCGTCATTTTCCTGAGCATTGAGAACGGGTTAAAACAATACCCGGATCTATTCCGAGAATATTTCGCGACCGTTGTTCCCATTCAGGACAACAAATTTGCGGCCTTGAACAGCGCAGTCTGGTCGGGGGGATCCTTCGTTTACGTCCCAAAAGGGGTTAAAGTCGATCTCCCGCTGCAAGCCTACTTTCGGTTGAACAATGCCAGTATTGGTCAGTTTGAGCGGTCGTTGATCATTGCAGATGAAGGCTCGCAAGTGCATTACGTTGAGGGATGTACTGCACCGCTATATCGTGAAGAGGCGTTTCACAGCGGTGTGATTGAGATTGTGGTCAAGAAAGATGCGCGAGTGCGTTACACAACCATCCAAAACTGGTCAACGAATGTTTATAACCTTGTCACCCAACGCGCGAACGTCTTTGAAAATGGCACCATGGAATGGGTGGATGCAAACCTTGGCTCAAGGGTCACAATGAAGTATCCCTCTTGTTATTTGCGAGGTGAAGGCGCGCACGGTGAGATGCTCTCTGTCGCTTTTGCCGGTGCTGGTCAGGTGCAGGATACGGGATCCAAAATGATCCACTTTGCTCCAAACACCTCCAGCAAGATTATCTCAAAGTCGATCTCTCGTGCAGACGGCAGAGCCTCATACCGAGGTTTGGTACGCGTGGCACGCAAGGCGAAAAACTCACGCTCAACGGTGGCGTGCGATGCTCTATTACTAAGCCCACAATCACGCTCGGACACCTATCCGACAATCGACATCCTTGCCAGGGATGTCACAATAGGTCATGAAGCGACAGTCAGCAAGATTGGCGAAGAACAGCTTTTTTACCTCAACAGCCGCGGTCTGAGTGATGAGGAAGCCACAACCATGGTGGTTTCAGGATTCATTGAACCTCTGGTTAAAGAACTGCCGATGGAGTACGCGGTCGAAATGAACCGCCTCATCCAGCTGCAAATGGTCGGGTCGGTAGGTTAATCATGGTTGATCACGTTTACCTTTCTGTGCCAACCATTGATCGTGAAAAGTTCCCTGGTCAGCTCACCTTTGTGGAGGGGAATGCAACACCTGCGATTGAAGATTTCCGCCGGGTAAACTGGCTTGCAGCGAACGAATTGAGTTTTCCGGGTAATAAGGATGAAGACTGGCGATGGGTGGATTTGGAGCAATTTCCAGATGTATTCAAGCCTGCTCGACCCGAAACCGACATCAGGCTCAGCTACTTTGATGAGAATAACGCGCTTACTCCGATACCTGATGGTCTCATTCTAATCCATCAAAAAACTGCTCATCGGCAACAGCCTGCCCGATGGGTTGATTTGGCAGGAAAAACGATTGACACAAAGACCGATAAGTTTGCCTCAATGGCAGCTGCCCTTGCGGACAATGGTGTGCTGATTTATGTTGCGAAAAACGTTATTCTGCCAGGAACAATCCTGGTCGAGGTCGATTATGGTATGTTGAGTGGCAGCGCCTTTAGCCACCACCTATTGCACCTGGAAGAGGGTGCATCTGCCACCGTCATCTTACGAATGACGGGTGCAGCAGCCGAATCCCCAGCATTTATTTCAGACTTATTTGAAATCAGTTTGACGACTGGTGCCACACTTAATTTGATCGAGTTGCAAGCCCTGCCCCGAAATGTTTGGCAAATAAGCCACGAAAAAGCCACGCTTGAGACAAAGGCATCACTCAGATGGACTTATGGTTCACTTGGCGCTGGCACGACGAAAAACTTCGTCACCATCGATTTGAACGGTGAAGGCGCAAGCGCGCTAGCTCGTGGGGTTTATTTTGCGAGTGCCGGTCAACGTTTTGACCTGGATACCCAGCAAAATCATAAAGCACCGCATACGACCAGTGACCTACTCTACAAAGGGGCTGCAAACGCCGATGGTAAAGTTACCTGGGAGGGTATGATCACTGTCGATCGTGTCGCCCAGCAAACCGATGGCTATCAAGCCAATCGAAATTTGATTTTGAGCGATTTGGCTGAAATTAATACGATTCCAGGTTTGGAAATTAGCGCTGACGATGTCAAATGTTCACATGGCGCTACTGTAGGCCGGCTTAACGATGAAGAGCTGTTTTATTTACAATGTCGGGGCATTCCGTTATCAGAAGCCAGAACTCTCATTGTGCAAGGATTTTTTGCTGGAATATTGGATGGCATCGCTTACGAAGCCACCAGAAATGAAATCGGGAGAATAATCACCGAGAAACTGAAAGAAGAATAAGGAGGCAATATGCCAGTAGCTAATTTTTTAAGACAACCAGAAGCTGATACAGCTTACGAACCTGGAGATAAAGTCGAAGTAAAGTGCGACCATGACCTGAAAGGTGTGCGCATCAATGGATGGTTAAAGGGCACAGTGGTTCAGGTAGAGAACAAGTTGCTTGCGGTGCAATTTAAGACAGACATTTTCCTGACCGACGGTTGGATGGTGCCAGATCGCATTCTTTGGTTCACATTCGACTCCGCCAACCTCCGACCTGTTCCGACCAAACCCCGTACTGTAGCCGAAGCGCGAGACGCCTTGCTATAAATTCCTAAATTAAACCAACAAAAAAACAGCCGTAAGGCTGTTTTTGAGTTAAACGACAATCAGTTAGTTTAAGAATTCACCGACAATGCGAATAATGTCGAACCCTTCCGCAAATGGTCGCTCCGCCAGCGCACCATGCCGAATTGCTGTAGATCGGAGAACTTCAGGCGAGAAATAATAGCGATTACTGTATGTTTTGTACTTTGCCAAGGCTTCGATTTTCTTTTCGACTCCCACAGCAGAGACTTCGACCAGGAAATGTGGGAAGAACCCATAGGAGGACCGCAGAACGTCATACCCAAGCACGGTTGTGCCCCTGAAAGCACGCAAAGCCTCCTGGGTGACCGTGATATGGTCCTGGTGGATATCCTGACTGGTGTGCACGAAGACGATTTCGGGTTTTAGTAGCCGCTTGAGGTCAAGCATTTTTTCAAGAATTTCCTGCCGATAATCAGGAAAGCGGCGTGTTTCGAAAGTTCCCAGTTCGACCTGTTCGTCCCTGAGTCCCAGGGTACGCATGCTGTCGAAATGTTCACTGACCAGATTCTGCAACTCAGGATTTTTTTGATTATCAGAGAAAGTCATGCAGAAGACGGCGGTCTGGCCCGCAATATCCGAGATTAATGCTCCACAACCTAATTCGATGTCATCTGGATGTGCACCAAGGAAGAGCAAACTACGCCCAAAAAATGTCATATTAGCCATAAAATCCTACCTGGTGGCGACAAAGCCGCCGACAACTTTGGTCATCACAATTTTGCCATCTCTTTCGATGCGTTGTCTGGCAATCGCTTCGATCTGGTTCATCACTTTGTCAAACTCATCGTGGGTTTCAAATAGCGAATTCCAGAGTCTGCGATCTTCGCTCATCGAGGCGCGCGTGTAGATCATGAACGGTTCGACTGTCGTGAAGCTTAACGGATTTTCGAAGATATACTGCTCTGTGCAGCAGAACTGATCTTGCATGGTTCCATAGATTTCAGAGGAATAACGGGAGCTGCCGGGCATGGGAGGGATGGGTTTGCCCGTGGCTTCGCGGATGATGTCATAGAAGACCTGTTTATTGGTGGGCATGGGACCGGTAGTAAATAATCGACCGCCTTGCTTTAGCACGCGATGCATCTCGCTGATAGTGAAGGGGATGTCTTGCGCGTAGTAAATGGCGAAGCAGACAGAAATCAGATCGTAAGTGTCATCTGGAAGGTCAAACTTCTCGTTGAAGTCTAATAATTCAAAGCGCACAGCATTGCCGATTTTCTTGTTCGTCTCGCGCGCTTGATTCAGCAAGGATTCCGAAACGTCAGTTCCGGTAATATCTGCCAGACCTTTGAGATAGTGGTAGAACGAGAAACATTGCTTTCCTGCTCCTGCGCCAATATCCAGAATTTTAACTCCGGGTTTTAGATCAAGCACCTCAAGCATCCAAGCGTCGATATCACGCGCGCCGTATTGGCTATGAATGTCAATGCGCTTGAGGAGGTCGTTGGTTGTTTCCTGAAAATCGATTTTCACATTTCCTGCCTTTAATTTCTTAGTTGAATAACATTGTAGCTAATCCGAAGCCTGTGGTCAACTAACAGATACGAGGTAGCATTTCACCAGCAAGCATCTCAAGCACCCGGCGAGTGCCAAATGGTGTGCGTAGTAGTAAGCGAGGTTTGTCGGTGGAAATGACTCTGCCAATGTTCACGGCTTGGGTCCCATACTGATGACTTTTGAGAAGGCATAGAGCATTTTCAGCATGAGCTTCAGGCAGGATTACAATTGCCTTTCCTTCATTCGCCAGATAAAGGGGGTCGAGTCCTAACATCGCGCAGGCGCTGCTCACCGCCTGATCAATTGGGATTGCCTCTTGATTCAACTCGATAGTCACCCCAGATTGATGCGTGATCTCGACTAAAGTAGTTGCCAGACCACCGCGGGTGGGGTCACGCATGGCATGCACATCCGGGACAACCGCCAGCAGCTCAGTGAGCATGTGATTGAGGGGTGCGGTATCGGACGTGACACCGCTCTGAAAGCCCAAATTACCGCGTGCTTCAGCAATGGCAATACCATGATTGCCAATCGGACCGGTCAGCAGCACAGCATCGCCTTCCCTGGCTTGGTCACCTGCAATCAATTGATTTATTCTCGCAAAGCCAAAGCCTGTCGTGGAGATAAATAAGCCATCACTTTTGCCTTTTTCGGTGACCTTGGTATCAGCTGCGACGATCTGAACCCCCGCTTCCTGACAGGCTTCCGCCATGGAAATCACGATTTTTTCGAGATCAGCAATCAAAAAGCCTTCTTCGAGAATAAAACTGGCGGTCAGATAGAGCGGGTTCGCCCCCATCATAGCGACATCATTCACGGTGCCGCATACGGCCAGTCTGCCGATGTCGCCCCCGGCAAAAAACAAGGGTGTCACAATGTGGGCATCGGTTGATACAACCAGTCTCTGACCTGAGGATTGGTGGGACACCAAATCGATCATGGCCGCGTCATTACCCGCAGAGAGGATAACATTGCCCAGGTGTTTTTGAAACACGTCACGGATCAAACGATGGGTTAATTCACCGCCACTGCCATGCCCAATGACGACCTGGTCACGATTGGTGAGTGGCAGCGGGCATATTGGTCCTTCAAATGAGATGTTTTCGGTCATTGCTCAACCTTCTGATAATGATAATACGCCGCGCAAGCACCTTCACTGGATACCATCGGCGCGCCGAGAGGGGAGGAAGGGGTGCATTCACGACCAAAGGCAGGGCAATCAAAGGGTTTGGCGATTCCGCGCAGCACCTGGCCGGCGATACAGACGCTTGATTCCGACACATCTCCCAAGTGCAACTCAAAGCGCTGGGTGGCATCAAATGCAGCAAAGGCTTGCGTTAGTCCCAACCCTGAGAGAGGGATTGTGCCGATACCGCGCCATTGACGGTCCACCGGCTCGAACACTGTATTCATCATTTCCTGGGCAACCCGGTTTCCTTCACGGGTAACGGCACGTTCGTATGCGTTTTCCACTTCTGCTCTGCCATCTTCGAGTTCTCGAACTGCCAAAAGAATGCCTCTCAGCAGGTCAACAGGCTCGAAACCGGTGACCACGATCGGGCTGTGATAACGAGTTGCGATCGGCTCATATTCCCAATAGCCCATCACCGCGCAGACATGACCGGCGGCCAGAAAAGCGTTTACCCGGTTTTCCGCACTCGACAAAATGGTTCGCATAGCTGGAGGTACCAGTACATTGGCGGGAAGAATGCTGAAGTTCTGAATTCTGTTGCGGTGTGCGTGCATTATAGTAGCGGCAATCGTTGGCGCAGTGGTTTCAAACCCAATGGCGAAGAAGACTACCTGCTTATCAGGATGAGATTGAGCGAGTTTGACTGACTCCATCGGGGAGTAAACAACACGCACATCCGCACCATTCGCCCGAACACTAAAGAGATCCTGACTGGCGCCAGGCACACGCAGCATGTCTCCAAAGGAAGTGAAGATCACATTGGGCTGTCGGGCGATTTGGAGAGCAGTTTCTATGGCTTCGAGTGAAGTGACGCAGACCGGACAGCCTGGGCCATGGATCAGGTTGACCGACTCGGGCAGGAGTTGGTCAAGTCCATATTGCATGATGGCGTGAGTTTGTCCCCCACAAATCTCCATGATTTGCCAGGGCTTTGTCGTGGCAGCCTTGATCTCCTCAGCCAGTTTTAAGGTTAAGCTTGAATCGCGGTACTGATTGAACATGGAATTGCTCACGAATCCTCTTGAGGCTCGCGGGCTTGGTTAAAACGATCAATATCATCCAGTAACTGGATGGTCTCTTGAGCTTCCTGGTCGGTCATCAGGTTTAAAGCGAAACCGGCGTGCACCAGGACATATTGACCGGGCTGGACTTCTGGGGTGGTCGCCACGCAGACTTCCTGGATGACACCACCAAAATCAACTTTTGACATCAGCGTACCTTCGATGTCGTAGATTTCAATCACTTTGCCTGGGATTCCAAGACACATCATTTACTCCTTCATTGCTCTTTGCGTGATTGCCGCCTGCCCTAAGGCAACACAACCATCATTGGGTGGCAGTCGACGGTGAATCAGCGGTGTAAAACCCTCCCGATGTAGAAGAAGTAATAGTATCTTCATCAACAGAAGATTCTGCCATACTCCACCCGAAATTGCCACCGTATTTATGTTGCGTTCCTCCCTGATGATCCGGCAAACCACTGATGCAATCTTGGCGATAGTGTAGTGGAAGCGACCGGCAATGATGGCTTGGGGTTTCCCTGACAGATAATCTTGAACCACAGCATCGATGATAGATTCCGTCACAATTTGATTATCATCCAGTAAGAAGGGGTATGCCATCTGCACAGTTTCATCCGCAATGGTTTCAAGACGGATGGCAGCTTCGGCTTCATAAGTGTTCACGTGCTTAACTCCGATGATTGAGGCGACTGCGTCGAACAATCGTCCCATGCTGGAAGTGAGCGGTGCATTGAAGCCGGTCTGACATTGATTTGTGATGGCTTTGAATGTCCTTTCGCCGAGATAATCGAGCGGGGGTAGCTTGATTCTGTCCAGGTCATATCCCGCATCCAACAAGTGACTGACTGCCATGCGGGCCGGGGTTTGGGCAGCCAGATCGCCGCCAGGTAAAGGCACTGGGCTCAAATAGAAACGTCGTTCATAGCTCCTGTAACCTCCAACCAAAACCTCACCACCCCAGATTGTTCCGTCAGGGCCATAACCCGTACCATCAAAAATTAGCCCTATCACTGGTTCATCGGTATTCCAACCGTTCTCTGCCAGGCAGGCTGCCAGGTGGGCATGGTGATGTTGAACTTTGACGAGTGGCAGGTTTTCTTTGACTGCGCGTGCTTCAGCATAGCGTGTGGATAGATAATCTGGGTGCAGATCGCAAGCGAGCAATTGCGGTTGGATACGAAAAATCCCCTGGTTGTGAATGATGGTTTCTTCGTAGGCTGCCAATGTCTCTTGATTGTCAAGATCTCCCATATGTTGGCTGACGAATGCGTAATTCTCACGGGTCAGGCAGAAAGCGTTCTTTAACTGGGAACCTGTTGCTAAAATTGGTTGGGTGAGGAATGGCAGCAAAATGGGTGAAGGCGCGATCCCACGGGCGCGACGATAATAGTAGGGTTGATTCTCAAGAGTGGTTATGACCGAGTCATCCATCCGTGTCAGAATCGGGCGGTCGTGCATCAGGATGGCATCGGCAATGCTGCCAAGTCTGATTTCGGCTTCCTCGTTCCCGCTCGCGATGGGTTCCTCAGAAAGGTTGCCACTGGTCATCACAAAAATCTCCGGATAACCCGGTTCTGGTTCAAGTAACAGCAGATGCAATGGGGTATAGGCGATCATGATGCCCAGACGTTTCTGGTCAGGAGCGACGATCGACATAATAGTCTTTCCAGTTTCTGTCGGTTCCGCCAGCACGATTGGTGATTGCGGCGATAACAACCAGTCATGTTCCTGTGCGCTAAACTGCGCGAATTTTTGGGCCAGGATAAAGTCAAAGGTCATCACCGCCAATGGCTTTCCGGTGCGGTGTTTGCGCTCCCGCAGGCGTTCGACGGCTATTGGATTGGAGGCGTCGCAAACCAAGTGAAAGCCTCCCAAGCCTTTGACGGCCAGAATCTTGCCTTGCTTGAGTAGGTACCTGGCATTTTGAAGCGCAGCCTCCCTCTCACTCGTCGTTTGCCTGTTTTCATTCAGCCACATGTGGGGACCGCAGACGTCACAGGCGATGGGCTGGGCGTGGAATCGGCGGTCGAGCGGGTTTTCGTATTCCTTGCGGCAATTCTCACAGAGTGCAAACCCTGCCATACTGGTGTTGGGACGGTCATAAGGAATTGTACGTACAATCGAGAAGCGTGGGCCGCAGTGGGTGCAATTGATAAACGGATATCTGAAGCGTCGATCGGTTTGATCAAATAGCTCTCGTTTGCAATCAGGGCAGATCGCCAGGTCTGGTGAGACTGGCAGGAAGTCAGCAGGGTCATCTTCGCTTTGAAGAATGGAAAAAGTATCAAACAGTTTTTCTGGTTGCTCGGTCACAGAATATTCATCAATAATTGCTAATTGAGGTGGGTTTGCGCGTAGTTCATCGACAAATGCATCAAGTTGTAGCTCTAAGCCGTGCGCTTCAATGTGCACTCCGTCAGCGGCGTTGAGCACCCAGCCTTTGATACCGTGCTTAAGTGCCAGGCGGTATACAGTCGGCCTAAAACCAACGCCCTGGACGATGCCGCGAATGTAAATTAGTCGATTGATTGCAACCTCTTAGTGTTTGTTCTCATCAAGTCTGTTTTCCAACCAGTGCATCCAGGCATCCATACCTTCACCGGTTTTGCATGAGACGGGGAAGGTGACAAGCCCAGGGTTGAGCGCTGCAACGCCGGTTTTGAAATAGTCCATGCGAAAGTCAATATAAGGCAGCAGGTCGGTTTTGTTGACGATCAATACATCCAGGTCGCGATAGATATTGGTGTATTTGTAGGGTTTGTCATCGCCTTCAGGGATGGAGGCAATCAACACGTTGGCATGTGTACCGAGTTTGAAAGCGGCTGGGCAGATCAGGTTGCCAACGTTCTCTATGATCACCAGATCAAGGGCTTCCAGAGGCAATTGATCGAGCGCCAATTCAACCATGACCGCGTCGAGATGGCAATCGCCACCCGTGTTAATCTGCACAGCCGGCATGCCCGCCCGAATAATCTTGTCAGCGTCGATGGTCACAGGAGCAGTATCACCCTCGATCACCCCGAGTTTAATCGTTGCTGGCAGACGTTTGATGGTTTCGAGGATAAAACTGGTTTTGCCTGCCCCGGGGGAAGCCATCAGGTTGAGGCCCAGAATATGGTGCTCATCAAGGCGTTGTCGATTATTCATCGCCAGACGGTCGTTGGAATCCAGAATCTTTCTTACGATTTCTACACGTTCAGTCATTTTTCCTCTATTATCGTTTTCATTCGTGTTCAATCTCAATATTGTCGACCTGCATTTCATCACCTGAGACCACTTCCAGGTCATAACTGTTACAGGATGGGCAAGGCAGCAATTCGTCCTCGAGGGTGACTGTTACCTGGCAATTGCGACATCGCAATATAGCTGGCGGGCGGTTGAAGTGCAAGGTGGCCCCTTCGCAGATCGTCCCCTGACTGATATGGTCCCAATAGAACTGCACCGAGTCGTCCACAATCGACGAAAGTTGACCGATGGTCAAGTAGATGTCCGTTACCCGGCTGGCCTGGTTAGCCAGACCTGCTTCGATAGCGATATGTAAAATGTCTTCGGTCACCGCTAACTCATGCATCGAGTATAACCCTTTCAGGATGACTGTAAATGTCGAATTGACTGTCGCGCAGATAACCTACCAAAGTCACTCCACAACGATTGGCGGTTTCGATGGCCATTGAAGTCGGGGAAGTGCGCGAAACCAGAAACTCTACTCCCAGTGGGAGGCTCTTGGCAATCATCTCCGAGCTGATGCGTCCGCTCAGGACGATTACATGAGGGACAAAGGGCTTACCGCGCAGCAAGAAAAGGCCAGATAACTTATCGAGGCAGTTATGTCGACCTAAATCCTCCACAACAATTATTGGGCTTTGAGCATTACATAATGCGGCGCTATGAAATCCGCCGACCTCTTTATGTAAAGATTGTTGAGTCAAAAACTGTTGGAACATGGTGGTGATTTGATTGGCGGTGAGCTTGAAACTGTCGAGTTGAGGGTGCTCCGATACGGTAGAGTTGATCGCGATACCCGTCGAAGTGCGATGAAAGGCGGCGGGTTTGTCAACGGATTTGTTGAGTGTGACCGAAACGACACTACTGTCCATCTCCAGCCCTAATTCAGTGATGTCTGACAAATGATCAATGACGTTTTCGTTAAAAAGAAATCCTATGGCCATGGCTTCAAGATCGACGGGGCTGCAAATAAAGGTCAGCCAATGCTGCCCATTGACCTTGAGCAAGCAGGCATGCTCACGTACAACGTCTTTGCGTTCTTGTGTAAGACTATGTGTAGTTGCTTTATAACGGATAATGTCAAAGGGTTGAGATGGTTCAAGAGGAGAACTGTCTGGTTTTGTTACCAAGTTGATCACTTTCTGTACCGCAACCTGGACGGAGGCGGCTGTTTTAGGAGTTAGCTCTTGAGAGAACTGAAAGGAGTTACCGCGCACACTGACACTCCAGGCTTCAGGTAGAGGCTTGCCAAGCATTTGAGTGATCCAGAGCAGTTCTTCCGCGGAGAGGTGATGCGTAAAGGCTGAGTGGCTGGGTTGTGGCGCCAGAACCTCAAAAACAACATCATTGAGTTGATCTGAGTTGTGTGCGTCCAGAAAGATAACCTGATCGTAATCCGCCAGATCTTCTGCCATTTCGGGCAGCAACTGAAACAGGTAGAGCAACTTGAGCTGGCTATCGGCTGATTCTACGCAGTCACCGGGCAATTCTGGTACATTGAGTTGCCAAAAATGAGCCAGTTGATGGAGCATGTGCCAGCCAGCACCGTCGTCTTCACGATCGCGATTGCCATAACCAATGATGAGTGTTTTTTTCATATTTGCATTAAAAACCTCCCCTTATCATACCCCATGGGGAGGTTTGTGATAACAGTCTGGCTCAACGACGAAGGATTTGTCGAATCTTGCCCTCAGAATCAAGGATTTCGATTTCGAGTGGCATCTGACCAACCGCATGGGTGGAGCAACTTAGGCACGGGTCATGCGCACGGATGGCATGTTCAACCCGATTGAGCATCCCTTCGGCTACAATGGGTCCGTGCACATATGTTTTAGCAACCATGTCAACAGCTTTGCTCATGGCGTAGTTATTATGCCCAGTCGACACGATCAGGTTCACTTTGGTGAGTTGCAGGTTCTCGTTGATGTGATAGTCGTGGATCAGAGTGCCGCGTGGGGCTTCAATGCAACCGACACCGCGCTCCTGGGGATTCTGACGAGTATTGAGGATATCCGTCGAGAGGATGTCAGGGTCGTCGAGCAAGATGCGTACGCGCTCAGCAGCGAAGAGTGTTTCGATCAGGCGGGCATAGTGGTAGTGCAGCGTGTTCTCGACCGGCAAACCATTGTAGAGCGCCCTGTACTCTTTGAACTCCTCATTGGCCATGGGTGTATCAATCTGATCAATCGTGTTTAGCCGTCCGAGTGGACCGACGCGATAGACACCCCCAGGGTATCCAAGTGGTTTGTAGTACGGGAATTTGAGATAAGACCAGTCCTCAACGTGTTCCGCGATTTGATCAAGGTAATCCTTGGGGGCGAATTTGACCAGCTCGTGGCCATCGCGATCGGATAATCGGATATTACCCTCGTACAGTTCGAGGCTGTTATTGGCGGTGACCAAACCGAAGTAACCTGTGGGGAAGACAGCGAATTGGTTAATGTCCTCCATGTTGCGCTTCATCCAATCCTTGAAGATTTGGAGACCAGCCTGGATGGTGGCGATTTGTTCATCAAGTCCAGCAAGTAATTTCTCCCGGCCAGAGCGGGTGAATGCGCGGTTGACTCCACCAGGGACTGAGAACATGGGATGAACGGAGCGCTCGCCCAGCTCTGAAATAATCGACTGCCCATACTTACGCAGCTGCACGGCTTTGACGGTTAATTCTGGGTTAGCATTGATTAAACCAACTACGTTGCGCGTAGCCGGATCGTGATCAAAACCCAGCAACAGGTCAGGTCCGCCAAGTTCGAAAAAGTGCATGCCGTGAGATTGGATAATCTGACCCATATGCATGAGTTCGCGCAAAATACTTGCTGGGCGAGGTGGTGGGCAGCCCAATGCCGCTTCGGCAGCTTTGGAGGCGGCCAGGTGATGGCTGACTGGGCAGATACCGCAGATGCGGGGTGTGATCTGCTGCATTTCATTGACCATACGGCCTTCGCAAAACTTTTCAAAGCCGCGAAATTCATTGACATGGAAGTAAGCGTGCTCAACGCTGCCATCTTCGTTCATGTGGATGGTGACCTTGGCATGACCCTCAATGCGAGTTACGGGTTCGATGGTAATTTTTTGTGTTGTCATGGTCACTCCTAATGCCAATCATTAATCTCGCCCGATACATCGGGCACTTTTCCATTGGCCAAATCTGCTAAAACTGCAAAGATAGCGTCAGCACTTGGTGCGCAACCCGGCAGGTATACATCAACCTTGACTAAATCACTGACTGGTTTCACACGCACAGGGGTTGACAGTTCCGGGTCGCTTGGAATTTTTGCGCTTTCATCATTGCTCTCAGCCTCGATATAGGCGCGTTTTAGAGCGACGTCGGCACCATAAAAATTCCGCATCGCTGGGACACCGCCAAACACAGCACAATCACCCAACGCTACCAGAATTTTGCTTCGTTCGCGCATTCTTATAGCCACTTCCTCGTTGTATGTGTTGGAGATTCCTCCTTCGAGGATGCCAACATCCACACCATCGGCGTCCGGTTCCTTGAGGTCGGTGATGGGAGATGATCGTAAATCCACCAACTTGAGGAGTTCGATGATACGTTCATCGATGTCCAAAAAAGACATATGGCAACCGGCACATCCCGCCAGCCAATCTGATGCTACTTTTGGTTTTGCCATTGAGTTTCCTTTCATTTCCATTTAACTAACAGCTTAGAGTGCAAGCGTGAGGGAAGTTGGTCGACTGATTATGGTCGACTTCCAGTCATTTGTGAGTGACAAACCAAATCGGTCCGCTAAAATCGACATGATTTCAGCTGTTGATTTAACCTGATCGATTGGCTGCAAAACCTGGTGATTGAGGTTGAGTTTGCCGTCTGTGCTGAGATAATGTCCTTCTTCCTCCAACCAGTTCTTTGAAGGCAATACAACATCGGCCAAATCAGTAAGATCGCTGAAATAAGCCGCCTGCACTACCTTGAATTCGGATTGCTGCAGACATCCAAGACTATTTTGGCAGGAATGCTGATCGCCTATTACCATGTACCCAAGTTTACTGTTGATCGATTGATCGCATGGCAGAATGCCGTAAAGCGCAGCAGCGTAAGCATTGGCTTTGCCTTTAAGGAGGACAACCTTAACATTGGCTTTCTCAGCCCATAGAAGCAATTCACGCATGCCAGCCAGGTTGTCGGATCGGGCAAATCGTTTCCCGACCACAATTACGGCTTTCTCGTAGTCTCCAATGTTCTCCTTAAATTGTTCAAACTGGTCCTTCTGATCAGCTTCAGGGTCGAGGAAAAGTTTCATGCCATCCGTGACCTGGCGTTTGAGCATGAATCCGGCTACCTGATGATTGTCGACAACATCAGCTCCAAGCACGTAGGCGGCATCACAGTGAGCAAGCATCGTCACATCAGATTCAAAAATGCCAAATTCCTCTGCCATGCTCAGGCTGGACGAGGCGGTCTGGTCTTTATTCAGCAAACCGACTTGCTTGACCTGGAAGTTATTCCTAAAGAATTCGCTGAAAGCATTGATTGCTTCGAGAGATTGGCGGGGAGAGATAAAGGCTGAGATCTCATCACTGTCGTTTGCTTTCAGTTGAGTTACAACAACCCCCAAAGCATCCTCC
This sequence comes from Anaerolineaceae bacterium, assembly GCA_049657925.1. Taxonomy (GTDB): domain Bacteria; phylum Chloroflexota; class Anaerolineae; order Anaerolineales; family Anaerolineaceae; genus Mesolinea. The sequence continues at coordinate 23,048 of JBASOE010000122.1, forward strand.
CATGTGGCAGGGACAAGTTCTCCATTGCGGCGGATCATTGGTGTGGTCACACGTTCGCGTTGGTCTGTGACCGGTTTGTAGCGCCCGAGTTCGCAGAGCAGACCCTGGTTGACCTCACCGTCTAATGCGCCATCGATGCGAACCAGGCGATTGTCGCGGGTTTGCACATCGCGAACACAACCCAGTGAACAATCAATGCAGACCGATTCAGTATGCTGCAGGTCGGTGAGACGACCCTGGTAAGCGCTATGTCGATCAATTAGAGCGCCAGTCGGGCAGAATTGCACACAGTTTCCACAGGAGATACAAGTGCTATTTCCCAGGGGGATGCCGTCATCGGCGACCAGGAAGCTCGAGGAACCACGTTCTTCAAACCCGAGTGTGTAATTGCCAACCAATTCACCGCAGGTTCGCACACATCGTCTGCAGAGGATGCAGCGGTTGTTGTCCAGGACAAAATATGGATGTGAAGCATCCACTGCGAAAGGCAGATAGGGTGGGGTGAATGGCCAATGCGTCATGTTTACTGAGTATGCGGCATTTTGGAGGTCACAATCGCCATCCGTAGCCTGGCAATACATACAGAAGTGATTTCGCTCACTGAAGAGCATAGACAGCACGAATTTACGAGCTTCTTTGACGCGCTCAGTATCGGTCTGTACAATCATATTATCCGTGGCAGGTGTCGTGCACGAGGGTAACAGAGTGCGAGCTCCCTGGACCTCGACCAGGCACAATCGGCAGGCACCATAAGGATGAAGTTTGGGATGATCGCAGAGGGTGGGGATATTGACGCCTGCCTTTTTTACGGCATCCAACACGGTTGCACCGATTTCCACTTCGACAATCTGATCGTTAATATTAACTTTGATCATGTAAATTTCTCCGTTTTCTTAAGTCGCTTAGATGATATCGATCGCTTCGAACTTGCAGACTTGCTTGCAGATGCCGCAACGGATGCAGATATCCTCATCAATGTGATGGGTCTGCTTACGCTCGCCAGTAATCGCGTTTACGGGGCAATTGCGGGCACAAACGGTGCATCCGGTGCAGTTCACTTCGTTGACTTTGAAGCTGATCAGGGATCGACAGACCTTGGCAGGACAGCGATGTTCAAAGATGTGAGCTTTGTACTCGTCCATGAAGTGCTTCATGGTCGAAACCACAGGGTTCGCAGCGCCTTGACCGAGCCCACAAAGTGAGTCTTGAATGGTTTGTTCGCATAGTAATGTCAAATCGTCAAGATCTTCAGGTTTGCCCTCCCCCCTGCAAATACGTTCAAGAATTTCGAGTATACGACGAGTACCAATGCGGCAGGGTACACACTTCCCGCATGATTCTTCCTGCGTGAATTCCATAAAGAAGCGCGCAATGTCCACCATGCAGGTTTCATCGTCCATCACAACCATGCCGCCAGACCCCATGATTGACCCAGCTTTACCGAGCGTTTCATAGTCAACGGGTAGGTCAAGATATTCAGTTGGCAAGCAGCCACCCATCGGACCACCAGTTTGCACCGCTTTAAAGCCTTTGCCATCCTTGATGCCGCCACCAATATCAAAGACGATTTCACGCAGGGTGGTCCCAAAAGGCACTTCGATCAAACCGGTGTGGGCGACGTCGCCAGCAAGCGCGAAAGTCTTGGTGCCTTTGCTTTTCTCGGTGCCCATGCTGGCATACCATTCCACGCCGTTAAGGATGATTCGGGGAATGTTCGCATAGGTTTCGACGTTATTGATGTTGGTGGGTTTGCCCCATAGCCCTTTTTGGGCTGGAAAAGGTGGTCTGACGCGCGGTTCACCTCGTAGACCTTCAATAGAAGCAATCAGAGCGGTTTCTTCACCGCACACAAATGCACCCGCTCCCATGCGAACTTCAAGATCGAATGAAAAACCGGAACCCATGACATCTTCACCGAGCAATCCGAGCTCTTGCGCTTGTTCGATAGCCAGACGCAGGGTGGAGACTGCAATGGGGTATTCTGCGCGGCAGTAGATATAACCGTGGCTGGCACCGATGGCGTAAGCGCCAATGATCATGCCTTCAATCACAGAATGGGGGTTGCCTTCCAGTACTTTACGGTTCATGAAAGCGCCAGGGTCGCCTTCATCCGCGTTGCAGATGATATATTTGAGTTCACCCACTGCCTGGCGGGCAAATTTCCACTTGAGTCCGGTCGGGAAACCTGCGCCGCCTCGCCCACGCAATTTAGAATCAAGAATAGTCTGGATAACCTCATCTGGCGTCATCTCGGTTAAGACTTTACCGAGCGCCATGTAACCATCTTCAGCCAGGTAGTCCTCAATGTTACGTGGGTCAATCTTGCCAATTTTGTCAAGAATGATGCGGATTTCTTTTGGTTTGGGTTCACCCAGCTCTTCCTCGACAAGGTCACGCATCACTGAAGCGTATTGCTTTAGTTCACGACCTTTGATGAAGTGCTCAGCCACCAGCAGTGGAACAGTATCCACTGTAACTGCAGTGTAGTGAGTGCCTTCTGGATAAACGAGGAGATCCGGACCATCAGCAACAGGGTCACCGATGCGGGCCGTCTCCACGACTTGCACCTCGTTCTGCAAGTTCAGACGGTTTAGCTCAGCAATTAGCTTTGCTTTGACCTCATATGCGCCTTTATCGACGGCAATTGGGTCAACGGAAACAAGCACAGTAGAACGAAAATAGGCCATTTTTTATTACCTTCCAATATTGTTGGCGGTTTAGGCTTTATAAATTCTGTCTGCGATTGGCTTGCCATCGCAAACATGTTCTTGCATGAGTCGGTCCACAAAACTCGGATGGACCTTGCCATACATAATCTTTTCAGCCCCTGGCAGAGTAATCTGCACCAGTGGATCCTGACCTTCGACACCCAAATTACCTGTCTGCTTCACGATGATGCTCTGCAGGTTCTTTGTCTCAATGAAATTGAGAATGGCTTTGAGGGTGTCCCGGGCACCTGCGGCAATGCCCACAGTTCCCATGCTGATCACAATCTCAGTTTTGCCTTCGTTGACCTTCAATTCGCGCACCCGCTGGGCTTCCTCGCGGAGACGTTTTAGATCGTCAAGTGATTTTATTGCTGGCATAAATTCTCCTTCGCGTTTTGTCTTACTGATTTAACGCCATTCCTAATCAACTCCCTAATGATTGGCATGATCGAGGGTTCAGTAAGTGAGACCCCGTCTAACTCTTTTTTAATCTCTGAATCATCAATAAAAAAAACCTCATCATTCATCTGATAGCTAAACACCCAGTTAACCTCTGGTGAACCCAATAGAAGCGTCAACCAGGTATTGGAGAGGTCTCCCAACGGCATACGGTCGATGTGGCTATATTGGAAGTTCACTTGGGTCTTAGTGCCAATGCCGAGCTGCGATTCAATGGTTAGGTTTCCGTTACAGCCTTCAGCGGCCGCTTTTAACAAAGGCAGTCCCAAACCAACTTTGCGTGTGGTGCGACTGGTCACAAAAGGGTCCAAAACGCGTTGGGCTGTATCCGCGTCCATTCCTTTGCCATTGTCGCTGATGACGATCGATAATCTGTCACCTTTGATATCTTCAACAACAGAAATTTCCACCTTGCTTGCGCCAGCTGAGATGCTGTTTTCGGCGATATCAAGAATGTGAAGCGAGAGTTCTCTCAAGCAACAGCCTCAACTTTGATGACATCCTGAATGGCTTTTGTGAACTTTTGCGGTTGCATGCGGCCGTGATTAAGTTCGTCGATCACCACGACAGGTGCGGCACTGCAAGCACCCACACAACGGCAAACTTCGAGGGTGACCAAACCATCAGCAGTGGTTTGACCGGGCTCAATTCCAAGCACTTGTTTGGCTTTATCAATCAATTGAGGAGCGCCACCCACATAACATGCCGTTCCGATACAGAATTTGATCACATGCTGGCCGCGTGGTTCGGTGGTAAAGAACGAATAAAAAGAGACCACGCCATGGACTTTGCTGATCGGGACATGCAGTTTTTGGGCGACATATTCTTGCATCGGTTTTGTGAGATATCCAATCTTCTCCTGCAGGTTATTAAGGACAACCATGGTTGAGCCTGGAAGGTCAGCATATTTTTGGATCACAGCGTCTATGATCGCCTTTTTGGCAGGGTTCTGCAGTGGATCAGATATCTTGGGTGTATCGGACATAATTAATGACTCCTAAATCATTTCAGACAGAATTTGTGAATTTAATTACAAATAGTTTACCTAATCGGTCGCAATTGGTCAATACAGCTCGTCAATTTGGTGCTCGGTTTGAGTCGCTTTTGATAATCGACTGCCATATAGTTGCTAAAGTATTATCAGGTGCATCAAAAAGGACAGCACCAAGCAAGTCATTAATATAGTGCACATCTCCACCTTGGATAATATGAAATGATGCTAATTCCGGATGGGCTGCCAACACTTTCTCACGTGAGCCGAAGCGTGAGATTTCGAGAATCTGAGTTGGAAAGTCGACTGGTACAGTGCCCAGGCGTGCAAGGATGCCATTTTCCTCACGCTCAATATGGGCTGGGATGACTTTTCCGCCCAATTTCAACACCTGTGCTGCTGCAGTCTCGAGACTCAGAGACGTGGCTGTTGATAGCAGCCGGTCATCCTTGCAGATAAAGTCGCCAAAAGCATTCACTATCAGTTGGACGCCAAAGAATTCCTCGTTGTTGGAGATAGGAGGAAGATTTAGATCGACAATCTCTTGAAATTTTGCCAGGGCAGCCAGATCGGGGAACAGACAGACCAAATGTATTTCTTCAGCCGTTTCAAGTTCAATACCTGGTAAAACCGTTAGTTCAGTGCCTTCGGCCGCTTGCAAAACTGCTGCAACATTCGCGCTGGCATTGTGATCTGAAATCGCAATCAGGTTGATCCCGCGCCGCAATGCTTCTTCCACAATCACTTGTGGAATCATCTCAATCCCAGCGCACGGGGATAAAACGGTGTGAATATGGAGTTCTGCCCGGAAATGTATCACAGGCTTACCTGATCTATTCCTTAATTCCCAATGTCCACAATTCGCCAGCCACCTGGTAATTTCCCTTTGGCGTTAAGAAAATGCTGATTCCTTCCGATTTTGCCCGATCCAGTGTGGACTCATCTGGCATGGCGTTCTCGGTAACGATGATGACTGGGATGTCGAGCAACTTGGCTACGGCGACGATATTGATATTGTTAATCAGGGTAACCCAAATGGACTTTTCACCACCACCGCTCATCACACAGCTCAAGAGGTCAGACTGATAGGCCGTTTTGACTTCAACGTTTAATAGGGAATTGTGATAGGTCAACGCGGTAAGTGCTAAATGATCAGAGACTTCAAACATGTTCATGCCAAATCCGCCTTTCCTTCGTGATCAGTTCGTGGAAGGTGCATCACCATGAAGAGATTGGTTCCTCGCTCTTTGGAGGAGATAAGACTCATTTCATTTACGCACGAGCGGATGTTGGCTAATCCCATTCCAGCACCAAATCCTTTTGCGCGCACTTCTTCTGACGCAGTGGAATAGCCTGGTGTCATGGCTTGATTGATATCTGGAATGCCTGGGCCGTCATCATAGGCTTCCATGGTGATCTTATCTGGCTCGATCTCAACCCGCAGGACACCACCGTGCAACGTGTGGATAATAAGGTTCATCTCGGCTTCATATACCGCGATGCCACACTTACGCGCTACTTGAGGACTGGCACCCAAACGCAGGAGTGCTTTTTTGATATTGTTGGATGCTGCTCCACCATGCATGAAATCATCCTTCTTGACGTTATAGCGCAAGATGAGACTGGTGCGATCGGAGTTGATGTCTTCAAAAAGGTGCGAAGCCCGGTAGCGGATGACTTCTTCGTTCTCATAATCCTTTTGTAAGGCGTGGAGCAAACCGTCGGTGATGTCACCTTTGGTAATCATGCCAGTCAGTTTGCCCTGTAGGTTGACAGCAGGCAGGCGGCCAACTTTTAGCCTCTGAAAGGTTTTTAGTGCTTCAACCACCGGGTCTGTATCCCTGACCGTGACGACTTTTGAGGTCATGTATTCTTCTACGTTTCGATCTACCCGACCGTCACGCAGGCAACGTATCATGTCTTCAGTCGAGAGAACGCCTACTAAATTATCATCTTCCAAGACAGGTGCACCAGAGATGTGATTGGCTCTAAATTTATCCAGTGCTGAAAGCATGCTCTCTTTGGGATGGAGAGTAATCAGGTTTTTTGTCATGACCTGGTCAATGACCAGTTCATAGGCGAGTTCTTCCACTCGCGTTATTTTGGCGGCATCAGCGTCTGAGAGTATTACATCTTCCGCCATCATCACCTCATTGATATGGGTCGAAGTTGCGGTCCATGGGGGTTTCGAAACTGGGCAAGCCAATACTGGCCAGCCTGGAAGAAATTTCATAAAGGCCGAGTTTTGAAGTAATGATAGGAAGTTTTTCAGCGACGGAGAGTTTGATCGTATCCTCAGTGGGTTTCTTGCCTCGCGCGAAAATGATCAGACGTACATCTGCAATGAGCGCGGTGCGTATTACCTGTGGATTGTTGAGTCCTGTGATCAAAACAGATTCAGGTTGAATTGAAGCGAGGACATCGCTCATCAGATCCCCAGCGAAACCACCCTTGATCTCAACGTCCAAGTCGCTATAAGGGGTCAACATTGTGCCTTCAACGGCAGTAAGGATTTCAGCGATATTCATGATTACCTCAATTGATTCGATTCTGTGATTTATTTTATCTTATAACCAGCATGTTATACTAACCTCACAAACTTGATTGGTGAGGCAATAATGGCTCAAATCGTCCGCAGTATCAAAGGCACTCGAGATTTTTATCCTGAAGAGATGACACGCCGGCAGTGGTTGATTGGCAAAGCCCGGGAAGCTTCGGAGTTGTTTGGGTACGAACATTACGACGGACCTTGCCTCGAGACACTTGAGCTATACGCGGCAAAATCAGGCGAAGAGTTGGTCAAGGAACAAGCTTTTGTCTTCCCTGATCGAGGCGGAGATCCTATTACTTTGAGACCAGAGTTGACGCCAACATTAGCACGCATGGTCGCCCAAAAACAGAATGAATTAGTCTATCCACTGCGTTGGTGGTCGTTTGGCCCATTCTGGCGCTATGAGCGTCCCCAAAAAGGCCGTACCCGTGAGTTTTTCCAGTGGAATATCGACCTGATCGGTGATGACAGTCTGATGGCAGACGCTGAGTTACTTGCGGTTGCCGCAAAATTCTTAAAATTGGTTGGTTTGAATTCTGACACGGTGAAACTCAAGGTTAACAACCGGCACCTAATGGAATCGGTGTTCAAAAACCTCGGGATACCGTCTGAAACTTCCCCAGGTGTCTTGAAGATGATTGATCGCCTCGACAAACTTCCTGTGGATGTTTGGGATGAGAAGGTTCTCGAGCTCGGGCTTAGCCGCACACAACTTGATCAGATTAAATCTATACTGGGTAATCGCGAGTTGTGGCGAGAATCCTCAGAACTCGTCGAATTATTCAAGATTCTTGAGGGTCTGGGGGCTATGGAATATGTGGTTTATGATCCCAGTATCATTCGTGGTTTGGATTATTATACCGGTACAGTTTTTGAAGCCCATGACACAAAGGGCGAGTTCAGAGCGATTCTGGGTGGGGGACACTATGCCAATTTGGTCGCAGACGTAGGAGGCAATCCGCTGCCTGGAGTCGGCTTTGCCATGGGGGATGTGGTGATCAACCTCGTGCTCGAAGCCTATGGGCTTTACCCGGAGCGACTTGCGTTGAAGGATGCAATTTTTGTAACTGTCTTCAATCCGGACTTGAAAGCAAAATCGCTGTCTATCGCAGCCCAATTGCGCGAAGCTGGCATTCAGGTGATTACCAATCTGAATGATGACAAATTAACCAAACAATTAAAATATGCTGATCGCCTGGGTTTGAATAAGGCTATCGTCATCGGTCCTGACGAAGCAGCTGCGGGAACAGTGGTCGTCAAAGACTTGCGCACGAGGGAGCAGGTATTGATTGACGAGGTGGGCTTACTGACATATTTAGGAAATTATGATCCTTTGGTGTAGTTCGTTAGTCGTCAACAGCAGGAAGATGTCTGGGTGGCAAGGAGAAATCGTACGGGGTACATTCCAAAGTGGACAAGGTAATATCACCACCCGTATAAAATTATTAAATTGACATTAATTTTAAAAAATGAATTTTGAAAAATGACTTGACTTCTACATTTCTATTGCTAAAATTGCGGATAGTTAAAAAAATCACATATATTCATTGCCAATCTCAACATTCAAGCATTTTTCCTGCTTGAATAAGTAGGTGTTACCCCTCAAACTTAGTCGGAATTACCAAACCTCAAAGTAACTCACTTGAATACTCATTACACAAGATAGGCTCCACATTCAGCAGGAAAGGATCACCGATGTTTATCCCCAGCATTAAAGACATTCTTCGATTTTCACTCCACCTATTTGTAATTACAGCTATGTTGGTGGGGGGTGTGACTGTAGTGTCTGCGAAGAGCAGCGATGAAGCAATTGTCGGTCAAACAACGCCCCCAGATCTTATGCTGCGTGTCAACTACGCCCATAATAATTGGATCGAAGGCGAGTACCCCCCCGGACATGCTGTCAAATTGACCGTGACCGGAGAGGACGGCACAACCGTGAAAGCCACAACCACCATCACAACTGCTGAGGTTCCTTGGTGGGGCGGTGAAACCGGGTTTTCCACGAACATGGATGGCGTCCTTTGGGCCCCCCCAGGACGACCAGATATCCAGCCTTCCGATTGGATATTGGCCGAGGTTGAGTTTGAAGGAATGACGTATCAGACTGAAGTCCAATTGGGATCGATAACAGGTGAGGTAAACTTTGAATCTGACAGCATAACAGGAACAGTTAACGCTCCCTGGCTTCCTCAGACAACAAAAGTTGAGATTCAATGTCACCCGTGGGGTGCACCTCAAAATACGGTTGGCAAACCAGATTTAGTTTTGCCGAATGGCACTGATCCATATACATGCGCGTGGGATCCAGAGACCGAATGGGATATCCAGCCCAATCAGCAGATCGCAGTTTCATACGGAGATCCGGCCGGGCATCAGATTTTTAACGCCTTCGTTGGGTATTCAGAAGAGTTGACACTTACTGTTCATTATGGTCACGATTGGATCCATGGCTATTATGAGCCCGAACATGATGTTTTCCTGCAAGTTTTAGGCACTGGTGGCATCGAAAAAGCGCATGTTACTTTACCAACTGGTTACTTCCAGAACTGGACTGAGCTCTCAGGTTTTGGCAGTGATATGGAAGGCGCCCAATGGATTCCCAATTATCCCGATATTCAGCCAGGAGATATCATTCATGGCGAAGTGGATGACGGTACGCAGTTTTTTGCTGACGTAGAGATAGGTACTGTCACGGGTGAAGCCGATGTCTTAACTGATTCCATCACCGGTACGTTGAACGCAGAATGGTTATTACCCGGACCAATCGAAATTGGTTGTTATATTTGGGAGCCTAATGGACCACAAAGCAAATTCGATAGCGTGACCCCTGATGGTGTAGATTCTTATGCTTGCAGTTGGGAGGGTGGTGAATGGGATGTGGTGCCGGGTTCACAATTGATGGTGGCGTACTTTGAACCTGATGGCCATGAGGTCATCGGCGACTTTAGCCCACCGGCGCCGCACTTACGCATTGAGAAGTGGTTGGAAGGGGGAGGCAACCCAGGTGAAGGTGGTAACGCCACTTTCTACGTACAGTATGCCAATCTTGGTGGGGATATGGCGGAAGAGGTCACCATCACTGATACGATGGTGGGTATGACCTATCTGGGAGACACCTCTGGGTTAATCCATAGTGGGAGTGGCGGCGCAGTCACCTGGGAACTTGGGAATGTAGCGCCTGGGGATTGGATCCAATTCTTTGTCTATGGGACTGTCACGGCTGTTGAGGGAGACCCGATCAGCAACACAGCACAGATTTCAACGACAGACCCTTACGATGTAGGAGAAGATTGGGAAAAAGTTGGGCAATGGGAGGGAATTGTTTCCGGAAATGATACTCAGCTAAATATCGGCATCAACCCCTGGACCTGGAACCCTGCAGCTGGGCAGAGTTATGTCTATGCCTACACTGTGTGCAACAATGGTTCGACTGGCAGCTCAACAGTCACCCTCACTTTGGGTTTGCCTACTATCACTACTTTAGAAAGTTGGTGGGCTCGTGAAGCAGGTTGGTCGTTGACTTCACAACCATTGCAACCACCCACACTGGAACATCCCTCCATTCCTGCGGGGCAATGTTATGAAGTCTACGCGAGAGTCGCAGTTGATGAGTCTGCACAATCTGGAGATGAGTTAACTACGACTGCCACTATTGCTGCTGCCAACGATCTGTCACTTACTGACAATTATGCCGACTTACATCACAATGTTGGTTTGCCCAATGTGGACCTTAACGTTTCTGCAAATTGGAATTCCGGTTCATTGGTATCTGGCGGAAATTATCGCTTTGGTGCCGACTTTAGAAACGAAGGTAACGTGACAATACCAGGTACTATCGAGTTAACCGTAATCATTCCTGAAGGAACAACTTTTACCGGCTGGGAGCACCGGGATTGGGCTGAATTTGTTGGGGAACCAGTTGTCAATGGTCGCGAGATCACCTGGCAGATAGAAAGCCTGGATCCTGGTTATTATGGAACTGTTCAGGTCTGGTTAACCATTAATGGAGACATACTTCCTGGTACGCTACTGGCCCATGAGGTTGCGATCGAAATTCAACCTGAAGAGACGAATACTGGTAACAATTTCACCAGTTTTGAGGAGTCTGTTTACGAACATGGGCCCAACTTACGCATCAGGAAGTGGGGTGACTGGCATGGATTTGGTGAAGGCCACAATGCCTGGTATCAACTTCAGGTTGAGAACATTGGCGATGAGACTGTTGAGGATGTTGTGGTGAGAGATGATTACCCGGTTCTGATGGATATAGATGGCGGTTTGGGTGTCAATTACTGGCAGTGGTGGACCTGGGAAAACTTCCCTGAAAACAACTACTTCACGGTTACCTTGGATAGATTAGAACCTGGCTGGAATGTGAACATCAATTTCAATGTGATCATCCCAGGAGACGATCCTGTTCTCATGGGGCAGGTCTTTACGAACACGGCATCAGTCACTTTAGATTCTGCGGATGCCAACCCACTCGATAACATAGCGGAATTCCTTTTAGGAACAGGACCGGACATGTTCGTGGAAAAAACCCTTGCAGAAGGTGAATTCCAACCAGGCGAGGAAGTCACATACCTTTTGAAATTTGGCAATAAACAACCTGGGTATGCCTGGTGGTGGAATATGGCAGGGAATGCAACCCTGGTTGACACCTTGCCGGAAGGAATGAGTTTTGTTTCCGCTAAACTGCATTGGGATAAAGAGCAGCCTGAATGGAGTGAATTTACACCTGATGTAGATGGACAGGTGCTGACCTGGCCGACCTGGGCTTTTGATTCTGGAGGTGGTAACGAAATTTTGCTGACTGTGATAATCGCTGATGATGTACACGACGGGCAAGAGATGTTAAATAGCTTGGAAATTTACAGCGACCAGCCGACCATTGACCTGGACCCATTCCCCGTGAATAACATCAGCAGTTATTCTGACGTAGTAGATGTTCCAACTTTGAAATTGTTCTTGCCCTTGATCAGGCGGTAATACTCAAAGAAGCTTGATGCTTGTTCACTGGCCTGCTATATATAAAGTTCACGAAGATCCTGAGAAACTCTCAGGATCTTTGGCTGTTAATGAGCTGCGGTGTACTTGCATGGGATGGGGGGGTATGTTAGAATTTGCGCCTAACATGGTGCCTGTAGCTCAATGGCAGAGTGCTTCACTGTGGATGAAGATGTTGAGGGTTCGAACCCCTTCAGGCACCCAAGGGACGTCGCAAGGCGTCTTTTTTTGTTTGACCAGATCGGTATCCTGTGAGATAATTTAAGATTGAAACTGGCTGAGACGGAAACAAGTAATTCAGACCTACCAAGCAGCGAACCCGGGATGGTGCAAGCCGGGGTTGGATGACTGAACGAATATCATTCCTGAGCCGCGAGCTGAAATCGACTAAGAGACTAAGCGAGCCGTTTGATGTAACGTTACCTACATCGCTGCAACTGCAGATTGAGTGCCCGGTCCGCCGGGAACCGGGGTGGTACCGCGAGATCGTCCTCGTCCCTGATTGGGGCGATTTTTTAATTAACGTGAGCTCAGGCTCACAGTGGAGGTTGTATGTTTAAACCAGTAACACCAAAAATGAACCAGATCGCGCTTGAAGAAGCGCAGCTGCAATTCTGGAAAAAGAATGAGATCTTCAAAAAATCTTCGGACGAGCGCAAGGATCGTAAACCGTTTGTAATGTTTGAAGGCCCACCCACCGCAAACGGTAAACCTGGCATCCACCATGTGATTGGGCGCGTTTACAAGGACATGTTTCCGCGTTACAAGACTATGCAAGGTTTCTACGTCGATCGCCGCGGTGGTTGGGATACCCACGGTTTACCCGTGGAAGTGGATGTCGAGAAACGACTCGGGTTCACGCACAAATCCCAGGTTGAAGAATACGGCATTGCTAAATTCAACGAGTTGTGCAAGGAATCGGCTTTCGCCCGCATTCAGGAATGGTCGGCTCTGACTGAACGCATTGGTTATTGGGTCGATCTGGAGCGTGCTTATGTCACCTATAAGGACGATTACATCGAGTCTGTTTGGTGGCTGCTGAGGCAGATCTGGGAAAAAGACCTTCTCTATCAGGGTTTCAAAGTGGTACCCTATTGCCCACGCTGTGGCACGCCGCTTTCTGATCATGAAGTGGCTCAGGGCTATCAGGATGCTGAAGACCCTTCGATTTATGTGCGATTTCCACTGCTGGACGAGCCTAACACCTATTTTCTAGTCTGGACGACCACACCTTGGACTCTGCCATCGAACGTCGCTATTGCGGCACACCCTGAAATTGACTATGTCATGGTCACCCGTGAAGATGGCCTGAACAACGAACGCTTGATCCTTGCCAAAGCTCTCGTGGAAAAAGTTTTTGGCGACACTAAAATGAAAGTACTCAAGACCTTCAAAGGTAGAAGCCTCAAAGGTCGCAAATATGCGCCGCTCTTCACCTTTATGCCACCTGAAAAGCCAGCTTATTATGTGGTCAATGCCGATTATGTGACCGTGTCGGAAGGAACAGGATTGGTGCACACCGCCCCTGCGTTTGGTGCCGATGACCTGGCGACTGCAAAAATCTATGATCTGCCGGTTATCATGACAATCGATGACGAAGGAAAATTCAAACCTGAGATTAAAAACTGGGCAGGGCAGTTTGTCAAAGATGCTGACACAGGTATCATCGAGGAGTTGCAACAGCGTGGACTGATGTATAGCGCAGGCCAGATCACCCACACCTATCCTTTCTGCTGGCGCTGCGACACACCGCTGCTTTACATGGCTCGCCCGAGCTGGTTCATCAAGACTACTGCAGTAAAAGACCGTATGGTTGAGCTTAACCAGGAGATCAACTGGCTACCCGAGCATATCAAGAATGGCCGGTTTGGGAACTGGCTGGAAAATAACATCGACTGGGCAATCGGACGTAACCGTTATTGGGGTACGCCTCTGCCGGTCTGGGAATGCCCGGATTGCCATCACCAACACTGTGTCGAATCACGGGCAGAACTTACTGAACACACTGGGGTAGATCACAGCAAAACCGATCTGCACCGGCCGTTTGTGGATGACATCGCCTTTACATGCCCGAAATGCGGTAAGGCACAGATGCGGCGTGTGCCCGAACTCATCGATGTGTGGTTTGATTCTGGCTCCATGCCCTCGGCGCAGTGGCACTATCCTTTTGAGAATCTGGAAGGTTTCAAGCAACAATTCCCGGCCGATTTTATCTGTGAAGCCGTCGACCAGACACGCGGTTGGTTCTATTCGTTGCTGGCGATCAGCACGTTGGTATTCGACGCTAAATGTTATAACAATGTAATCTGTTACGGACACATTTTGGATGGCGAAGGTAAAAAGATGTCCAAGAGCCGGGGGAATATCGTTGACCCTTGGGATGTAATTGACACGCACGGGGTTGATGCGATCCGATGGTATATGTGCACTGCCACACCACCTGGAAACTCACGCAACTTCAGTAAAGAACTGGTCGGTGAAGTCGTGCGCAATTTTACTCTGCCTCTGTGGAATACCTATTCCTTCTTTGTGACCTACGCCAACCTGGATAAGTGGACACCTGAAAATAGCGATATCCCGCAGTTTTCCTCTTTGGATTACTGGCTGCTTTCCTCGTTAAACACCTTGGTAAAGGACGTCACGCAAGCTTTCGAAAGCTATGATGTAATCGGTGCGACGCGTCCTATCGAATTGTTCGTCGACCAGCTCTCCAATTGGTATTTGCGCCGCTCGCGACGGCGCTTCTGGAAGAGCGAATCAGACGCCGACAAAGCTGGTGCTTACGAAACGCTCTACCGCGCCTTGACAACGCTGACCAAATTGCTTGCCCCAACCATGCCTTTCCTGGCTGAAGAACTGCACCAGAATTTGGTACGCTCATTTGACTCTCAGGCGCCTTTGTCGGTGCACCTGGACTCTTGGCCGGATTTTGATGAGTCCTTGATCAACACTGAACTCAATCGTGAAATGGCTGTCGTGATGAAATTGGCTTCGCTCGGGCATTCCGCGCGCAACAAATCCAACATCAAAGTTAGGCAACCTTTGGCTGAGGTCGCCTTTGCGGTTGGCTCTTTGGATGAGGCTGAAGTCGTTGCGAAATTCCAGGACATTTTGCTCGATGAGTTAAATGTCAAATCGGTCAGAGTCATGGATGCCAGTTCGGAGGCAGTAAATTATCGCATCAACCCGCTTCCCATGCAGCTTGGTCAAAAATACAAAGGTGACTTCCCCAAAGTGCGCGAGGCGATCCAGAAGCTGACCGCTACTGAAACTGCTCAAAAATTGCTCGACGGTTTGGGTGTAGTTATTGAGGTCAATGGCAAGCATCTGGAAATCCTGCCCGATGAAGTTGAAGTGCACATGGAGTCAAAAGCAGGATATGTCGTGGCTACCGAGGGCAAGTATTTGGCGGCATTAGTTACTGAGCTTACTCCTGAATTAGTGCATGAAGGATTGGCCCGAGAAGTTGTGCGACGCGTGCAGGATCTGCGTAAAAGCGCTGGGTTGGATATTTCTGACCGCGTCCGCTTGCGATACACGGCCAGTCAAAATTTGGCAGCAGCCATTGAAACATTCAAAGATTACATTGCCATGGAAACATTGACAACTGATCTCGCTGAAGGTGATGTTCCTGAAGGCTGGGTGTTGACAGTCGATCAGTTTGATGGCGAAACCTTGACCATCGGACTAAGCAAAAACTAAGGAGAACTTCTTGAAGAAATTTCTAAAGACCAACGGGTTATTGATTGGCTTGGCGACATTTATCGTCTTCATTGACCAGCTAACCAAAGTGCTGGTTCGTCAGAACCTGACCCTCGGCGAGACATGGATGCCCTGGAAATGGCTTGAACCTTACGCGCGTATTGTACACTGGCAGAATACTGGTGCGGCGTTTGGAATCTTTCAAAATGCCAATCTGATTTTGATGATCCTCTCCATCATTGTCTCGATCGCCATCGTCATTTACTATCAAAAAGTGGACCCCAAAGACCTTCTTGGACGCATCGCCATCTCAATGCAATTTGGTGGCGCGCTGGGAAATCTGGTTGACCGGATTAAATTAGGACATGTCACAGACTTTATTTCTGTGGGGAATTTCCCTGTACTGAATATCGCTGATGCTTGTGTAACTGTCGGAGTTAGCCTGTTGGTCTTATCGATCCTTCTTCAGGAAAGAAAAACCGCGCTCTTGCACAAAGAAGCCAAACTGACAGAACAACCAGTGATAGAAAAAGCGGCAAACGATGAACACCAAACAGATTGAATTCGTGTTTGACTTTGAAGAGGCGCTTCGCCTGGATAAATTTCTGGCGGATCGAATCCCAGGGGTTTCACGCGAGAAAATTCAAGTGCTCATCGCTCAGGGACAGGTTCAGGTTAACGGCAAAATCGTGACCAGGGATTCCCTGAAACCCGCAAAAGGCCAAACCATCACAGTGCTATTGCCGGTTGAAGAAACACAGTCTATGACCGGTGAGGATATTTACCTCGAGACGATATTTATCGATAATGATGTCATTGTGATCAACAAGCCGGCTGGTTTGGTTGTGCATCCAGGGGCAGGTCATACAAGCGGAACACTGGTCAATGCCCTGTTGCAACGTTGGCCAGAAATCGCTCAGGTTGGTGACCCAGCCCGTCCGGGAATCGTGCATCGTCTTGACGCGGAGACTTCCGGTGTAATGATCGTTGCCAGGAACCAAGCAGCTTACGAATGGCTGGTCAAGCAATTCAAATCCCGAAAAACCATCAAGCGTTATATCACTTTAGTAGATGGTCAAATGCCAACGCCGACGGGTCGAATTGAAGCTGCGGTGGGTCGCCACGAAGTCCATCGCCAGAAGATGGCTGTGCGCTACGAAGGCAAAGGTCGAAAGGCTATCAGTGAATACCACACCTTGCAGCAATTTAACGAGCATAGTTTGTTGGAGGTAAGACCAATCACTGGCCGTACGCATCAGATACGCGTCCACCTGGCTTACATTGGCAATCCCGTGGTAGGTGACAAGATTTATGGCAGGCGCAAATCGTCATTGCCGATCAATCGTTTCTTCTTACATGCCGCGTCGCTTGAAATCGTCCTGCCTGGACAGAAAGAGCCGAAACGCTTTGAAGCACCGCTGCCAGAAGACCTCAATTTGGTTTTGAAAGAGTTAACAAACAAGGAGTCCTGATGCGCTATTCTGATTTTCGATCTGACACTGTCACAAGACCAACGGCTGCAATGCGTGAGGCGATGGCCAACGCTGTGGTGGGAGATGATGTGTATGGCGATGACCCAACTGTAAACGCGCTTGAAGCCAAGGCAGCTGAATTGCTTGGCAAAGAAGCCGGCTTGTTTGTCAGTTCAGGGACACAAGGCAATCTCATCGCTGTGCTTGTCACCTGCCAAAGGGGAGAAGAAGTCATCATGGGTAGGCAAGGACACACCTTTTTGCACGAAGCTGGTGGTGTGTCAGTTTTGGGTGGGGTGGTGATCAATACCATTCCCAACCAACGTGATGGCACGCTGAGTTTCGGCGATCTTGAGTCAGCCATCCGATATCCGGATATTCACGAACCAATTTCACGCATGGTCATTATGGAGAACACCCAGAATGCTTGTGGAGGCGTGCCACTGACCGCTGAATATTGCCGCCAAGTTGCCAGCTTTGCCAAAGAACACGACTTGAAATTGCACATCGATGGCGCCAGACTCTTCAATGCCGCAGTGAAGCTTGGGGTACCAGCCCGGGACCTGGTAGAGATGGCAGATTCTGTCACTTTCTGTCTCAGCAAAGGTTTGGGTGCGCCTGTCGGCTCCGTGCTTTGCGGAAGCCGTGAGTTTATCACCAAAGCCCGACGACTACGCAAAATGTTGGGGGGTGGCATGCGCCAGGCAGGAATTATTGCCGCAGCTGGAATTGTGGCACTGGATAGCATGATCGAGCGGTTAGCAGAAGACCATATGCGTGCCAAACTGTTGGCTGACGGTCTTTCGCAGATCAGTGGTCTAACGCTTGAGAAGAATAGTCCTCAGACCAATATGGTCTTCATTCGATTGAGCGAGACAATTGCCATCACTGATGAGGCCTTGATCGATAAGATGAAAGAAAAAGGCGTGCTTGTGGGTGGGACGGGTCCGCGCACCTTCAGGCTGGTTACACATTTGGATGTGAATGATGCTGATGTAGCTCATTGTCTGGATGCATTCACGGACTGTTTGGCCTAAAGCAAGCTAAATGATCAAAAACGAAGCAGAATGCCATCTTTGAGTGGGACGCCTGTCGGTCATATTTTCGATCTCATTTGTCATTTAGCGGCATGATTATTGCAGAGACCTTCCTTACAGACCTAATCGGTGACAGGATATGGCTAAGCGTTCAATTAATCCAAGATTGGTAATTAATGGACTGATATTCTTAATAGTATCAGTGTTGGCGATCGCCATTTTTCCAACAAGTATAGCTGCCGATGCCCAGGTTCCTTCCGGTTCTGCCACTTTTGAACCTGTCCAATACTTGCCAATCATTGTAAAACCCCTTAACACTGCTACGCCGACACCTACCAGAATCCCGACACTTACCCCAACAAAAACGCCTACACTTATTCCCACCAAAACGCCTACACTTACTCCCACCAAAACGCCTACTCTAACACCTACCAACACTCCCACTCGAACACCTACCAAAACTCCGACACCTGCACCGATCCCAATAGGACCTTTTGGTGGCACCTTCACCGCGATAGCGGTCGATCCGCTGCAACCAACGATCGTTTACGCTGGAAGCTACACCAACGGTGTATACAAGAGCATTGACCGAGGTGTAACCTGGTATCGGATGGTGAATGGTTTGGCGAACCTTTCCATTCAATCTTTGGCGATCCATCCGAGTAATTCCAGTATCATCTACGCCGGCACTTACGATGGGGGATTGTATAAATCAACCAACGCGGCGGCTTCGTGGACTAAAGTTGGCAATTCAGCATTCGGCGATCACATTATTTACGACATCGCCATTGATCGAACCAACCCAAGCATCATCTTGATTACCACGAGGACCAGGTTCAGCCCGACATTGGATCCACTCGTCGGGTACCTGTGGCGCAGCGCAGACAGCGGCAACACCTGGCAGTTACTACGATTGGGCGACGATTTCGCTACCCCCGATTACTTTTATGATGTCAGTATCCATCCAACCAATGGATCCCGGGTTTTTCTTACTTATCATGAACACGGATTCTTTCGCAGTGATGATGGAGGTTTCACATTTACAGCCTTTAATACTGGAGCGACTGACCTGACCGCTCGTTCCGTAGCCTACGACAACATGGTCACTGGTCTGGTTTATGCGGGAACCTGGAACTCACCCAGTGCTTACCGTAGTGACTATGCTGGTAGAGACTGGGTGTCGATCCGACCAAATAACGT
>JBASOE010000123.1:0-4693 GCA_049657925.1 Anaerolineaceae bacterium
GGTTCTGATTGATGTCTTTGATCTGGATATCGAGCTTCTGGATGGTTACCTTGCCATCTTTATTGATCGTCATGGCACGGTCGAGAAAATCCTGGACAAAGGAATTAGCGTCCACTGTCGCAGCGTCAGGCATAACCAGGTCTACGGTTAGGTTACCCGTGGTGTTTTTATCATCGGTAATGGTCCAATTGATACGGGAATTTGCCTTGAAAGCCTCAGGAATAGCGAATGCGCTTAGAACGTATTCGCGTGTTTCTATTTCAGTTACGGATTTTTCTTCCTTTGCGCCGCAGGCTGTTACGAGAAGGAAAGTCATTATCAAGGCAATCAGGATCGAATTTGTTTTGTGCATCAAGTATCTCCTTTATCAATGTCAAGTTGACCGCAAATAAGGTTATATCACGTTTTAGAATTCAAAAAAGAGTGCCCAAGAAGCCATCAGGTAAGCCACTATTTCCAAAATTACTGCCAACCTTCATCGAGTTGGACAATAATTTTACGCAGAATTCTTAGTAATGCTTGCTGCCAGGTCTCTTCTTTGAGGCTGCTGATGTTCAACCAGTAACCGTTCTTACCAACGCGTGCGATCGGGTCAACCTCGGGGAGTTGGCGCTGCTTCATGCCTTTGGGCAAGGTAGGCCAGGTCAGCACGATCTGACCGTTGACCATGCCAATTGATTCAATCCCAGCTGCCTCACCAGCCAACTTTACTTGCATCTGGAAGAAAAGATCTTTCAAACCTTGGGGAAGTTCACCAAAACGGTCAGTGAATTCAATCTGGGTCTGGGTGATCTCTTCTTCGCTGCGCAAGGCAGAGACGCGTCGATAAAGCGAAAGACGCAATTCCTGATCGGGGATGTAGGTAGTGGGGATTTCGCTCGACAATGGTAATTCGACGTTGATGAGGAGCGAAGGTTCATCCATCAGGGAGTTGGCAGCAGTGGAAGGAATGCCCATACCAGAGGCATTGCGCATCTCTTTAACAGCTTGCCCGAGCAACCGTGTGTAGAGCTGGAAGCCAACTGCCTGAATGTATCCTGACTGCTGAGTACCTAACATGTCGCCAGCGCCACGCATTTCCAGGTCGCGCATAGCAATTGCATATCCCGCACCAAGTTGGGAGTTATCCGCCAGTACTTCCATGCGTTCCTGCCCGTCAGCAGTGGGGGAATGCCGGTTGTCTCTGAAAAGGTAAGCAAAAGCCCGCTGCGCGCCGCGGCCAACGCGCCCGCGCAATTGATAGAGCTGGGAGAGACCAAAAGTGTCCGCGCGGTCTACGATCAGGGTATTGGCATTGGGGATGTCCAGGCCAGATTCAATGATCGATGTACACAAAAGGATGTCAATTTGCCCGCTGGTAAAGGCATGCATGACATCAGCCAGTTCACCTTCGTCCATCTGACCATGCCCGATTCCGATGCGTGCTTCAGGGATCAGCGTAGACAGGTGGTTATAAACCGCCGGGATGGACTGAACGCGGTTATGCACAAAGAAGACCTGTCCGCCACGATCAAGTTCACGAACAACGGCTTCACGCACCAGTCGCTGGTCGTAGGGTCCGATGTGGGTGATAATCGGCAGGCGCTCCTCAGGTGGAGTATTGATGTTTGAGATGTCCCGAACCCCGGTCAGCGCCATGTAGAGAGTACGCGGGATGGGGGTGGCGGTCAGGGTCAGCACGTCCACCTCGGCGCGCAATTTCTTGAGGTGTTCCTTATGAGCAACACCAAAGCGCTGCTCTTCGTCGATGATCACCAGACCGAGGTCTTTGAACTGCACGTCTGGCGAGATCAGGCGGTGCGTACCGATGAGAATGTCGATCTGTTTCTTTGCCAGTTCGTTAATGATGCGGGTTTGCTCTCTCTGATTGCGGAAACGGCTTAGCATTTCTACAGTTACGGGAAAGGTGGAGAGGCGTTCGCGGAAGGTGTCGTAGTGTTGCTGTGCCAACACTGTAGTCGGGACGAGAACAGCGACCTGCTTGCCATCCGAGACTGCTTTGAATGCCGCCCGCAAGGCGACTTCGGTCTTACCAAAGCCCACATCGCCGCACAGCAGGCGGTCCATCGGACGCTCGGATTCCATATCCTGTTTGACCTGCTGGATGGCAATCAGTTGATCCTGCGTTTCGATGTAGGGGAAGGAAGCTTCGAGCTCCTTCTGCCAGTCGGAATCGGGGCTGAAGGCGAATCCTTTGGCGGTCTGGCGTTTGGCATATAGCTCGAGCAAGTCGGTGGCCACTTCGACCACAGCATGGCGGACTTTGCTCTTCGTCAGCGTCCATTCTGCTCCGCCTAAACGGCTGGGGGAGGGTGTGGATCCATCCGTACCGACATAACGTGAGATGCGGTCGGCTTGATGGATGGGCACGTAGAGCAGGTCGTTATCCTTGTATTCGATGGTCAGATATTCGCGTTGGACACCATCCAGAGTTGGGTGATGCAAGCCCACGAAACGACCAACGCCATAGTCGATATGAACCACCCAATCACCAGGGTTGAGCTCACCGTAGATGGCTTCGGGGGACTCAGACGTGAAAAGAGGTCGGCGGCGGGGTTGAGGTCGGCTCCAACCGAAGATCTCGCTGTCGGTCAGCAGGTGATGCGCTCGGGTTTGGCTTTGTTTCAGCACCCAACCACTCGAAAGTGAGCCTTCAACGAACTGGCTCAGGGCTTGCTCGTTACTGTAATCCGGATGCGTTTCCTGCCAGAGTTGGCGCAAGCGTGCTGCTTGTCTCGAAACCACCGACCAGTCTTGTTGGCGCTCTTCAAGAAGGCGCAGATGGGTTTGGAAATCTTTCAGTCGACCGGCAAAACGTGGACCCGGGTCAAAACGGGCAGCCAGGGCTGAACCCTCGATGGTGTTGGTATGACCAAGCTCGATGACCTGCTTGTTGCTGAAGCCATCTTCAATCTCAGACCAGGTGATGTAAGGCACCGGCGCGTCAGCTGGCAGCTCGCGCTGTTCAACCATAGTTTGGAATCGCTGCATGGATTCTTCTTCGATGTCATTGACCGCTGCCTGTACGAACTCCTGACCATCGAGAAGGATGATTGCTTCGGAAGGCAGATAATCGATCAGGCTGGAAGGGAATGGGTAGAGAGAGGGGATGCTCAACTCGCTCAGCTCACCCAAATCTTCAAATGGAATGCCGACCTTCTCAGCGACAACTGGCATGGCTTCGCTGGCAGGGAAGATTTCAGCATGTTCAAGCTTGGTTTCGGTGCGTTGGGTAGCGGGATTAAAGTACCGTAAGGTGTCGATCTCATCGCCAAAAAACTCCACTCGAATAGGCATCAGATCAGAGGGGGACCACACGTCGAGGATGCCTCCACGCCGCGAGAACTGCCCGGGTTGAACAACGATGTTGCTATATTCGTAACCGATGCCGACCCAATTGGCTGTGACCGTGTGCAGGTCGTAATGATCGCCGAGTTTCAAACGCATCACCGCGCGCAAGAAATCTCTGCGTGGGATTGAGCGGGTCATCACTGCACGTACGGGGGTGACGATGACCGGAGGGATGGTTTCGGAGATGTCGAAACCTGGCAAGTGGTAGCGCGCCAGCATCGAAAAAACCTGTAAGCGTTCGCGGCGGGTGGATTCCGACCAAGGCAATTTTTCGTAGAAGAGCGGGTTGGGTTCGGGGAAATAATAATTACTGCCTTCAGGCAGCCAGAAATGCAATTCATCCAGCAGCCCCAGGGCTCGGTCTGCGCGATTGGTCAACAAGACAAGCGGCACCTGCAGGTCGTGATGCAGAGCAGCCACCAACGCCAGACGCGCGGAACGAGGTAATGCCAGCCCACGCGGGGTGGTGTCGCGGAATTGACCAGCCCTGATCTCCTCAAGCAGTTGCTGGTAGGGTCCCAGGTCAGTTAGTGGGGTAAGAAGAGGTTGCTTAACAGGTCTCGCCATTGAATTTGTTCATTGCCTTTGATAAACCGTCACTGACGAAAAATCGGGCGGCTTCCACAGCTTGTTTAAGTACGATTTCTTTTATCGGTTCTTCAGCTTTTGTGAAACGCTGCAAGACGTAATCTACGGGGTCCATCTGACCGTTGGGGCGGCCAATGCCCAGGCGCATACGTGCAAAGTCCTGGGTGCCAAGGTGGTTGATGATTGATGCCATGCCGCGCTGACCACCCGCGCCACCCGATTGGCGGATACGCAAGGTGCCCAAGGGCAGGTCGAGGTCGTCGTGGATCACCAGCAGGTTTTCAAGCGGCACTTTGAAGTAGCGTAATAATGGGGCGATGGCGGAGCCGGATTCGTTCATGAAGGTCAGAGGCTTGGCGAGGACAATCCTTTTGCCTGCCAGGTTGCCTTCACCGATGATGGATTTGAACTTGACGCGCTTCAGGGGGATATTCAGTTCGTCAGCAAGGAGGTCGAGTGTCATGAATCCGAAGTTGTGCCGGGATTGCTTATACTCCAGCCCTGGGTTTCCCAACCCTGCTATCAGATAAATGCTTTCGTTTTGCTCCATAGTTGCCTTTCTCAAACACGAAACTGCAATCTTTAATTTTAACATAAGCTTGAAAAAACTTTTCTGTTGAGATAGGCCTTGTAGTGGCAACATGATAATGTCCTAAAGTAGCAAATTAGAAATGTCCTAAAAGGCATGACAATTAACTACATGAAATGGACAATCAGAATGACCCAAGAAGAACTCAAAAGGAAGACCTATTTA
>JBASOE010000124.1:0-7152 GCA_049657925.1 Anaerolineaceae bacterium
TGCGCAGGAGGTCGCGAAATAGTTCTTGCCCAGCGAAGTCAAGCCCGTTGATTGGTTCATCCAGCAGGATCAGGTCCGGGTCATCCATCAAGGCTTGGGCAATACCAAGCCTCTGGCGCATGCCTGTCGAATAAGTGCTGACTGGCCGAGGGTCGTTCGGATTGAGTCCAACCCTTGTGATGATTTCTTTAATTCGACCCATGTCCGCCTTCCCATTGATCAGAGAGAGCAAGTAGAGATTCTCAAGACCGCTTTCTGAAAGCAGCAAACCTGAACTCTCAAAATGGATGCCTGTCGACTCCGGAAATTCAACATCCTTACCAATTATCTTTCCAAAAATCCGTACTTTTCCCTCATTTGCCTTCATTAATCCGCACAGAATCCGAATGAATACCGTCTTTCCGCTGCCATTCTTCCCGCAGATTGCGATAATCTCGGCTTTGGAGGCGCTGAAGTTCACGTTCTTGAGCACCTCGTGCTTGCGGAAGCTTTTGCAAATGTTTTCAGCCTGAATAATAGTTTCGGTCATGGTGTTTTCCTTTCAGGGTCATTCTTCATCCGTTTTCACGGGGAAATCTTGTTTGCGGTAAATGTAAAAGCTGAGTGGGATCAGGATTGTCAGTAGCACAGCCCAATATATGAAAGGGAAATGGAGGGTTCCCGGGGTCCGCGATCGGTAAGGGATTTGCGAAAGCAGCAGATTCTGGATGAGGGGAATGGATTGCAGCCATTTAGCTTTTCCCATGAAAACCGAGGTCAGGCCGATGCTCGAGAGCAGAAAGAGCTCCACCCCAAGGTAACCAACCAGACGCTGGTTGAACAAGACGTTGAGGGTAAAAATAGCCAATCCCATGGTGAAGAAGCCAAGTGAAAGTAACGCCCATAATGAAAGCAGTACTTGGAGAAGGCTCATTTCTTTGGGCAGCCAGGCAGGTAAATTCACCCACACGCCACTTGTCAGTGTTGTTCCACTCCAATTGCCGGAAGCCGAGTATCCATTCAGTACAGCTACCAGGTAGATTCCAAGAAGAACAACCAGGGTGAAAAGCATAGCAGTGAGGAAGAGGAACATGACTTGAATCGCCCAATTCTGTTTTCGGGAACCCAACCGAAATAGCGCGATTTGACCAAAGCCTGTCTCGGGTTGCATCGTGCTTACAAAAATCAGGTAAGCGTTGGCGACCAGCAGGCTCATCACGTAAGGATTTCCAATGGCAACGAACACAACGTCCCAGGCATTAACCGCATCGGTTGCCTGAGAACCCATAAGCCCAGCCATGTTGCCTTGGTTGGCAAGAAAGCGTGAGAAAAGTACACCTACAGCCACGATGATGAGGAAGAGGATCAACAGGTAAGCCGGGCGAAGGGTGCGTTTTGTGAGCAGGTAAAACCTCGCTCCAAAACTACCTGGTTTGAGGGGAAGTTTGCTCTCCCGGACCGGACGGACCTTTTTGGCAATAGCCGAAGGCTTCGCTTCAAAGACGGCTTTGTCTTCAAGCACATGCTCCCGCTTGCCGAGGAAAATAAAGCCTAAACCAGCCAGTACAAGCATAAGAATGGGCAAGATAAAGAGCGATGGGACTTCCTGAACAGTTTGAATCAACTCCAAGTCAAGGGTGCTCGTCGTGAGCAGGGTGCGCATGGGCGTCAAAAAATCCGGTACGAAACGCGTTCGTTCCGCAAAAAACTCGAGGCCGTTGAATAAGATCAAAGGCGCTCCCAAGGCAACAAAGCGGTTATTGATCAGCAGGCTCGCTGCCAGGCCGAGCGAAGCAAAGGCAGCCCCAACAATAAAGACCAAACCCAAAATCATCCAGATAAACCCGTCTGGATTATTGAAGTAGATCTCACGTAAGAATCCGGTTGCTGGCCGCAAAGCCATCGCGTCCACGGAAGGGTGGTTGAGAGGCGTTGTGGTGAAGATGCTCGTGATCAGATACATCAAAACCAAAGGCAGGATGGCCGCCAAGCCGCCGATAATTGCATTGACAATTGCTTTTGAACGCAGGTATTTGCGATAAGACGTTCTTGTCAACACCTGGCCCAGGTAGCCCTGCTTCCGGTCGATCACAAGGGAGTCGGCAAAGGGGAAAGCAGCGATCAACGCGATCAGTTGCGGGTAGAAGCTGCCTTCATAGACGCCATACCAATTGTCAATGAAGGAGCGCTCATATGGAACCCTGCGTTGCAAGGCGTTCCACCCAGCGAAGAGAATGATGGCGGAGAGAAAAACCAAGGCTCCAACCCTCTTGGGATTGGTGGCTCGTCTGGTCTCTTCACGCCAGATTGAAGCTCGATTTTTCATTTGAACACTTCCTTCTAATTCATGCCTTGAGCGGCGTAGGCTTCTCGCACTTTCCGTGCGGCGTCATCATAAAGTTGCTGAACTTTAGCAGGTAAACTTTTGTAATATTGATACTTGTATTTGCTCAACCATTCCTCATCCAGGATGGTCACGAAGTCTGTGCCATCGGTGTAGTGTTGTTTCTGGTAAAAAGAAACCCAATCACCGGTCGTCCAGTTGAATTGGTAGATTGTGGTTACTTCTGTCTGGCGGGCATCACTTTCAGAGTTCTTCCTGCCGCCTAACCCCACGCTATGAATTTCGATTTCCAACAAACAGTTTTCCCCTTCTCCACTCAGCCACACCCTGGTGGTGGTTTCAAATTTATAGGGTGATTTATCATAATCTTCAACCTTAAAGAACCGATTATCAAGCAATACATTTAGAAAGTAATTCTCTAACAGAAAGAAATATGGTGGAAAGTCACCTCCCATAGTGTATGTTGCAGTAGGAGAATATTGACCTAATCTTGTAATGATTGTGTCATTCTGTTGGTCATTCAATCCAAAAGTCCCATCTTTTCCGTCAGGGAGAAGCATTTGTCCGACTATCACATTACCCTGTGGGTTTGAATAATTTATAACTGACATCATTGTAAATAATTCCCGAACGCTTTTCGTTTCAGGGTCACTAATATAAACCCAAGCTGAATATCTAAGCGGCATCCCTGATGTATACCACCCGGGTTTGTTGATCGCTGATAAGTAACGCTCCTGGATTACATTGATCAACGGGGTGATCTCTTCTTGGGTGGTTGCAGGATTGTCAATCGTGTAAGGGGGATCCTCGACAGCAACTGTGGGCGAATCGACAGGAAGTTGAATGTTTTCTGGTGTATTTGTGCTTTGAAATAACAAGGTTGGTGTTGGTTGAGCTTTTGTTGGAGCAGGTACTTTATAAACCTCGTGGTTGCAAGCGCTTAGAACGACAAGCAAGAGAATTATAAACTTGATACTTTTTCCTGAACTCATAATTGGCCTCTATTCAAATATTAATCTCATTATCTGTAATCTCTTTTGGTAATGCCAGATAATCGAAAACATTTCTCGATTTGGAAGTGTTTCTTTGTTCATTTTGACCACATGACCTTTCTAAACGAAATTCCAAATATTATTTTCTTTTTTGCTTTCAATTTATCATCATGTATTCAACTAATAAGTGCGTTCCTGAGACGAGATTGTTACCTGCTCAATATAGTTTCCGTTTTGATAAACATAAGCTACAGCATATACCCGATAGGTTGTACCTTTAGCTAATCCGGAATAAGACTCAAACAAGCTCACTCCTGATATTCCCGATCCATTGCCAGACCAACTTTCTATAGTCGTCCAATATCCATTCGATCCTTTTCTTTGTAGGTACATAGTCAGATTTGCAACGTAACCGGAGTAGAGCGATACTGTGGCGGAACAACTTGCAAGTCCTCCAGCTGAAATTGAGAGACCAGCAGTGATTCTGATGGTCCCTACATAATTTGGTGTAATGGTAGCGTTGTGGATTCCAAAAATAGTCTGATCAGTTGCAGATGCTGACTTGGCCACCGGGTTGAAGACTGACAAAAGAATTAGGGATATTATGAAAGCCTTGATGCTTTTTCTCATCTGAACTCTTCCTCCTTTTATTGATGTTCACTATTAAGATAGACGCAATTAGACATAGAAGTGTTGCAAAAAATGTCTATTCAATATGGAATTGATTTACACCAGACCTGCGAAGCATATCCAATTTCCATCGGATTACATTTACTTTTCGGCCAGGAACGATATACCTAATTTTTTTCATTGGCTCTACAGTCGTTCCACTCAACGCGATCAACTGTGGGTAAAAACTGTCGGTGTAAAACCCATACCAGTTATCGATGAAAGAACGCTCAAAGGGAACACGCCGCTGCAGCGAGTTCCAGCCTGCGAATAGGATGAAGGCTGAGAGAAAGAGTAAAGCGCTTAGCCTCTTGGGTTCGGTTGCCCTGCGCAGTTCTTCTCGTGAGATTGAATCTCGACTCATCATCATGGTATGCAATTCCGAACTTCTAGTTTACATCCATTGCAGCATAAGCTTCGTCTAATTTTCGCAGTGCATTTTCAAACAACACATTGACATCTGTTGGTAAATTTTCGAAAAAGTAAACACGATATCGATCAACTTGGATAGGACCCCAAGAACTTTCTATCATATTACCATCCTCAGTTTTACCAATTTCCAAATGACTTATCATGGCTCCTGAATTCCAGTCGAACTGGAAGGTGGAAACAATTTCAGTATATCTAACCGAGCTACTCTCTCCTGTTAAAGGTAAGTTTCCTGTTTCAAGAAGCTCGATGTTGAGGATTTCCTGGTTATTCTCTATGCTTATCCAAGCTTTGGGCTTTATGAACAAGTTCGGTATCCCCGTATCGTTTAGAACATATGGAAGAATAACCTTATCGATATATGAGGATAAGAGCATAGAATCCAGATTGAATATATTACTAAATGGTTCAACCTTTAAGCTTTGATTTTGATTAACCGCAGAATTATTGATGCTACTAACGTGGGTTTCAGTCTTTTCCTCGTTAACCATGAAGTATGCATTTCTGCCGTCTGGAAGGATTAATGCTCGTATAACTACATTTCCCAGTGGATTATTGTAATTGATTAGACTTAGGAGTTCGAATGCCGAATCAATTTCGAGAGTGCTTGCGTCCTTGATATGAATCCAATATTGATTTCCCCTGTAGTAATCTGAATTACTGTACCAACCGGGTTCGGAAAAGCCCTGGAAATACCGTTCTTTGATAACTTGAAGCAATTCTTTAATCTCCTCAGGGCTAGTAACAGGATTATCGATAGTGTATGGGAGACTTGTTGATGTTGGTATGACTGATCCAGAGGGAGAATATGAATCTATTAATGCGGGTGTGCGTATAATGTTGGTCAACGGATTTGGCAATACAGCAGTTGATGTAGGCGGCTGATAAACGGTACGGTCGCATGCACAGATTAATAAAATAATTAGAGCTAAGAACTTGATATTTTTCACGATTTTGTTTAGCATCATTGACCTTAGGCAGGTTTATGATGGCATAAGAAAATGCCATCATAAACCTCTTTCAAGCGAAAGTTAAAACCCACCATCGGACTGACTTAATTTTGTTCTCCAGGCAGGCAATCTCCCCAATCTGCACAGCAATGATCAGGCGTCAGGAGGGCAGCACAATGACAGGTATTATTTGGACAGTCCAATATTCAATCAAACTGCAAGTCCTAGTGTAATTACCTACTTTACCATCTGATCGACAGAATAATCCGGAGACATTATTTTCTATTTTGCATCCGCATGTCATGCCAACAGGAGGTGGAACCGTAGGACATTTTGACCTTCCCAATGAACCCAATGAGGCTGCTGATACAACGGTAATCGAAGCGAAGAGCATCAAGATACAGACTATCGATGCAATCAAATGTGCTTTTTTCATTTCGTTACTCCTTTCCTTGAAATTAAGCTATTCTGAGGAGTTAAATAATCGAGCCTAATCTTTCGAGAATAATTCAATGTAAAAATTAAGCTCTTCTCCTGCAATTTTCAATTCTTCTCTGGTTTCTGTTGGTAGGTTATCGAGTTGATTGACAGTTAAGGTGATTATGCTGATATCAGTTTGTTGGCCTCCTTCTTTGATGTAAGATTCTTGCTTTACCTGGCGATTCCCAGTCCCCGTCTCGTAAACATATTCCTCAACTTTTCCAATGTATCCGTAATTTTCTGGATACAATCCCGCTTTTACATCACTTTGGTTTTTTCCATATATGACTGTAAAGATCACGAAAGTATCGCCGTTATCCGTTTTATGTTCTTTAATTGAAATATCCTCAATTATTGGACTGAGACTGGTAACTATTTCGAGATCCTGTCTGGTTGGAGAAACATCTTTTACTGTCCAATTTACTGTGTATGGCCTTGCATAATCTCGGGCATTTAGACCAGTTGCCCGCAGTTCAATCAATTCAGCCCGATTTCCCTCAGGATTTAATGCAAAACGTTGCAGTTCCTCATTCGTCTCAGCATCCGCTATTGATGTTAAGCTCTTTATTACACGACCTTCTTCTAAAAAAAACCATGCATGCATTTTCGTATAATGCTGTCTCGCATCAGTACCACGATTCGCGTGAGTTTCGAATTCAACCCAGCCATTCTTATCGAGGAATTCTTCATTCTGTTGAGCGATTTCCTCCCATCTTAAAAATGCTGTGTCGATGTTCTCTTTATTTGTTACATCGCTCTTTGGGCCAGTTGAATTGTTACAGCTAACAACTAGAATCAAAACGATCAAGACTAACATCCAACTTTTTGTCTTCTGATAAATCATTTCCTCTCCTCTATCTATTCAAGTAAAGGTCAATAGCAGCTGCTAACTCATCGGCTGAGTAATAAGCTCCTTGTACTTGAATAGAGCCGTCTCCTATTGAAAAATTGCCAACGATAAACAGCGGAACCCTATCAATCTTTATATCAACGCCTTCTTCAAAATCCCGCTTGACCCTATCTAATTGCTCAGGGTCGTCTATGCAGGTTTCAAAAGAATGGATGTTAATCCCGACTTCTTCAGCATACTTAGAATAGGTTTCTTCTGAAAACGATGCTTCCTTGTAAATTAACCGATAGTATTCCCAATATTTTCCCTGCTCGCCAGCACAACGTGCGGCGACAGCTGCTTTTTCTGCTTGGGTATGATATTTCAAAGGAAAATCCTTATGGATGAATAACACCGTTTTGTTATCCTCTTGTAATTGAGTTACTGTCTCGGAGGCTTTTGCGCAAAACGGGCACTCAA
>JBASOE010000125.1:0-52235 GCA_049657925.1 Anaerolineaceae bacterium
GTCGTGTTCACGTTGAGAGGCAAAACCGCCTTATTGATGTCCAAGACCAAGCCTCGGGTACCAATCTATGCCTTCACTCCTGAAATCTCAACTTACCATTGGCTGGGCATTCTTTGGGGTGTCACTCCAATGGTTGTTCCACACGCAGACACGCTTGAGACGATGATCAACCACGTCGAAACCGCCATCAGTGCTTCAACTTCACTCAAACCCGGCTCGCAGGTGGTGGTTATCACTGGCTTCCCAGTCGGCACATTCACCAAACCTAATCTGGCACTGCTTTATAACATTCAGGGATAGCGGTCAAGACTTATAACAAGAGGCCGGTGTAAGCCAGCCTCTGCTTTTAGTGCTTTGGTGAACTGTCAGGTTAGCCCATAGCTAAATTGATTTGATCCAATGCGGTGGTCTGTGGACGAATGCGGTCAGGAGTTAGGCGGTTGAGTGGTTCGTCAACCAAATCATACAACTCATGCACCGTAGGAGTGCAACATGTCTCGATATAGATCAATCCAGTGGCAAAATAATGATTCTTATAAGACTCAGTTAGCAAGTCAAGTGCAGCGTGCTTATTCGTGGGGTCATAATTCAAGTCAATTTTCTTGAGCATGATCACTGAGCCATCCTCAAGCTCAATGTCCTGGACCACACCTTCCGGTAAGTCACGATCCGCGGGAAGCTGCCCACTGGGGTAGAACTTTATGTCTTGAATCGGGGCTTCATTTTCGCGTCCCCAAGTGTAAGATTGCAGTGCCTCGTCTTTGTTGTTAAAGGTGACACAGGGACTGATGACGTCAAGAATGGCCAGTCCTTTGTGCGTGAGCGCAGCTTTAATCAGTTCTTTTAGCTGTTTGGTATCACCTGAAAAAGCACGTGCCACAAACGTAGCCCCGCTGATCAGCGCTTCCATGCATAAGTCAAGAGGGGGCAACATATTTTTACCCTGGTGTTTCAGCTCTAATCCCAAATCGGTGGTGGCTGAAAACTGACCCTTGGTCAAGCCATAGACGCCGTTGTTTTCGATGATATAAGCCATTGGCACATTACGTCGGATGACGTGTTTAAAGTGACCCATGCCAATACTGGCAGTATCTCCATCACCAGAAACACCAAGAATCTTAACTCGCGTATCAGCGAAAGACGCGCCAGTAGCGATGTTTGGCATGCGCCCATGTAGGCTGTTAAATCCAAATGACCGCTGCAGGAAGTAATTTGTGCTTTTGGATGAACACCCAATACCACTCATCTTTGCCATCATTTCGGGTGCCCAACCCAGTTCGTACACAGCAGCCTGAATCTGGTTGGAAATGACGTTATGCCCACAACCCGGGCAGAGTGTCGAGGGACGCCCCTTGTAATCCTGCGGGCTCAATCCAATTAAGTTTCTTTCGCTTTTTACTTCGGCTGGTTTATCCATTCTTCCCTTCCTTCTCTTTGGCAATAATGCTGTCTCTGACCCAGATTGCAGTCATCGGTAAGCCGCCAATTTCAGAAATCGAAAGTAACTTCTGCGAATACTCCGAAATTTCTAATTTCAGAATGCGGCAGAGTTGACCATCCCGATTGAGCTCGACTACATAGTTTCGTTCATGCGAAGCAATGAACTCTCGCACCGCTGGACTGGAGGGGAGGGATTTAACCCGCATAAAATCACATTTCAAGCCAAGTGCGTTTAGCAAATCCTGGCCTTCAATCAAAGCCTGTTCTGTGGAGCCCATGGCAATCAATCCGATGTTTGCGTCCTCAGGACCATTTCTAAACATAGGCTGGGGTAGATCACCAACCACCTTTTGGAATTTCTTGCCGATTCGTGTAATCAAGTCACTCCAGTTCTTGGGGTCTTCACTGTAGTTGCCGTAGACATCGTGACCGGTGCCACGTGTAAAATAAGACGCACGTGGATTCTGATTTCCCATGACTGTACGATATGGGATTCCATCGCCGTCGATGTCCATGTACCGTCCCCAATCCGCAAACTTGTTCAATTCCTCTTCCCAAAGAATCTTGCCGCGATTGATCGGCTTCGTTGGGTATTCAAACTTTCTGGTAATCCATTGGTTCATCCCAAGGTCCAAGTCACTCAATACAAAAATAGGTGTTTGATATTTATCTGCCAGATCGAGTGCCATCCAACCATGCTCAAAACATTCTGTGACACTGCCAGGGATAAGAACTATGTGCTGCGTGTCGCCATGCCCGAGCGAATAAATCATCGCCAGGTCGCCTTGCGCGGTGCGAGTCGGTAAACCTGTGCTCGGACCGACGCGCTGAACGTCCCAGATAACCACTGGAGTTTCAGTAAAATAGGCTAAACCAATCGTTTCAGTCATCAACGAAAGACCAGGACCGGAGGTCGAAGTCAAGGAGCGTAAACCTGCCCAACCAGCCCCTGTAGCCGCTCCAATGGCAGCCAATTCGTCCTCAACCTGCACGATCGCGCAAGTCATTTTGTCTGTTTTAGGATCGCGTCGAAGTTTCGGGGCATAATCGATCGCGGCTTCAACCATGCTGGTTGCCGGAGTGATCGGATACCACGAACAGAATTGCATGCCACCAAATAAAGAGCCAAGCGCGCCAGCAACGTTGCCATCAGCAATAATGTAGTCCGTCAGTGGCGGCATTACCTTGACCCCGAAACGGTCTCGCTTCTCAAGGTTTTTCGCTGCCCAGTCAAAGCCGAGGTCAATGGTGCGCATGTTGGAATCGATCACCGCTTGCTTACTGGGAAAGAGCTTTTCTATGCCATATCGCAGAGCGTCTCGGGTAATCCCCAGCACCTGACCGACTATACCAACATACAGCATATTTTCGGTAAAGTCGCGCAAATGACGTGGTGGATCGAGTTGCTTTGTAAGTTCCTTAATTGCCATTGGATAAAAGATCAGATCTTTACGCGTATCCTCAGGGATGGCAATGTGATCAGCGAAGAAAATCACCCCTCCCTGTGGCAGGTAAGTCAGATCTTCAAGGAAGGTTGCCGGGTTCATCGCCACCACAATGTCGTCGTAGGGCAGGCGACCTGTGTAGCCTTTTTCGGACGTGCGAATCACGTACCAGGTTGCCATACCTTTGATATTGGATGGAAAAACATTTTTCCCTGAGGTTGGAATGCCCATCTTGAAAAGCGCGCGGAAGAGCGTGCCATTGGCAGTAGCACTGCCAGAGCCGTTTACTGTACAAATGGTCATGCAAAAATTGTTCGTGATGGGCGTTAATTCTCTTCCTGTCGTTTCGTTTGCTTCGTTCATCAACAAAGTGCTCCTTATCACTCAAATCTTTGTTTCAATTCAGCTTTTCTGACCTGCTTTACCAGATCCATATGTGTCAACAGAGCCTGATAACCTTTTTCAAACTCACGATCCCGTAGTGCGTCTACCATTAGTTGATGATAGTGCCACACCGAAACCAGGTAGTTTTGGTCCATCAACAGGGTCACACCAGTTTTGTGGTACACATCCCAATAAGCCTCAAGCAAGCTGATGACGACTGGGTTCTCTAACCGCTTAAAGAATGTCAGATGGAAATCGCGGTGTTCTCGCTCTGGTATTTGCATGGGTTGGTTTTGAATGCGGCTCAATGCCAGGTTAACCAATAACTGCAGCTGGTCAATGTCAGCGTGTGTGAGCTTGGAGACAGATTCAAACCAGTAACTCGATTCAAGGTGCTTGCGCAAATCCGAGAATTGATCGAAAAGCGTGTTATCTACCGCAATTCCATAGGATAACGCAGTGTTGAGCGTCTCGGTCAGTGAGAACTGGCGGGATTGAATGCCTACTTTTGGTTTGACTTCAACTACCCCAAGGCGTTTGGCAACTTCGAGC
Organism: Anaerolineaceae bacterium; assembly: GCA_049657925.1. GTDB lineage: Bacteria > Chloroflexota > Anaerolineae > Anaerolineales > Anaerolineaceae > Mesolinea. The sequence goes on from JBASOE010000125.1 coordinate 3,822, forward strand.
TGTTCGCGTACACTCGAAGTGCTAATGCCTAATTCCTGACTTAATTGCGGAATGCTTGGCACGGAAGTGTTTTCAACCACCGCCTTCGCCAGATAAGTGAGTAAATCGCTTTTTGTCGCCAAATCAAACCTATTAATCTGATTAATACTATTAATAACCTTGATTATAATCCTACCCCCTCAAAGGTCAAGAGATTTGGGCTACTTATCCCAAGAGCCCTTGTTCAGTCATCAAGGATTGGTTGTTAAGGATTTCATAAGTGGGTCCTTCAGCAATGATATATCCCCCCGCCATCACCAGCGTTCGTTCCGCCAGCTGACCCACCATCTCAAGGTCTTGAGAAGCAATCAAAAGCGTCGATTTCATCTCAAAGAATAACTTAATCAACTCTTCGCGCATGCCCGCGTCCAGACCCATGGTCGGGTCATCGAGCAGAAGCAACTCAGGTTGAGTCGCAATGGCCGAAGCCAGGGCTATCTTCTTTTTCTCGCCCCCACTCAACTTGAAGGGGTTTCGGTGTTCACTACCGGTGAGGTGTACGGTCTCCAGCGCGTTGGTGACTCGCTGCTTGATTTCGTCCTTGCCTTTACCAGATATAATCAAACCGAAAGCCACCGCGTCAAAAACCGATTTCGAAAAAAGTTGGTCGTCAGCGTTTTGAAAAACCAAGCCAACAGTGGAAAGAATCTCGTTCCGGTTTGCGCGGTTCACCTCGTTTCCGTTAACAATAACCTTACCCACAGAGGGGATGAGCAATCCGTTAATCAGCATCAGCAGCGTTGACTTGCCACAACCGTTCCCACCAATAATGGCAACTTTGTCACCCTTTTGAACCTCGAAATTCACGTCCGTCAAGATCTTCTTACCGTCTGGAAAGATATAGCTTAGGTTCTCAACTTGTAATGCAGGCTGGGTGCGTTTCTCTATTGAGTGACTTGTCAGTTGCACAGTATCTCCTGCCTTAATTAGAACACATTCTGTTTGTCTCATGACAAAGCGGCGAATTTTCGTCAATAAGTCCATTTTAACGGTTAACAATAGTAAAATGATTGGGCGTTAAAAACGCCCCGGAAGATTTGATTAATGGCTGTCAGTGAATTCACAGTTCCATATAAATATAAAACCAATCGGTCTACACCTATAAGTTGGATTGTTTCCCATACCCTCCACCACTGGCTGACCTTTGTCCTGGCTATGGCCGGTGCCGTCGGAAACGCAGCCCTTGCCTACATTCCAGTGATCGAATTTGCCAAAGTATTCGTTGAGTTGACCAGTGGCTCACCAAACCTCACCGCTATTCTCAATTCAGCAGTCATCGTTGGCTTATCTCAAAGTCTGCGCGGCATTTCCCAGTTCATCCGCAATTTCGGTTTCGAGCTGACTGCTCAACGGATTGAAACCGACGTGCGTGAGGAGTTTTATCTCTCCTTGCTCGGCAAGAGTATGACCTTCCACGCCCTGCAATCGGTCGGGGATTTGATGGCACGCGCCACCAACGACATCCGTGAGGTCAACTACCTGTACTCACCAGGCATCAACATGGTGTTCGGCTCGTTCAACTTCCTGGTCATCCCTCTGATAACTGGCTGGCAGTTGCACCGCCACCTGATCTTGGTACCGTCTTTGTTCATTGTTTCCTATTTTGCTTTTATTGTGCATTACATCCGCGTACTCAAGCCAATTACCGACGAAGTGCGATCCAGCTTCGGCAAAATGAACAGCCGACTGGCTGAAGACATCGATGGAGTCGAAACGGTCAAAGCTGCTGCCCAGGAAGAGTCAGAAATCGCACTTTTTAGAGAGAACATTAAAGCCTACCGGGACGCCAGCGTCAAACAGGGAGACGTGGAGGCTATGTTCGTTCCCCTGCTGCTGCTTGCTCTCGCGCTTGGTTTCGGTTTGCTGCACGCCATCCTGCTCTTCCAACAAGGTCAAATCCCCTTGGCCGGTGTGATCTCCTACTTCACCGCAATCACCTTATTGCAATTTCCAACCAACACATCCATTCGCTCTTACTCACAAATCTCTCTCGGGGTAGCTAGCGCGAGGCGCTTGCTGGCGATTATGAATACCGAAAACAATCTCGATGAAAACGAAGCAGGCTTCGCAGGAGCCATGCAGGGCGATGTCGAATTCAGGCAAGTTTCTTTTGCGTACGAAGCAGGTGACGACACGCTGAAAGAGATTTCCTTTCATGTCAAACCCGGCCAAACTGTCGCAATTGTCGGTCAGACAGGGTCAGGAAAAACCACATTGGTGCGCATGATAAATCGCACTTACGATCCAACCGCTGGCTCAATCCTGATCGACGGGATTGACCTGCGTGATTGGAAACTTGACAGCCTGCGCAGTCAAATCTCAATCATCGAACAAGACATCTTTCTCTTCTCAAAAAGCGTCAAGGATAACATAGCATTTGGTGACCCAAGCGCTTCCTTTGACGATGTCGAGACTGCCGCAACAAACGCGCAGGCCAGTGGTTTTATCAATGTCATGGAGGGCACCTACGATGCCGTGATCGGCGAACGAGGCACCACCCTTTCTGGTGGACAGCGTCAGCGTTTGGCCTTAGCCCGAGCTTTCCTGACCGACCCTCGTATTTTGATTTTGGATGACTCCACCAGTGCAATTGACAGCAAAACGGAGGATGAGATCCAAAAAGCTATCGAGGTAGCCTCCCGTGGACGCACCACCTTTATCATCACTCACCGCCTTTCCCAAATTCGCTGGGCAGACCTGATCATCGTCATTCGCAATGGCAAAGTTTCGGATATCGGTACACATTCCGACCTGATGCAGTCCAGCGAAACTTATCGCTCGATCTTTTCGGAGCTCTAATGGGTTTTCATCAAGGATTGGCAGGCGAAAATTATGACAGGCAATACTCCAACCGGACCTTGCTCACCCGTATCTGGGCTTACATGGATCCACATCGCACCAAACTGATCATCATTTTATTGCTAATCATACTCAGTGGTATCGCCAGTGCCCTCCCGCCCTGGCTGGTTTCCAAGGTTCTGGACCAGGGAAACGCTGCTCAAAATGCTCAAAACAACTTAATCGTTTTGGTTGTGGCTGTGATTGTGATTCAGTTGTTGGGGTTCGTTTTTTATCACTTTTTACACCGCACTTCATCCCGTGTCATCGCCGACATTAATAGCAACCTTTCGACCGATGCTTTCGAAGCCTGCATGCGCCAGGATATGTCCTTTTACGATGAGTTCTCATCGGGCAAAATTGTTTCTCGCATCACCAGCGATACCCGCGATTTTTCCACTTTAATTACACTCGCAAGTTCAGTTTTAAGCGATTTTATGCAATCCTTCGTCATTGCACTCATTCTGCTCCAGACTCAATGGCGCCTGGCAGCCATCCTGTTTGCCATTGTTCCCGTCCTCACGATCACCACACTTCTCTATCGCAAGCTGGCACGTAAGGTCACCATAGAAGGCATGCGCGCTATGGCAAACGTCAACGCGACCATCAAGGAAACCATCAACGGTATTGCTGTTGCCAAAAATTTTCGACAGGAAGAGGCCATCCTGGGCGACTTCAAGGAGTCGAATAAGCAATCTTATCAAGTGAATGTTCGGCGCGGTTTTGTGCTTTCGATTGTCTTTCCAACGACACGTTTGATGACTGGTGTGATGGCGGCGATATTGGTTTATTATGGATCACAGTCAGTCATTGCCAGCCTGATCACAGCCGGTTCTTGGTATCTTTTCGTACTCAGTGCGGACAAATTCATGCTTCCAATCCTGAACATCACCTCTTTCTGGGCTCAAGTTCAAACAGGTTTCTCCGCCGCAGAACGAATTTTTGCCCTGATTGATGCCAAACATTCAGTCATTCAGACAGGCGATTTTAAGCCCAGGAACGTGACTGGCAAGATCGAGTTCAAGGAAGTTACTTTCCGTTATAACAGTGGCGCTGAGGTTCTGACCGATTTTAGTTTACGCGTCAGGCCGGGAGAGAACATTGCCTTCGTTGGGCATACTGGCGCGGGTAAATCATCTATCATCCGCCTGATCAGTCGTTTCTACGAGTTTCAGGAAGGCGAAATCCTTATTGATGACCAAGACATCCGTAGCTTCAATCTTCAGAGTTTACGCGAGAATATGGGCATTGTTACCCAGGTGCCGTTCCTCTTTGATGGCACGGTGGAAGAGAATATTCGCTTTTCCAAACCTGCCATTACTACTGAAGAAATCATTCAGATTGCCAACCAAATTGGTAACGGCGATTGGCTGTCCACTTTTTCGAATGGGTTACAAACCCGGGTTGGTGAACGCGGCGCGCACATTTCCATGGGGCAACGCCAACTGGTCGCGCTGATGCGCGTCCTCGTCCATAAACCTTCCATTTTCATCCTCGATGAAGCCACAGCCAGCATCGATCCCTTTACCGAAAAACAGATTCAAGCCGCCCTGAATCTCATTCTCAAACACTCCAGCAGCATCTTGATCGCCCATCGGCTGTCGACCGTACAAAGCGCAGACCGCATCATTGTTCTCGAGAATGGACGCATCATCGAAGAAGGTACCCACCTTGGCTTGTTGGCTCAGGATGGCAATTACGCCGAGCTTTATAACACTTACTTCAGGCACCAAAGCCTGGACTATGTTGAAGAAGTTGGCCATCGCAGGTCAATTGAACCTTCTATTTAGTTTCTGCTTGACTTGACTAATCCCTTCTATAGGCTAAAATTAACCCAAAATAGGCTTGAACGGGAAGAGTCCAATTTTCAAATGGCACCGAAGGGGCAAACCCGCAAGGATGAAACTCTCAGGTAAAGCAACCCGTTCATGAACCCTCTGAAGTCAACCAATTCAGTATGACAGAGGCGCATGAATATGTGCGCCTTTTTTAATTAAAACTAACAATAGGAGAGTGAAATGGAATATCCAAAAGATTTGAAATACATGAAAACCGACGAGTGGATCAAAGTCGAAAATGGCATCGGCATCATCGGAATTAGTGACTATGCGCAGGATTCCCTATCGGACGTCGTCTACGTTGAATTCGCAGTCGATCCTGATCAAAAAGTGGTGGCTGGTGACAACCTGGCGACCATCGAGTCGGTCAAAGCCGCTGCGGAAGTCAACCTGCCTGTCAGCGGTACTGTTCTTGAGGTCAACAGCGGCTTATCAGACACCCCAGAAGTGCTCAACGAGAAACCCTACACGGATGGTTGGTTGGCAAAAATCAAGCTGAGTGACGAGTCCGAACTGGACGCTTTGATGGACGCAGCAGCCTACGAAGCCTACTGTCAGAATCGCTAAGCCTATGTTCACACCTCACACCCCCACGGATGTGGAGGTTATGCTTAAGACCATCGGGGTCGATAGAATCGAGGATTTGTTTTCTAAAGTCCCCGAATCCTGTCGCTTTCCAGATCTCGACTTACCTCCACAACAAACCGAAATGGAAATTGCCGCAGATCTCGCAGAGATTTCTGGTTCCAATGGCAATACTAAAGACCTGCTGAACTTTATTGGCGCTGGTGCATACGACCATTACATACCCGCGGCTGTCGATAATTTGCTGCAACGCGGTGAGTTTTACACGGCTTACACACCTTACCAGCCTGAGATTTCACAAGGCACTTTGCAGGCGATTTTTGAATATCAGAGCATGATCAGCAACCTGACCGGCATGGACGTTAGTAACGCTTCGCACTATGATGGAGCGACTGCCTGTGCTGAAGCGGTTATCCTCGCCTGGCACAACTTTAGAGGTAAGCGCCACAAGGTGTTGCTTTCCCGCGCGCTCAACCCGCAGTACCGCGAAGTGGTGCGTACCTACATGCAGGGCATCACCGATCTGGTCATCACCGGCGATGAGCAGGAAGTCGGCATCAACGAGGACCTTAAGAACTTCACCGCCTTGATCGATAACGAGACGGCTTTGGTAATTGTGCAATATCCGGATTTCTTTGGCCGCGTGATTGACTATAAGCCTCTCATCGAAGCCGCGCATGCTCAAGGCGCGCTGGTGGCTGTTGCAGCCAACCCAACCGCCCTGGCACTCCTCACACCTCCCGGTGAAATCGGCGCGGATATCGTAGTTGGCGAAGGTCAACCTCTTGGGATTCCACTATCCTATGGTGGACCCTACCTGGGTTTCTTCGCTGTCAACGAGGTGCTCATTCGCAAACTGGCCGGCCGACTGGTCGGGGCAACCACTGATATTCAAGGTCAGCTTGCCTATGTTCTCACGCTGACTGCACGCGAACAGCACATCCGGCGTGAAAAAGCAACTTCAAATATTTGCTCCAACCAGGGGCTGACAATGTTGGCCTCCACCATCTACTTGACCTTGCTCGGTAAACATGGCTTCAAACAGGTGGCTAACTTGTGCTACCAAAAGGCTCACTATACTGCCAGGCAGGTCACGTCCATCCAAGGCTACAGTCAAGCCTTTGCAGTTACACCTTTTTTTCATGAGTTTGTCATCAAAACACCGGGTCATGTTGAACATTTACTTGAAGATTTGCGTGCCTATGACATCCTGGGCGGATACGACCTCTCAAAAGATTACCCTGAACTCGAGAATTGCCTTCTGGTTGCTGTAACTGAGAAAATCAAAAAAGCAGATATTGACTTACTTCACGATGCACTGATTGAGGTGACCCATGACTGAACCTACTGTTTATGAACTCTCCTCTCCCGGACGCGTCGGTTTCAAATTTCCTGCTCTTGACGTTGAAGAAATAGCTTTACCCGCTGATTTTGAACGCACAAACCTGCCACTGCCTGAGATGAACGAACTCGAGGTAGTTCGCCACTTTACCAAGCTTTCCCAGAAGAACTATGCCATCGACCTTGGTTTCTACCCGCTAGGGTCTTGCACCATGAAATACAACCCCAAAATTAATGAAGCAGTCGCCCGTTTGCCGGGCTTTGCCTTCACCCACCCGCTACAACCGGAAGAGACCGTTCAAGGCAATCTCTACCTGATGTATACCCTCCAGGAATGGCTCAAGGAGATCGGTGGTTTTGCCGGTGTGACCCTAATGCCGGCTGCTGGAGCCCAAGGTGAATTTACCGGTGCGCTGATGATCCGCAAGTATCACCTGGACCACGGTGAACCCCATCGCACACGCATGCTCATTCCTGATTCAGCCCACGGCACTAATCCCGCTACCTCAACAATGGCCGGACTGGATGTAGTTGCCTTACCATCCGATTCGCGCGGCAATGTGGACTTGGAAGCACTCAAGGCACTGGTGGATGACCGCCTGGCTGGTCTGATGCTCACCAACCCCAACACACTTGGACTGTTCGATGAAAATGTCGAAGAGGTCATACGCATCGTACATGCAGCAGGTGGTTTGGTTTATGGTGACGGTGCCAACATGAATGCCCTGCTCGGAGTCTTACGTCCTGGCGATCTTGGCATCGATGTGCTGCACTACAACCTACATAAAACCTTCTCCACCCCGCACGGTGGCGGTGGACCAGGTTCTGGTCCCGTGGCAGTCGGCGAAAAACTGTTGCCCTACTTGCCAGATCCGATTGTCACCATTGTTGAACCCGGAGACGCGGAAAATCCGCCGTTATTTGGCTTTGCCCACCCAGAGAAGACTATCGGCCGCCTCAAGGCTTTTTATGGTCATTTTGGCATGCACATCCGTGCTTACACCTATATTGCCATGCACGGACAGGTCGGCCTGCGCGATATTGCTGAAAAGGCCGTGCTCAATGCCAATTACATGATGCAAAAGCTCAAGGGCACCTACACCCTGCCATACGACCGTACCTGTATGCACGAATTTGTTTTAGAAGGCTTCTGGAAGGACGTTCCTGATGTTCACGCGCTCGACATCGCCAAACGCCTGATGGACTACAACTTCCATCCTCCAACAAATTACTTCCCGCTGATAGTCAAAGAAGCCCTGATGATCGAGCCAACCGAAACGGAAACGCTCGAGACGCTCGACAAGTTCATTGACGCCATGCTCAAGATCGCTGAAGAAGCCCACACTAATCCTGAATTGCTTCACGATGCCCCGCACAATACTCCCGTAAGACGTGCGGATGAGCTCAAAGCAGCTAAAGAGTTGGTCGTGTGCTGCTATCCGCTCGAGGAACTACAGAAAAAGTAAGATTCTTCTGACAACGATTGTTTTGTTGAGGGTTGGTCTCACGACCAACTCTCTTTTTTAAAAACGAAATAATCTGTTTTCGAAAAAAAAGCCTGGCAATCAAAGGCTTATGCCGTAGGGGTACCTCCCACGTGGTTACCCGCTCTGTTGCCGGACTTCGATCAGTCAAATGGACATTCTCTTAACGTGTAAAATCCGACATAAATATATACCAACTTATCTACGCGCAATTACAACTAATTAATAAAAGCTGCCTACTCAATTATCAACGTAACGGGGCAATGATCCGAGCCCATGATGTCATCGTGAATAATCACATCCTTCACCTTCGGCATCAGGGCTTGACTTACCAGATAATAATCCAGGCGCCAACCCACGCTCCTGGCACGGGCATTCATGCGGTACGTCCACCAGGTATACCCCACTCGCTCAGGATACAAACTGCGATAAGCATCCACGAATCCATGCTCCAGATACTTGTCGATCCATACCCGCTCTTCTGGCAAAAAACCGGTGTTCTTCTCATTCGCCTTGGGATTTGCCAGGTCAATCTCACGATGCGCCGTGTTGAAATCGCCGGTAATGATCACATTTTCGCCTTTGCTATGGTGCTGATCGCAGAGCTCCAGCAGGTGCGCATAAAAGTTAAGCTTGAAGGGTACTCGCTGATTTTCTTCGCCCCCGTTGGGAAAGTAAATGTTGTACAAATAAAATTCGGGGTATTTCAAGCGAATGACCCGACCCTCGTCATCAAACTCCGATCGCCCCATCCCTAAAACAATTTCTAGCGGTTCAGGTCGGTAAAAAACTGCTGTACCGCTATAACCCGGCCTCTGCGCCGCATTCCAAACAGATTTGTAACCCTCCCTCTCTCGCAGCTCATCGCTCAATTGTTCCGGTTTGACCTTGATTTCCTGTAATCCCAGTACATCCGGTTGATGTTCGTCGACCCAGTTGAGTGCTTGCTTATTGGTGACCGCGCGATATCCGTTGACATTCCAGGTGGTAATTTTCATCTACGGGAGCCTTTCGATAGCATATGGTAAACTTGAAGACTGTATTATGACCGATTATACCAACCCAAATACACGAAAAACAACCAGAATAGTACTGGTTTTATTATTGTTGCTTGTAACTTTTCTTGCCTTCCCTGCGCAAACCAAGGTCAGCGCCCAAACTCTGCCTGTGTACATCGTTCAGAGTGGAGACACACTCTCCGACATAGCTATCAAATTCTATACAACAGTGGACGATATTATGTCTGTCAACAACCGCACATCCGCGGATGCTTTGAGCATTGGCACACGTCTCTACATCCCCGGGCTCAGCGGAATGAAGGGGGTGCTTACCACCGAATACGCACCTCTCGGTGCCAGTCTCATGAGCCTGGCACGTCGCAGCCAAACCCTGCCAAGCCAACTCGCCAAACTAAACAAAATTACCTCACCCTCTGAACTTTATATCGGTCGCCAGGTCATCCTTACCTTTGAAGAAAACGCAGTCCCAATCGAAACCATGCCCTCTCTTCTACCTGGGCAGTCGCTATTGGAACTGGCCATCTTTAAGAACATCAACCCCTGGCAAGTTACCCAACGCAACCAACTGCTTGATCCTAATCACGCCTTACCAAGGGATACATACTTTACCGATGCCGCTGAGGCTGGCGGGGGAAATCTGGCAGTGCCCGGTGTTAATTCGATTGAAATCGACAACCTCCCCTTCCGTCAGGGCAATACTTGGGTCGTAAAAGTCGACGCACTTCAGAATATGTCCATATCCGCAGAGCTCATTGGCGTTAAACCTGAGTTTGTAGATCTTGGTGAGGGAAATTATGTCGCCTTTGGCGGTATCAACGCGCTCACCGAACCAGGCATCTATCCGCTTACGCTTGAGTTCACGCAGGAGAACAGTAACGTTTACCGTTTTGTACAGTATGTTATGGTCAATTCGAGTAGTTTTGAGACTGACCAGCCGCTTCAGGTGGACCCAAGCACTATCGATGATGTTAATGTGATCGAAGAAAATGAGCGCTTTGCTGAGATTGTAAAACCGGTTACAACTAATCAGCTCTGGAATGGGCAATGGATCTATCCAGCTGCTGATTATGACTGCATCCGTTCCTTCTTTGGCAGCCGACGAACTTATAACGACGACCCCAGGTTGTATTATCACACCGGTCTGGACCTCGGTTACTGTTATGGCATCGACATCATCGCCCCAGCTGATGGCCGGGTCGCCGCGGTACTGCCTGATCAGATCGTGCGCGGCAACCTCCTCGTTATCGACCATGGTTTGGGCGTTTACTCAGTTTACATGCACCTGTCAAAATTTAATGTTGAGGTAGGTCAGATGGTCAAGCAAGGCGATTTGCTCGGTGAAATCGGCAATACTGGCCGTTCTTCAGGCGCACATTTGCACTTTGAAATTGATATTAATGGCACGCCGGTAAACCCACTGACCTGGCTTAACCGCGTGTTTCCTTAACAAAAAAGGACCGGAAAACCGGTCCTGATGCGCTGAGAGGGACTTGAACCCTCATGGCTTGCGCCACATGGCCCTCAACCATGCCTGTCTGCCAATTCCAGCACCAGCGCGGGCGTGAGTAAGAATTATATGCGACGTGACTTGATTGTCAAGCACGTTCAAAGGAAGATTGAGATGACAATAAGAATCGTACTCGATGCAATGGGCAGTGACAATCGCCCGCAACCTGAGCTTGAAGGCAGTATTTTAGCTACTTCTACCCCAGGAATCGAAGTGATATTGGTTGGTGATAAGCCTGTCCTGGATGCCAAATTGGCCACTCTGCCTGGGGACAAATCACGTGTGCGCGTGGTTCACGCCGCCGAAACCATTGAAATGAGCGACCATATCGCCGAAGCCCGCGTTAAAAAAGATAATACCATGCGCGTCGGCATGGACTTGGTCAAAGCTGGTGAAGCAGATGCCTTTTTAACCATGGGTAACACTGGTATGGCGATGTTCTTCGGCATGAAAGCCTTTGGAATGATCAAAGGGGTGCAGCGCCCTTGCTTATGCGCGACTTTCCCGGTAAAAGGTGGTCGTTGTGTGATAACCGATATTGGCGCCAACGCAGAAGCCCGACCTGAGTTTTTGGTTCAATTTGGACAGATGGGAGCTATTTACGCAAAGCTAATGCAAGGAAAATCCAACCCACGCATCGGCTTAATTGCCAATGGAGAAGAAGAAGGCAAGGGCAACGACCTCGTCAAAGCTGCTGGTCCGCTAATGCGCCAACAACTTAAAGGGTTCAAAGGCAACATTGAAGCCAAAGAACTTTTCGCCGGTGCCGTCGACGTAGCAGTCACTGATGGCTTCACGGGCAATGTGCTCTTAAAAACCAGCGAATCTGTTGCCAAACTCTTGCTTGAAACGCTTAAAGAGGAACTGATGGGCTCGTTGCGCACCAAAATTGGTGCTATGCTTGCCAAGCCCGCATTCAACGCTGTCCGCAAACTGTTAGACCCCCGCGAGACTGGAGCAGCACCGCTGCTTGGCATCGATGGTCTTGTCTTCATTGGGCATGGCCGATCCGACGCGAAAGCAGTCGTCAGCGGTATTAACGAAACCAGGAAAGCTATTGAGAGCAATTTACTCGGTGCACTCAAAGAAACATTCAACTCATAAAAGGAAACTCTGTATGAAACTCGTCATCAACGAAAAGTTTATCAATATTCGCAAAAAGCTCGCTCAATTCACAACGCTTGCCAGCCTGGGTATTCTCGTTGTTGGTCTGATTTTTGCTTTTAGACCTAATGATCCCCGTAGTGCAATTTATTCGTATGTTGCCCTGATCGTGGGTTTTGTTCTGTCCCAGATTGGCATGTACTTCACCAGCCGTTTCGGGCGCAACCCACGCATTGATCAAGTGCTGACGAAATCCTTCGAGAATTTGCGGCACGAATATACCTTCTTTGTGTACACGTCTCCACTTCCTCTTGTTCTGACTGGTCCGTGCGGCATTTGGCTGCTGATGCCACTCACTGCTACCGGCCTGATTTCAAACACAAATGGAAAATGGAAGCAAAAAGGCGGCAACTTCCTGCTGAAAACAATCGGTCAGGAAGGAATCGGCAACCCGACCCGAGAAGCTGAGTTCAACTGCGCTGACCTCAAAAAGTATCTGGCAACTAAAGGCATCAGCGACGAGGAAATGCCTCAAATCAAACCAATCCTGGTGGTCTTGTTAAAAAGCACCCAGCTTGGCGATGTATCAGGTTCAGAAGTCCCCGTGATCGATCTGTCCGAGTTAAAACGTTACATTCGGCGCGTTGATCGTGAAAATTGTGCCACCCCCTTGGACGAAGAAAAACGCGATCGTGTCAACAATGCTTTACTAAAATATGCCAAAAACACAGTTGCCATCACAGAAGATGTAAAAGACGAGAGCAAATAACAGTAAAATAACAAATCCGCCCCGACTGTCGTTGGGGCGGAATAACTAACAAGAGTGAATCTACTCAGAATCTGGTTTTTCCAGCCCGGTATAGATCCGTAGATCACTTACTTCTTTTGGTGAAAGGTATCGCCACTCACCAGTTTTCAAATTCCCAAGTTTCAAACTGCCAATACGCACACGCTTGATAACTGCTACAGGCAGTCCGATACGCGAGCCAACCTTTCGAATTTGGCGCTTTTTTCCTTCACGCATGATAATGCGCAGCCACGAGCCATTATTGGAGTTCGTCATTACTTCCACTTGGGCGGGAAGTGTGCGGTAACCATCTTCCATGACAACGCCGCGACGCCAAATCTCAAGCTGCTCAGTATCTGGCTCTTTGATCACAAACACTTCGTATTCCTTGTCGTGTCGATAACGTGGATGCGTCAGGCGATTACCCATCTCCCCATCGTTGGTCATCAATATCAAACCTTCGCTGTCCATGTCAAGTCGGCCAACCGAAAAAAGCTTCTCGTCCAATCCAATCAAATCGTTGACCGTTGGAGCAGGATGAGCGTCATCAATATCAGACAGATAGCCCTTGGGTTTATTGAGGGCGATGTAAATCTTCTTGATGCTGGTTCTGATCATGCGGCCATCGAGCGTTATCGCGTCAGACTCAGGATCGGCTTTATCACCCAGGTGGATGACCTTGCCGTTGACCTTCACCCTCCCAGCTTCGATAATGGTTTCACAAAAGCGTCGGGAACCAAACCCAGCCGCTGCTAAAATCTTTTGTACACGTTCTTCAGCCATTAGTCTTTCAAAATCCTTTGTTCTTCTTCCTCAGTGGGCAGGCGGTTAAGCAGCCCTTCCAGGTCAATCTCCGGCAGTTGCTCCATGTTTTCCAAGCCAAAATGCAGCATGAAATCGGTTGTAACGCTGTAGAGTATCGGTCGACCAGCGGCTTCTGAGCGGCCGGTCTCCTCAATCAAGCCTTTTGCCAGCAGACTCTTAATGACTGAGTCACTGTTGACACCTCTGATGGCATCAATTTCTGGCCGGGTTGCGGGTTGTTTATAGGCAATAATGGCCAGGGCTTCCAGTGCGGCTTGTGTCAACCGTGTTGTAACTTCCAATCCCAAAAAAACTTCAATTGGTTTGGCGTAGTCAGCGGCAGTAACCAATTGGTACTGATTGCGTACTTTCTGGATGCGCAGTCCATGTTCCTGTTCGTAATGTTCCGTCAACACGGCGATCAACTTCTCAACATCGCGCTTACTGATGCCAATTGCCTGAGCCAGTTGCTCGGATGAAGACAGTCCGGGAGCAGCAAATAACAAAGCCTCCAGAGTCTTGAGGTTGGTCGGCTCGCTTGGGTTAATTGGCAGTTGTTCGGTCATGCTATAATTCTTCCGTCTTAAGATCAGGTTATTATACCCTGCTTGGGGCTGATTTCTTCACATGGGATGGATGAATGAGAATTTTTCTTAGCGGTGCGGCAGGATTTTTAGGGTCTTCCTTGACCGATTATTTGTTGGCTAAAGGTCATCAGGTTGTCGGTTTGGACAACTTCATCACCGGGGACATGGATAACATTCGGCATCTGGCTGATAACACCAATTTCAGTTTAATGCGTCAGAATGTGTCTTTGCACATCGAAGTAGAGGAAAAGCTCGATTTTGTAATGCACTTTGCCTCACCTGCCAGCCCCAATCCTGCCTCCGCTCTGGGATATCCCAATCTGCCCATCCAAACCCTCAAAGCCGGCGCGCTTGGCACACTCAACACCTTGGGGTTGGCCAAGAAACATGGCGCAAAATACCTGCTGGCATCCACCAGCGAGGTTTATGGCGACCCAAAAGTTCACCCCCAACCAGAATCCTATTGGGGCAATTGCGATCCCATCGGTCCGCGCTCAGTTTACGACGAAGCCAAGCGTTTCGCAGAAGCCCTAACCATGGCTTATAACCGTTTTCACAATGTGGATACGCGCATTGTGCGCATATTTAACACCTTTGGTCCACGAATGCGCTTGGATGACGGGCGTGTCGTTCCCAACTTTATTCAACAAGCCCTGCGACATGAACCCCTGACCATCTACGGAGATGGCCAACAAACGCGCAGTTTCTGTTATGTTTCTGATTTAGTGGAAGGCATCTACCGCCTGATGCTTTCCCAGGAACATCTGCCCGTCAATATTGGCAACGACCAGGAGATTTCAATCAAGCGTTTTGCTGAGGTAATCAACCAGCTCACCAATAACCCTTCGGGGCTCATTACACGGTTTGCAGAAGGTCTCGGAGACGATCCTCAACGCCGCCAACCTGATATTTCAAGAGCCAAAGCCTTGCTTGGCTGGCAGCCTCACGTCAGCATGGAAGATGGCTTGGCATTGACTGTCAGCTATTTCGAAAAAAAACTCGGGCTATGAAATGACTTCCAGCCCAAAAACTGAAACCGAGCGCTTCATGCGATTTGTGTTGGTCGGATTAGTCAACACCATTGTCGATTTTGGCATTCTGAACCTGTTGGCAGGCTTATTCAGATTACAGTTGATGCCATCGCAGGTAGTTTCGTTCATCGCTTCAGTAATAACCTCCTTCTTTTTGAGCCGTAAGTTCGTCTATCCGGAAGCGATCGAAGGTCAAGTATCAAACCAATTACCCAAATTCTTGACCATTAACTTGATCGGCTTAGGAGTACGCTCCTTGATTATCCCTTGGCTAAATAGCGTCTTCCTGGGAATTTTTGCCAACACCCACATACTTAATCTGACGACAGATTTCATCAGTCGCAATCTTGCCTGGGCGATTTCCACTTGGGCGGTGCTCCTGATCAACTTCTTTGGCAACCGTGCCTGGACTTTCCGCACAGCTTCATCAAAAGAGAAAGCATGAAGGGCACACTAAGAGTCATCGGTGGCAGTGCTCGTGGACTGCGACTCAAGTCGGTACCAGGCGATACCACCCGCCCCATCACCGATATCGTCAAAGAAGCCCTTTTCAATATCATTGGCAATGAGATCGTCGATAATACTGTTCTGGATCTGTTCGGAGGTACTGGCGCAGTCGGTATTGAAGCGCTCAGTCGCGGTGCGCAGTTTGTTACCTTTCTCGACACCGGCCAGCAAGCCATTCAGACCATCCGTGCCAATCTTGAGACGACCCGTTTTACCTCGAAAGCCAAAGTGGTGCGCACTGATGCCTTTGCCTTCCTTTCGGGAAAAATCGGACCCTACAATCTGATTTATGTGGCTCCCCCACAGTACAAAGAGATGTGGCAACGTGCTATGAAACAGATCGATGACCGACCGGAATTAGTCACAGATGATGGACAGGTAATTGTACAAATTAATCCAATTGAATGGGTTGAAATAGCTTTTCAACACTTCGAGGTATTTGATACTCGCAAATACGGCGATACCCTGCTGATATTTTTCGAAAAATCAACGGCTGAGACGCATGATTAGCTGATCATTAGCATCATAGCTATATCGTCCCCACAAAGGTCTTTCAAATTCTTGAAAATCCGCCGCGATGGGCAAAATTGTATACAGGTCTTCCACAAGGTCAAGCTGCAGCGCTTCATCCATAGAAAACCAGGCTGGTTCCCCTTCAATTGAGGCACGAACCTCTCCTGTCAAATCACTGGTTCTAAAGACCCAAACAGCAATCCCCTGATCATTTCCTGTATCGATCAACACCTCGGCGCAAAGTATCCAGTTTTGGGCTTCAAGACCAGTCTCTTCCTTCAATTCGCGTTTACCGGCTATGAGTGGGGTTTCTCCTGCTTCCACGTGCCCACCCGGACCGTTCCACAAATCCGCCCAGATCTTCTTCGTGCTGGCTCCTTTGATCAGTAAGACCTTCCCTTGTCTGTCAAACGGAAAAATCAGCACTCTGGGTATGACGGTGTACTTGCCTGGTACTGTTTTTTGTTTGCTGGTCATTCTCACTGCCTTAATTGTCCAATTTAAAAATGCCCGACTTTTCAATCGGGCATTCACAAACGATCTTACTCAAGAAACATGGGTAAACCCAGAATATTCTTCACTTTCGGACGATATTGCTGAGTGTCATAATACTTATCAACATCTACGTGCCTTAAGTTATGGCTCACAGTAGACAGTGCAACGGCATTATAGCGACCATTATTGATCGCCACCATTTTGCCAAATTCACCATGGCTGGTGAGTTGCCAGGCCAGTGAACCAAAATTCATTGCTACCATTCGGTCAGTCATATCAGGCGGACCACTCCGCACGAGATATGCCAGTTTCTGGAACATGGTGTTGTGTCCCGAGAACAGTTTGATCTGTTCTGCCAGGATCTCGCCAATTCCACCCAGTTTTTTATGTCCATAAGCATCAGCTTCACCGGATTCGACCACCAGACCACCATCGGTAGTTGCACCTTCCGAGATTACCACAATGGCATAGTTAGACGGGTTATCTCGCTTGTCTTTTACGAGGAATTCAGTGAGTTTCTGAGTATTGAAGGGTACTTCGCAGATGATGGTTCGGTCAGCATAGGAGAGATACCCGGTAATCAGGCTGGTCTCACCTGAGTTGCGGCCAAAAAGTTCCACGACGCCAATACGTTCGTGAGAGCCTACAGAGGTACGGAAGTTGGTCAGAAGCGAAACAGCGCCTGTGATGGCAGTCGAGAAGCCAATACAATATTCCGTGCCATTCACATCGTTATCCATCGTCTTTGGGATGGCTACAACCGGAAAACCATCCTTCGATAATCTTGCTGAAAAACTCAAAGTGTCATCCCCACCAATGGTGATTAGAGAATCGATACCCAGGTGTTCCAATACTTTTGTGATGTGGGGTGTAAAGTCCTTCGTGCCATCATCCCGGATCTGTTTGCCCAAGCTGCTATTGACGAGGAAGTCTGGGATGTCTTTGGGGCGAACTGCCTGTGGATTGGTACGGGATGTGTGCAGGAAAGTGCCGCCAGAGCGATCCACCGTGCGAACGATGTTGTGATCTAAGGGCATAATATACTGATGATGCGTGGCGGAATCGTCAATGTTGTACCACAACAGCCCACCCCAACCTCGACGGATGCCTACCACATCGACGTCCTCATCGTTAGCACCCATCACTACATTTTTTATTGCTAAATTCAAACCAGGGACGTCACCGCCACCAGTCAGGATCGCAATTTTTTTCTTCGCCATACTTCCTCCAAATAATTACGATTTTTCAATTAACGCTCTCGGGCTCTCGGTGGCCCACCAGCGAAACCATAATAAACCGATCATCGTGACAACAGGTAAAAAGAGCACAATAAATGTGGGTTCTCGGAAAGATAAATCCGGTTCATTGACGAACCGGTTTATGTAGATTCCAGCTATGCCAAGATAACCAACCCAACCAATTATTCTACCAAGATTTCCCCATTTTTCCATTAAGAATTTAAATCCCATGAAGAACCCCGGCAATACTAAGATCAGATAGATTCCTTGTGAGAGAGTGTTAAAGAAGTAAACCAAATTAAGAGTCAAAGCCAACTTCCAGACCAACTTGCGCTCATTGAACTTGCCGAGTCCGAACCACTCCACCAACAACCATACTCCAACCAGAGCGTGCAGGGCAATCGAAACGATCTTGCTCCCAGCCGGCAACGGTTGCACCAGGCGATTGATCGGTGTGTTCACCCATGAAAAGTCAGGGTGAAGCCGGATGAAACTGGCAAACCAGTCACCAATCCATCCCGGAAAAAGTATCCAGGTGATTATTAACAGAAAAAGGATCCCAACAACGTACACTCTTAAGAAACTGTCATCACGTCGCGCAGCCAGAATTGCCATCAGAAAAATCGCCACAAGTATACTTTCAGGCATTACGGCAAAACAGAGCAGCAAGAGGATGCCAGCACCAGAACCTTTTCTCTCTAATGCCAATCGGCAGCCCCAGATCAGGAAGAGTACAAATAAAGGCAAGAGGCTGGCTGAAAGGATCGCCTTTGAAACTGGCGGAAATACGAGAATTATCACCGAGAACAATAACTTCTCAAGCATGCTGAGTTTCAAACCCACTAAATCAATCGCAAGCCAGACCGCGCTTACTATGGCAAATTCAAGGAATGTCATCCAAATCGCCCGTGCAACCGGGAAATCCAGGAAAGAAATTGGCAAGAAAAAGTAGACATAGAAAGCAGGCTCAACGTAATGGCCTTGATCAAAGTCGTTTGGCTTTAGCTGATAATCTTCCTGAATTTGCTTGGACTGCTCAAAGGTTTCCTGACTGTAAGGATCTGCCCCCGTCTTCAGCCACCATCTGGCTGCTGACCAACGTGGAGCGAAATCATCAAAAGTGCTGTACTTGGCTTGAAGTTGTAGATTTCCAAAGAACATGGCGACAGCCAGGCCCATTAATAGTAATGGAAGCCAATAATTGGCATATTTGCGGGACGAAATCATCAAGGTGGATTTATGCATTGCTCTAAACTAACAGCCTTCACCTTCCATGTCAACCAGAATTGATCAGAAACTGCGTTGCTACGCGCATAATTATAATAATTTTCAAAATTGGTTCCGGAAACGCTTGAATTTCACTAAAAAATATTGTACTCTATTGAAGTGCGATTATTGACTATAGAAAAGGTATCCGAATAACACATGGCAAGAATTAACAATAACAAACCCGTCTTAGACGAGGACTCTGAAGCCTCAGCACTCAGCAGACTGCTTGATTTTGGCCGCAAGAAAAGTTATGTCACTTTTGATGACATCCTGCAATTCTTCCCTGATGCTGAAGCTGACATTGACCAACTTGAAGAGGTTTACATAGGTTTACAGAATGCTGGCATCAGCTATACCGAAGAAACCAGCACTCGAGAGGAAAACCGCGTCGAACCTGATGATGAAGAATTGGTAGAAGCTCGCGAAGACTTCCCTTCATCTGACGACCTGGCAAACATCGATACCGATGACACCATCGGTCTCTATCTTAAAGAAGTCAGTCGCGTTCCTTTGCTTTCCAACATTGACGAAGAAGTGTTGCTTGCTCAGAAGATTGAACGCGGTCGTCAAGCCCGTGAGGAATTAGCCAGAGGTAACCTTAAAGAGAAACGTCGCGAAGAATTGCGTAAGGACATTCAGGATGGTTGGGATGCGCGTGAGCACCTGATTACAGCCAATTCCCGCTTGGTGATCAGTGTTGCCAAGAAATACATGGGACGCGGTGTACCCTTCCTGGACCTCATTCAGGAAGGCAATATTGGATTAATCCGCGCCACCAAGAAGTTTGAGTACCAACGTGGTCATAAATTCAGCACTTATGCCACCTGGTGGATCCGCCAGGCAGTTACAAGAGCCATCGCCGATCAAGGCCGCACCATTCGCGTGCCAGTGCATATGGGTGATCAGATCAATAAACTCTTGCGCGTACAGCATCAACTCACTCAAAAGTTTGGTCGTGACCCCAGTGTGGAAGAACTGGCCGAGGAACTTGAAGTGCCACCTAAGAAGGTGGAGAACATGATTCAGGTTGCCCGCAGGCCGCTTTCGTTGGAAACCCCGACCGACGATGAAGAAGACTCTACGCTTGGTGACTTCATTGAGGACGACGAAGCCCCCGCGCCGGATGAAATTGCCACCAACAACTTGCTCAGGGAGCATCTCGAAGAAGTGCTCGACTCCTTGCCCCCACGTGAAGTCCGCATTCTTCAACTGCGTTATGGATTGCTGGATGGCCAGGCTTATACCCTTGAAGAAGTCGGCCGGAAGATGGGTGTTACCCGCGAACGCGTACGCCAGATCGAAGCCCAGGCTCTGACCCGCCTGCGTCATCCTACTGTGCGTCGTAAACTGCGGGACTATTTGGGCGATTAATTCATGACAACCCCGAACACCACGTCAATTCCGGACCAAGCTCAACCGGTTCCTGAAATGCATCCAGAACCAGGCGATCCTGTGACATCCATAACTCACGATGTTACTCAATCCGCAGGGTATTCCCCAGAGACCGAACCAATCCCGGATTGGTTGCTCGAGTTTGCTCGCAAGATTACCCCAGTAATCAGTCCAACTCCAACAGACAATCTGCCGGAAGTCACGCCGCCCAACTCGGTACTCTCTGTCCAGGAACGTTTCATCGCTTCGCAATCGAACAATCCTGTCGAGCCTGTTGAAATCGCTCAGGTGACTGAAACACAACCTCTCTTTCGCCCAAAATCAATCTGGGAAGAGGAAGATGCGGTCGAACTTGGCACCTCCACCCCTTTCCAGATTTTTGTCGATCCAATAGACGAACTCAAAATCATGCTGGACGAAGATCCTCAAGAGACAGTAGCCTTCATACGCGCGCACATGCACGATGCTGAGTTTCGATCGGAGGCTACCAGAAACCTACGTGCCTATCTGACACTCGACCCCCACAGCACGCTTCTCTGGCAAATCCTTGAGGAACTACAACAAACAGATTCAAACCAGGAGGCTTGATGGAAAAATCCTTAGTATTGGTCAAACCCGATGGCGTGCAGCGTGGCTTGATTGGCCAGATCATCACTCGTTTTGAAGATAGAGGTCTGCGCCTGATCGCTGCAAAATTCATGCTTGTACCCCTTGAACTGGCTGAAGCGCACTACGCGGCGCACCAGGGTAAATCATTTTACGAGCCGCTGATCAAATTCATCACCAGTGCACCAGTGATGGCTATGGTGTGGACAGGTCCGGATGCTATCGCTGCAATTCGGCAAACTGTCGGTAAAACCCGTGGAACCGAAGCTGCTCCAGGAACAATTCGGCACGATTTTGCGCTGCAAGCACGGTTGAACCTGGTTCATGCTTCCGATTCTCCTGAAAATGGGGAGCTCGAGTCTGCTCTCTGGTTCAAACCAGAAGAACTGGTCGAATGGAAACGAGATATTGAAGATTGGATGTATGAATGATGTTTGAAAATACTGATGACCTCGTATCCGTGTTCCAAACCTATGGCGAACTTGAAGGCGAGATGGTCCGCTCATTTCTTGAAGCCCAGGGTATCCCCGCCATGGTTTCCTCCGAAAGTCTCGGCCGCATCTATGGTGCTACAGTCGGTGAGATCGGCGCTTCGACAATCTATGTCAATGCCGCGAATGAAGAAAAAGCCCTTGAGTTGCTTCAAAAAATGCAGAGCGGGGAATTTGCCAATGAAAAACTTGCTGAGTGCCCGGCTGGTTGTGAAATTTTCGGACCTCACAGCAAGGCCATCAACGATTCTGAGTTGGACCAACGCAAGCACGTGCTAATCCTTTGTACAGGCAATTCTGCCCGCAGCCAGATGGCTGAAGCCGCGGTGAACAACGATCTTTGGGATCAATGGGTGGCTTTTAGCGCAGGCACTGAACCTGCTGGTTATGTGCATCCGTTGGCATTAAAAGCATTGGAAGAACAAGGTATCTTCCATCAGGGATATTCTAAATCGGTCGAAGAGTTCAAAGAACAGCAGTTCGACCTGGTTATCACGGTCTGCGACCAGGCCAATGAAACTTGTCCTATTTGGCTCGGCAAAGCAAATCGCATCCATATCGGCTTCACAGATCCTTCCAAGGTTGAAGGGGACGATGAAACCAAACTACAAGCTTTCCGGGACACGCTGTCACTGATCCGTTCCACATTAGTACCCATGCTCAAAACCGCTGACTAAAACCCAACACGCCTTGGACTTACACAAAGAAGGTATGCAGTGCATATCTTCTTTTTCGTTACCAAGTTATCTTTTGCTGATTTGACAAGAAATAATCCGTCCGTTATAAGTATTCCATGCTCCCCTTTCGAAAGCTTACGGTTATCCTGCTGGCTATGACATTCCTGATTACATCATGTGACATTAAAACCCCACCCCCACAGCCCACACCAACCGTTGCCGCCACCCTAAATGCCATGATGCCTACTGCTACCTTACCGCCAGCGGAGATCACACCACCAGAAGAGGTTCGTTTTCCAGAAGCAGACCTGGCACTTTCCTTCGGAGATTATGAGCAAGCGCTTTCTCTTTACAGTCAGGGTAGACTGTTTTCGGATTCCTTCAGAGCTTCAGCAGCTATCTTTGGTGAAGCATTAACTCGTTACCGCCAAGGTCAGCTCATTGAAGCAAAATCACTTTGGGAAGAGGTGCGTGACGCTTTTCCACAGACACCAGCAGGGAAACGTGCTTCTTTCTGGTTGGGAGAAATCGCTTCTCAGGATGCAGGTCAACTTAGCCAGGCTATCGACTATTATCAATCCTATCTTAATGATATACCTGGCGTCCTGGACAGCTTAGTTTATGAACGCATCGGGATACTCTACGACCAACTTGAACAGCCAGAGAATGCTTTGGAGGCTTTTAGAAATGCCTTTTTGAATGCCTCCAGCATCGACCAGGTGCGTTTGGCTATGAAGTTGGCTGGCGCCTATGCCAAAACCGATCAACCTGACAAGGCCATCGAAATTTTCCAGGAAGCCTATGCAAAATCCGGAGACGACTACACGAAATCCAGCATAGATCTGGCCGTGGGCAATCTGGAGCTCAACCGTGGCAACCGGGATGTTGCTTTTGAACGATTTCAGGATGCTGTCAACAACTTCCCCAAGTCCTACGACGCGTATTCCGCCTTGTTAGCATTACTTGATGCCGAAGTCCCTGTGGATGAACTCCAACGTGGATTGATCAATTACTACGTCGGTCAACCTGATCTGGCGATTGAAGCGTTTGATCGTTTCCTTGAGAGCACGACAGAAAAACAGGACCAGGCTTTGTATTTCAAAGCGCTGGCATTACGGGATCAAGGACTGATTAAAGCCGATTTCAACTCAGATGAGCGCACAACCTGGAATCTGCAAGGCGGCACACCTGAGGATAAGGAAGCCATAGTCATATGGACTCAGATGCTCAAGGATTATCCTGCTACCACTTATCGCGTGGACACCATAGAAGATATTGTCTATACCCAGTACACCTACATGAGCGCTCCTCAAGCAGCTATCGATACCAGTTTCGCCTACATCTCACAAACTCCTGAGGCGGATTACGCTGCCCGAATCCTCTGGACCACCGGCCGTTATCAGGAATCCACAGACCAACTGGAGCAAGCCGCAGAAACCTGGGTTTCCATTGGAACGCGCTTCCCTGCTGCGGTCGAAGCGTTTAACGGCTTGTTTTTTGGCGGCATGTTATATTACCGCACCGGAAACCTGCAGAGAGCTACCGAGGCCTTAAACAGGGCAGTTTTGCTTACTGAACAACCTCTTGAGCTTGCCGGTGCTTACCTATGGCTTGGGAAGATCTCGCAGAAAAAAGGGGACACCACTGGTGCCACCCAAAATTGGGAAGCAGCCATCAAGGCTGACCCTCATGGTTACTATGGTCTGCGTGCCCGGGAGCTGATCGAGAAGCGTGCACCTTTTTCTGCTGCTGAGACGCCCCCTCGGTTCGAAGTAGACCTGCTTTATGAACGCCAGAGCGCTGCAGATTGGCTTCGCGGGGCTTTTATTTTACCTTCTAACGTGAATCTGGACTATTCTCAAGCCTTGTTTGACGATCCACTGCTAAAAAGTGCCATTGAACTGACTCGCTTGGGTTTATTCGATGAAGCCTCCACGCGATTTGACCTGCTGCGCGCCGCAAACGAAAACGATGCAGCCAACCTTTTCAGACTGATCAAGGTCTTCACCGACAACGGCTTCTACAAAGCAGCCATTTTGTCGGCAAAATCCATCACCAAACTTTCGGGTTATGGGGACTATCCATTCTCAGCCATCCTACCCCCCTATTTTGCCTACATAACCTATGGTGCTTATTACCAACCTTGGATCAGCGCAGCCGCAGAGAAGTACAATCTGCCTGAGTTGGTGCTCTATAGCCTGATACATCAGGAAAGCCATTTTGACGCCATCGCCCA
The DNA here is from genome assembly GCA_049657925.1 of Anaerolineaceae bacterium. Lineage (GTDB taxonomy): Bacteria > Chloroflexota > Anaerolineae > Anaerolineales > Anaerolineaceae > Mesolinea. The sequence continues at coordinate 28,210 of JBASOE010000125.1, forward strand.
TTCATCGGCTGGCGCGGGCGGATTGATGCAGGTTATGCCAGATACTGCTGCTCAGATTGCCTCTGAGACCAATTATCCTCCAAATTTCGAACGCACTGATCTCTACAATGGTTACATCAACCTTGAACTCGGCGCTAATTATCTTGCACGACAACTGCGTCTATTTGATGGCGACCTCTACCTGGCTTTGGCATCCTACAATGGCGGTCCAGGCAGCGTCTTGGATTGGCAAAAATCTTCAGAGGGCGATCCTGACCAGTTTTTAGGTGTCATCCGTTTTCAGGAGACACGTTCATACATCCGCAAGCTCGTTGAAAACTTCGACCGTTATGTGCTGATCTACACTGCTCAATAATCCTTAAAAGAGATAACAGACGAGGCCACATTTCTGCGGCCTCGTTTAGGTTAAGAAGGAAGAGTTATTTATTCTTAAGCACTGCGTGTGCGGCAGCCAAACGGGCCTGGGGCACGCGGAACGGTGAGCAGGACACGTAGTTCTGGCCAATCAAGTGGCAGAACTCAATGGTGGCTGGGTCACCGCCAACTTCCCCGCAGATGCCAACTTCGAGCTCAGGTCGAACTTTCCGGCCGTCGTAAATTGCCTTCATCATCAAGCTGCCAACACCTTCACGGTCAAGCGTCTGGAAGGGGTTCTTGGGCAGAATGCCCTTGGCAATGTAATCCACCAGGAAAGATCGCTCAGCGTCATCTCGGCTGTAGCCGTAGGTCATTTGGGTCAGGTCGTTGGTGCCAAAGGAGAAGAACTCGGCGTATTCGGCAATCTCACCTGCGGTTACACAAGCGCGGGGGATCTCGATCATTGTACCGAATTTATAAGCAACTTCAACACCCTTCTCAGCCATGATCTCTTTGGCAATCCTAACCAACGTCGGTTGGACTTCCTTGAGTTCATTAACGTGTCCGGTCAAGGGGATCATCACTTCAGGATGTGGGTCCAAACCGTTCAGTTTCGCATCGCAGGCAGCTTCAAAAATCGCTTTTACCTGCATCTTCATGATGTCTGGGTAGACAATGCCCAGGCGGATGCCTCGAAGGCCCATCATCGGGTTGCTTTCATGCAGCCCTTCGACAACCTCCAGCAGTTGTTCTTTCTCAGCCAAGCCTTCTGTCTGACCAAGCGCTTTCATGCGGGTGGTTTCGACAAGCAGGTCATCCATGGAAGGTAAGAACTCGTGTAAAGGCGGGTCGATCAGGCGAATAATGACGGGCAAGCCGCTCATTGCCTCAAAAAGTCCATAGAAATCACTGCGCTGCAAAGGCAGCAGAACGTCCAGAGCCCCAAAATAGGCTTGCGCGTTAGTGCTTTCAGCAATCTGGCGGTGCAGTCCATCAATTTCTGACTGTAACTTGGTTTTGTCTTCATCGTTCAGGCTGCGACCTTCAAGACGGCCACTGGCCAACGCTTTTTCAAGTTCGGTGACGTTGTTGAGTTGTTTCTGGGTCCGCTCAGAATTCATAATCATCTTCTGAACATGGGGCAATCGGGAAGTTTCGAAGAACATATGCTCGGTGCGGCAGAGGCCAATACCTTTGGCGCCATAGGCACGGGCGCGTTCAGCGTCGCGGGGGTAGTCCGCGTTCGCCCAAACTTGCAAACGGGAAGTCTCATCTGCCCAATTCAGCAGTTCCATGAGTTCTTTCTGTTCGGTGACATCGACAGCCGTAAGTGCGAGTTTGCCGACAAAAACTTCCCCGGTTGTTCCATCCAGAGAGATCCATTCTCCTTCTTTGACGGTTACGCCATTACTGACCATTTCTCGTTTGTTCATGTCGATCGATACCTGTGCGGCACCAACGATACAAGGCACGCCAAACTGGCGGGCAACCACAGCGGCGTGAGAAGTCGCTCCGCCTTCACTGGTCAAAATCCCCTTGGCTGAGAGCATACCGTGCACGTCATCAGGCTTGGTGAACGGACGTACCATGATCACGTCCTGGCCGGTCTCTTTGTGAACACGCTCAACAGTGTCAGCATCAAAATAAACCTGACCAACCGCAGCACCTGGGGAGGCGTTCACACCAGTAGCATAGAAACGTCCTCCCGAACGGGCTGAGTTCTTTTCAGCAGCAGAGAATTGGGGATGAAGCATCTGATCTATCTGCTCAGGGGTAACGCGCAGCAGGGCTTCCTCTTTGGTGATCTTGCCTTCAATGACGAGGTCGGAAGCGATCTTGATGCTGGCCTTGGCGGAGCGCTTGGCGTTGCGAGTTTGCAGCATCCATAACTTGCCACGCTCGATGGTGAATTCCACATCCTGCATATCACGGAAATGATCTTCCAGTGTTTGACTGACACGCATAAATTCTTCATAAGCGCCAGGGATTTCATTCGCCAGGCCTTCGATCTTGGAAGTATTTCGAATACCAGCGACAACATCTTCGCCCTGTGCGTTGATCAGATATTCACCAAACATCTTATCTTCACCCGTCTGAGGATCGCGGGTGAAAGCCACACCAGTACCTGAGTCATCGCCCATATTGCCGAAGACCATGGTGCAGATGTTCACTGCGGTTCCAAGGTCATCGGGGATATTTTCGCGGCGGCGGTAGTCAATGGCGCGTTTGGCATTCCAGGAACCAAAAACAGCCTTGGTGGCAAATTCGACCTGCTTGTAAGGATCCTGAGGGAAGTCGAAGCCCTTGTGTTCACGTACAACATTCTTGAAGGACTCGATTAGAATTTCCAGATCGTCAGCACTGAGTTCAGTATCCAGTTTGTAGCCTTTTTCAGCTTTGAAGTTGTTCCATGGCTCATCGAATGCTTCGTCATCAATGCCCAAAACAACGCTGCCGAACATTTGAATCAGGCGGCGGTAAGAGTCGTTGACGAAACGGCGATTGCCGGTCAATTCGATCATACCCTTGGCGGTTTCGTCGTTTAAACCGATGTTCAGGACGGTATCCATCATGCCCGGCATCGAGAACTTGGCACCAGAACGGCAGGAGACTAACAAGGGGTTGGCAGGGTCGCCAAATTTCTTTCCAGCTGCCACTTCGATTGCTTTCATGGCTTCCAGTGTCTGATCCCACATGCCATCCGGGAATTCCTGAGCGACCTGGTAGGCATTACAAGCCTCGGTTGTGATGGTAAAGAAAGGCGGTACGGGCAAATTAATGCGGGTCATTTCTGCCAGGTTGGCACCTTTGCCACCCAACAATCCGCGCACCCCATCCCAACTTCCTGCGTACTTTTCTGCCTGTTCTACTTCATTAAACAGGTAAACCCATTTTTTTTCAGACATTCTTCCTCCAGAATTTAATAAAACGCAAATTGCGTAGTTTGTATATTTTTACCAAACTAAAATTTTACCATATCCCCAGAGAAATTTTGCTCGTTGCCGAACTTAAATCACGGTCCTAAAATGAGATTGGCGAGGTCATCGAATCACTAACCATTCCAATGTTGACCAAATTTCTCACGGAAGATTTTCGCAACATCATATTGCGTCCTGGCGGGCTTCTCTTCCGCGGCAAGCCCTAAAAAAACCAATGCTAAGGGAATAACCGTCTCTGGCAGATCTAAGGTGCTGGAGACGTTTTGCACAGGGCGCATCATCGGGTGCACACCGCACCAAACTGCCCCGAGACCCAAAGCTGTCGCTGCAAGCAACAAATTCTCAGTGGCTGCGCTGCAATCCTGCTCCCAGAAACCTTCTATCAGCGGTCGTTTAAATGTTGCCAAATTGCCGCAGACCACAATCGCGCATGGGGCATTCATTTTTGTAAAAGGTGAGGTTTTGCGTAATGCGCTCATAATAATCGGATCTCTCACCACCACAAAGTTCCAGGGCTGCATGTTCATGCCACTGGGTGCTGCCATGGCCGCACTTAATAATGCTTCAATTTGAGAATCGTCTATTGGCTGGTCAAGAAATTTTCGAATGCTGCGGCGCCTGTATATAAAATCAAGTTTTTCGTTCATTCCTGCTGCTCCACTGTTCACAACCCTGCCGACCAATAATCCACACCATCCTGGTCTCGCTTAACTTTAGATTCGTACCGCTGCAAAGACCCAGTCTGACTCCAATCCTTGTAGCCTAAAAATAAACACGACATGGGCAAAAATTGTGAATGATTTTTTGTGGCTACGCGCATCTGGCTGACAAAATGCGGGTTTGGATAAATTAACCGGTAATAAACTCCCAACCCTTGAGCATCCGCTTCGACCAACAAACTGCGGCGTAACTCGGTTTCAGCATACCACACGACAGGCCGCTCCTTTCCCTCCGTGTTAAGATAACTCTCTACTGAGATCAAAATCGCGACTGGCACAAACATTGGCTCGGTAATAAAAACCTTTTGAATAACTTGGATCTGGTCAGGATCAAGTATTATCTGGATCGCAAGTAAATCCTCTTGCTCTGTCGGAATTTCTTTGACCGCTACCTTTACAATCTCATCCAGCTTTTCACTCTCCACCGGCTCTTGGGTGAAAATTTGGAGTGTCTGATATTCGTCTTCCGGGAAAGAATCATCCATTGTCTTATACCGTCAGCAACAAAGCCCCGAGCGCTAACGGTGCTTCGAGCATGGGCATGTGCCCCACCCCTGGCAAGCGGATCACCTTCACTTGCGGATTAGCCTGCTCAATTTCAGTGTCTACGCCTTGTAGAGCGATCTGGTCGTCCACACCGAAAATAGCCATGGTAGGCACAGCAAGGTTGGCCAGCATTTGAAGTTGGTTTTCTCGGTTGGCAATGGCCATGAGCACGTTGCTCATCCCCGCTGGGCCTGTTCTTTCAATCATTTTTTGCAAATGCTTGACAATCGTCTTACTTCGGGTCAACTTGGGTGCCATATTCGCCGCAACAAATGACACGCCTTCATCCAGCGAGCGCCTTGCGTCTTTTAATCTGGCCTGCCGTTTGTCTGGCGAGTCTGCCCGAGCGTTGCTGGTCACCAAGGCTAGTCCAGCCAGGCGATCCATGTGTTTTTCAGCAAAAGCCAGAGCAATGTATCCCCCCATTGAATGCCCAGCCAAAACTGCTTTTTCAATTCTCAACTCATCCAATAACCGCACCAAGTCCTCGGCTATCTGGTCAAGTTCACCATAGCCAGCGCCAAGCGTTGACCGCCCTTGGCCCCTGATATCCGGCAGGATGAACTGCCGTTCTTGTGAAAATAACTTGACCATTGGTTTCCAAATACTGTGGTCCAAACCCAATCCATGAATCAACAGCACGGGCTTTCCCGATCCAATTGTCTCGTAAAACAAGCGCGCCCGGTCGACAGCAATGATTGTCATCGTTCCTCCTATTTCTGGTTCAAATATCTACGCGCAAAAGCAAACACTTCGTCTTTTGTGTGTACCTCCCCCGCCGCTTGGGCTTCACGGATGGCTGTGAGCAATTGACCAAGTATTTGGCCGGGCTGTAATCCAAAAACTTCTTGGAGCTCAAATCCATCCATCAGCTTGTGTGGGTCTACAACTTCTTTTTTCCGTTCAAACCAAGCTCTGATCATGCCCACCCCTGCCTCAACCTCTACCTGCCAATCCATAGGTTCAAGCGTCTCTTCTTTGGCGGCAAGCGTATCCGCCATACTTAATATCGCCAGGTCTACACCAAAAGCTCCAAGCTCCTGAAAGTATCGATAAATTGCCCGATCTGTTATTTCAGAGGCACTGGTCAAGGTATGGATGCGCATGTGGTTACGTACGAGTTTGCTCAGGTAGTCCAATTCCGTGTTGCTCAGCGCCAACCTTGAAGCAACTTTTGCCAAACTGCTGTCAGCCTGAAGTGGATGTTGATAAAAGTGCACCGACCCGCCCGCATCAGTTTTCATGGTGATGGGTTTGCCCACGTCGTGATAGACCTCAGCCAGGTAAAACAAGGCCACCCGCGAACGTTCAGTTTGAATTGGCATCCTAAAATGTTCTGCCAGTTGCTTTCGCCAGGGGCCCAATTGTTCACAAGCATGTCTGAGATATGGGTTTTCACTGATCTCGCCAGCCACAATGTAGCTGAGCAAATCTTCCGAGTGATTTACCAATGCCAGCGTGTGATGAAACAGATCGTGTACGTGAGGGTCGATTCTTGGAAATATCCTGAGCTGATCAAGATCAGGAAAGACATATGGCAAAAGCCCAAGCGCTTCCAACTGCTCGATTGATCCCGCCGGGTCAGGCAGACTGAACAGTTTAAAGACCTCATCCCTGACTCTCTCACCAGCTACTTTCTCCAGCCCGGTCGCGCTCTCCCTAATCTTTTTAACTGTTTCTTGTTCAATGTCAAAATTTAGTGAACGGCTTAATCTTAAAGCCCTGATCGCCCGGAGTGCATCCGAACGGATCGAATCTTCGTCGGCTACGCGCAATTTCTTGTCGGACAGGCTTTTCAAACCGTCTAATGGATCAATCAGTTCATCCAATTTTTCCAAATCAACAGCCATGGCGTTGATGGTAAAATCGCGCTTTTTGAGGTCTTCCGACAGATCTTCTCCGCTAAAAACTACAAAATCCAGGATCAATTCGGTTTCTTTGCCACGATTTAAAATAATGCGCGCGGAATGACGCTCGTCATCAAGCGTGTACCCCTCGCCTTTCAGCAGGCGTTGGACGCAGCGCGCCAGAGTCATGGAGCCAATATTGCTGACAAAATCAAGGTCTTTTATCGGTTTTGAAAGGATCGCGTCCCTGACCGCCCCACCGACGAGGTAAACCTCTTGACCTTCTTTGCGACAAACGCGTACTTGCTCAAGCACGGCAAGCGTTCGCTCATCAAAGTGAAGGGTCATACTTTTCCAGGTCTACCGTGCCAATAAAGGGTAGATTTCGGTAGTAATCGTCCATATCCAGGCCATAACCGAAAACAAAATGGTTGTCGATCCTGAAACCCGTGTATCGAACAGGCACTGCCACTTCTCGGCGTTCGAATTTGTCCAGCAAGGTGCAGACATACAGATCTTTCGGGTTGCGGGTCTGCAACAACTCAATCACTGAAGCCAGCGTGTGGCCGCTATCGATGATGTCCTCAACAATCAATACGTGCTTGCCTGCGATCGGCGAACTTAGGTCAAGCTTGATGCGCACTTCACCACTCGTCTGGCGAGCCCCCGTTCCATAAGAAGAAACGGCCATGAATTCAGTTGCCAAAGGCACGTCGATATGCTTGATCAGGTCAGTCATGAACATAACGCCGCCGCGTAAGATGCAAACGACCAGGATTTCTTCTCCGGCATAATCCCGGCTGATTTCCGCACCAAGTTCCACAATGCGCTTTTGGAGCAGGTCTTCAGGAATCAATACTTCCTTGATGAATTCTTGCCAGGGTTGCATAGTGCCTCCTCAATCACGTGGAACGTCATGGCAGCGCCGACAGCGCGCTTCGTACATTTCCGCCGCACCAACAATCACAATCGGGTCATGGTAATGTGCAGGATGTCCGTTCACCAAGCGCTGGGTCCTGGTGGCTGGCTCCCCACAAACCATGCAGATCGCAGCCAGTTTATCAACTTTGTCCGCCTTGGCGATCATGACCGGCATGCAACCAAATGGTTCGCCCCTAAAGTCTGTATCCAAACCAGTCACAATAACTCTCAGGCCATGATCAGCTAACTTTTGGGCCACATCAATCACCCCATCATCGAAGAATTGAGCTTCATCGATGCCGACTACGTCCACGCCGGGTTGGAGATTGCTGAGTATCTCCTCGGACGAGTTGACCGGAATAGCTTCAAAATCAGCGCCAGAATGCGAAGTGACCTTGGCAAAGGCATAGCGGTCATCGATAACCGGTTTAAAAACTTGCACGTTTTGCCTGGCAATGGTTGCCCGACGTAACCGTCGGATCAATTCTTCGGTCTTGCCGCAAAACATCGAGCCTGTAATTACTTCAACAGAACCAAATTGTTGTGCCATAAATCCTCCAGATAAACAAAACAGGCAGGTGAACCTGCCTGTTAAGTGTACTCAATAATAGGTTTCCGTGCAGATTAAATCTCAATCTCTGATGCGGCGGCGGGCAGTTCATAGCCCATCTGGCGCAGTTGTTTCTTGAGATCAATCAGCGATTTGCGACCAAAGCCTTCGATGTCGAGCAAACCTTTTTCGCCATCTTCGAGTTTGGCGAGCACATCACCAACGGTAACAACTTCGGCTTTCTTCAGAGCTTCAATTGCTTTGGCGGTAAGCTTTAACTCAGCCACTGGGCGGGCAGGGGAAGTCTTGGATTCGGCAGCAGCCTTGAGCTCACTGGCATAATCCTGACGAACCTGCAAGCGCTTATAGAAGCGATCCACCTGACCTTCACGGTCGAGGATGCGCTGCTGCTGGCCGGTATAAAACGGATGACAGTTTGAGCAAACTTCGGTGCGGATTTCAGGCTGGGTTGAGCCAGTTGTCCAAGTTGTACCGCAGGAAGCGCAAGTGACCTTGGCTTCGGGATAGTATTTGGGTTGAATTTTAGTCTTCATCTCATTAACCTCTCACGCTGGTAGCGTCCGCAGTCTCAAAGACGTGGACCTTCTTGCGGCCACCAGGCATGGTCTCAAATTTTACAAAGCCTTCAATGGTAGCAAACAGGGTGTAATCACGCCCCATGCCAACATTCCAGCCAGGATGCACCTTGGTACCATGCTGGCGAACCAGGATGTTACCGCTAATTACGTGTTCACCACCAAATTTTTTAACGCCGAGTCGCTGTGAACGGCTGTCTCGACCATTGCGGGAAGACCCGCCACCTTTTTTGTGGGCCATATCACTACTCCATTACGATTGAATCCACCAGCAGGCTGGTGTATTTTTGACGATGACCGGCACGGCGACGATATTGAATCTTGGGTTTGTACTTGAAGACAAAAATCTTCTTGCCCAGAACCTGATCAGCCACTTTGGTCTTGATGGAGGCGCCTTGGATGTAAGGGCTGCCAATTACCACATGATCCCCGTCAACAACGAGTAAAACTTTATCGAGGATGATCTGATCGCCGACGGATGCGGGCAGAAGGTCAACTAAAAAACGTTTTCCTTCTTCGACGCGGAATTGCTTTCCGCCCGCTTCAACTATTGCATACTTCATATTCTCTCCAATCTTCACTTAACCACTCCTCACGCGTCAATCGCCCGAGAGCGGGAAAGTTGGTTGATTAACACACACAATTAACCCCGGTTTACGCCTCCGGGGCAGAACGAATATTATATGCATTCCCAGGTGAAGTGTCAAGGAAAATTGTTCAACAGGAACATTGTTCATTGATTACAGGAAAATTGTTCACATAATTGTTCAAAATTCGCCATTGTTCAAAATTCACCTGTTCAAAATTCGCCTGTTCAAACAACACCTGTTCAAAATTCGCCTTGACCATTGCGAAATCTTCGTTTAGAATTCCTGACCTACGGCAAACAGCCTGCCGCCCTCATCGTCTAAGGGACTAGGACGTAGCCCTTTCAAGGCTAAGAGCAGAGTTCGAATCTCTGTGAGGGCACTCAAAGAGAGCTTAATGCTCTCTTTTCGTTTTAACTCATTCAGGGTTTGAGATTACCTAAAATATATTCACTGACTGAATCACAAATATCTTTTTAACAATTCCAGCTCCTTGGGTGGTCTCGAATTGCTAAATTATTGACGACTAGAACAATTGACTTAGAAAAATTTGAACAATAATAAACCCAACGGATAGGTGGGTAATGCTAAATCTAATTAATTAACGAATTAATGGGCTTCAACAAGCTCACTGACTTGTTGGTCAACATTTCTTTTCATCTCTTTGTAGGAGATTTCATTTGCCAGCCAACGTTTGAGCTCAAATCGAAATATTCTGTCACGAACAAAGGGATCTTCACAAAACGTAACCTTCTTGTAAGACGAGGAGTCGTTTTTCTTGATCTTAATTTTTAGTTGGGCCATAGATGACACCTCCTAATTCTTTCAAAACAATTTTATCATTATTATGTAATACCTGTATAGTTGTAAGTAGAGGTTTAAGCGCTGGATAAACTTTCATCATCACAAATTTCATGCTACCAAATTGTTTTTTCATGGTACTGTCGATATTAAGTACTGCGATAACCTCGCCCTCTTCTTCTATTTCATTCTTAAATATCGGGATAGACAAGAAACTCTTGTAAGCCTTATTTTGAAAATACACTTTTATTTGCTTGTTTGTAGTATCTTGTACATATTGAATCTTTCGCGAAGTCTTAGCTTCGGGTGCGCCTGGGAGAGGGTTATTACAGTCACAAGGTAATTGGACATGCTTTCTGAATGGGAGGTCTAATCCAAATAAGTAAAGAACTAAAGTATCCTCCTTTGGCAACATTAAATTTACTCCGATCCTTCCAACTTGCATGCTGTTTGCCTCCAATATTCCGATAACTGATTTTTCAAAATAAAGAAGGAGTTGCTTAAGATAAGAATAATCAAGTGTTTTCGCATTAACAACAACTTCGGACATGTCGTAAATAGCTTGAGCCGACAGATTGAAAGTGACTTCATACTGGAAATCTAACTCGGCTCTCACCCCTACCAGCTCCTGCTCTTGTATTCTGTTTTGTAAGATGACTATTACGAAACAACCAACCATGAAAATTAGAATTTTTATCCACAGCATCCACGGTAAATCAAATATAAGTGGAGTGCTAAATATCAAGAGCAACAAGTTAACTGCAACTTTTAGAATGTTAGTTTTGAACCATTGTTTTAGGGCTTGAAATAGAAGCATTAAGGAATGAGTGATTTGAGGTGTTTGTGTAAATGGCATCGAATGATATCTCTTTAATTACCTTCCCAAGAAAATTGTGATGCTGTCATATTAATAATGAATAATTATAATTTTCTTTTTCACTTTATTGTGCCTAAAGAGACACGTAATCATTCAAGAGAAATTGCGCTCGCACCAACTATCAATCAATCCTCACTGCTTACGAACAATTGGTTCAACATGGCGATGCGTTCGCTGTTGGTCATCCACCTTGGAGTCGAGTAATCGGTGAACTTGACCGTCAACAATTCTGTGCCGATATAGTGATTGTTATAGAAGATATGTCGATCGATGAAGGCTTTATCAGTGTCTGTACTCAACCCAAATTGATCGAAGAAAAGATTTCCCAATCCGTAGTGGATGAACCGATCATCCCCCACAAAAGCTATTGTCTGGGGTTGATGACCCTGGCTGCCGCTCACAATCACAGCCCCAGCCTCAGCAGCGGCATTGAAATCCTCGATCATACGGGGAGTTGGATCCCACGAGTAGACTTCATCATGTTGGAAGGTCACGATCGGGTTAAACCCTTCAGCGCTAAGTTGGCGGATTGACGAAGCCATTCTCTCTACCCCACAGTGAAAGACGCCGGCAGATCCGTCCGTTGCTGCCAAATACGAAAGGGGTTTGGCATTACAACCTACAAAAGCGATCCAGTTTCCGTTGATTTCGAAAGTCGTAGCTTGTTCTGCCTCCCTCAGGTTCATTCCCGCGCCGAAAAATGGCCAACCTTGTTCCCGATAAATCGCCAATGTGTGCAGTAAGGCTTCCTGACCATAATCCAAAAGATGATCCCCGGTGAGATCCACAACGTCTGTCCCAATTACCTGGAGCAGCTCGAGATAGTAATCCGCAGAACAAAAACGCAGTGCACCGCCCCCATAAGGGTCGGGGTAAGGGCAATCCTGATAGAAAGGTACCTCATTGCTGATATGCAGCAGGTCAGCATCCCGCAGAATGTCTCCCACTTCCTCTGCCGGTTTGGTGACTCCGCTGATTTCCATATCGTATGCTGTGGCACGTGCCAACGCGGTCACGCCGGTCACCACAACGGTGGCAAGCTTTTGAGGATCTCGGTTGGAAGCAGGCAACGCAGCCAGAACTGAATTCGCATAACTGCTAAGCTGAGTAGACCCTTCCGCCCAAACAGAAATTGGCACATTGAGAAGGTAATTGTCAGGATCAAATTGCTTACTGAGTGGTGTCTGACCTTCAAGAGCGATCACTTTCCAACGCGGAAGTAGAGATTCAAAGGGCAAGATCGCCCAGACATCTATATTTTCCCATGCCAGATCAAGCAATTCTGCAGCCGGATGAACACTTACTTTGCCCTTGGGTGCGCCCCATAGAGATCTAATTGCTTGCATGGTGGATCGGTCCATGATCAGTTCGTCGAAAGGAGCCGACGTGTCATCCGTCCAAAAACCCATCAATTTCGCTGAACTGACCTCATCGATGACAGTCTCAAACGGTGCTGCCAGCGCAAAAATCCAGTTGCTCACTAAATTTTTCTTGCCAAACCCAACCTGCGCTTCAACATCATCCGAAGGTTTGCAGTTTCTCACCCCTTGATTTCGAAGGTTGTCCAAAATGATGGCCGGCAGGGATTGTTCGATCGCCATACAGATAGCGGACTGTTCATAAAGTGTTGGTGTCTCTGACTCTTCAGGAGACTGTATGGACGGGTCGGGCTGAGATGGAATAGGCGTTGAGGTCGCAGGCAGGTTTAATACCGGCGTATTGACGGGGGTTGGCGTATGAATGAGTACCGAAAGAAAACCGTCGTTTTCGTCCGGAGTCGCGGAAGGATTGAGCATGGACTGAAGCGGAGGCGACACCAGTGGTTGACAGGCGGCACCACAAATAAAGACCACCGCAGCCATTGCCAAAATTCTTTCAACCGTTGAATATTGTCGCAACATATTCTGTCCTTGACTGAGAGTGCACATTGGTTGGATGCATCATTCATACCCATACGAAATTAGACAGGCAACAAAAAACGACGAGGCGAAAAACCCCACCCCGTCGTTCAGAGTATTTAATTGTCTATCGATGGCGTTTAAGGTTAGCCTTGAACCGCGTCTTTAATTTCTTCTACGCCGTCTTCAACTTTTTTCTTGGCTTTTTTGATCGCCTTACCGCCATCTTTTTCGGCTTTACCTTTAACTTTTTTTGTTTCAGTCTTTGCGTCTTCGACAGTCTTCTTGGCGGCTTTCTTTACATCCTTGGCCGCTTCTTTAATCTTCTTCTCTGCCTTTTTTTCAGCTTTCTTTACGTCCGACTTGACCTTTTTGGCCTTTTTTTCGACTTTTTTTTCAGTATCCTTTTTCTTTGCCATCTCTCTCCTTGTCTATTTAACCAGGATTTTACATGTGCGATGTTTTAATCATAACATCTTGCTTATTGTTGCTCGCTTGTCGTATAAGCAATAAGTTCAGTCCAACACACAAACTGAAATTATCAACCGCATTTTTTGACAGCAGTTGTTTGACACACACCCCAACACACCTTAAACTTAGCGAATGCTGGCACACGTCTTCTCTTGCGCTGTTTTGGGTCTCGAAGGAGAAGTTATTGACGTAGAAGTGGATTTCGGCCAGGGCTTACCTAAAATGACCATTGTCGGGTTGCCCGATGAAGCGGTGCGCGAGAGTCGCGAACGGGTCTACTCTGCCATCAAAAATGCCACCCTACACTATCCCCGCCGCCCACTAACCGTCAACCTGGCGCCCGCCACTGTCCGCAAGGAAGGTCCGGTCTATGACCTGCCCATTGCGGTGGGTGTGCTGATCACCACCGAACAACTCGCCCCCGAAACCATTGCTGACTCGCTGATCGTCGGCGAACTCTCTCTTGACGGCGCCGTTCGGCACGTACGCGGGGTGTTGGCTATGGCTGCACTCGCTCGTGAGGTGGGTTACAAAAAACTGTTTGTTCCTGCAGTGGACGCCCCCGAAGCCACCTTGATTCCCGGTTTGGAAGTCTATCCTGTCGAAACGCTGACAGCGCTTTATCAGCATCTAAGCGGCGAAGCACCCATCACCCCCGCGCAAGCCGTCCTCCCCGAATCGACCCCCAGACCAGAATATGAAACTGACTTTTGCGAGATTAAAGGTCAGGAACACATCAAACGCGCTCTCGAAGTTGCTGCCGCGGGTGGTCACAACATATTGATGGAAGGACCTCCCGGCTCTGGGAAGACTCTCTTGGCGCGCGCCATCGTTTCGATCCTGCCCAACCTCAGCCTGGACGAAGCCCTTGAAGTGACCAGCATCTATTCGATCTGCGACATGCTGCCTTCGGAAACACCATTGATCCAGCTCAGACCTTTCCGAGCACCTCACCACACCATCAGCCACGCCGGCCTGGTTGGTGGTGGCAACATCCCCCATCCCGGTGAAATTTCCCTTGCCCATCGCGGCGTGCTTTTCCTGGACGAGCTCCCCGAATTCGGTCAGCGCATTCTGGAAGTCTTGCGTCAACCCATCGAAGACAAGATAGTCACCATCAGCCGAGCCCAGGGGTCTCTGACTTTCCCTGCAAATTTCATGTTGATCGGAGCCATGAACCCTTGTCCCTGCGGTTATTATGGCGACCCCCTCAAACCTTGCACCTGCGCGCCTTCAGCCATCACCAACTACCAAAAGCGCATCTCTGGCCCCCTGTTGGACCGTATCGACATCCAGGTGCACGTGCCCAGAGTGGATTACCAGAAATTAAGCGGTGCGCGAACGGGTGAGACCTCGGAGGTAATCCGCGCCAGGGTCGAAGCAGCCCGTGCCAGACAGTTGGAGCGCTTCAAAGGCACTCGCTTGATGTGCAATGCCGATATGACCCCCACAGAAATTCGTCAGTATTGTCATCTGGATGGTGCAGCTGAAACACTGATGCAAACTGCCATGCGCCAATTGCGCCTGACCGCACGCGGCTATCATCGTGTGTTAAAACTCGGCCGCACTATCGCGGACTTGGCTGGTTCTGATCCCTTGCTGCCTGAGCACCTTGCCGAAGCTCTCCAATATCGCTCCAAAGAAACAGAAATCTAAACTCAGCTTCGGTGGCTTAATCGGCGGAGGCATACAGCATCCACAAATAGTAGTTCTCTCCCCCAACTCAGTTTTTGAATGAATATAGCAAGTCATCGTTACAAATTTTGAACAAATGCATTCGCGCCATGGATTGCACGATTGCCAGCTTTCTTCAAGGAGAATAAACATAACTCACACAGCCAGCGGCAGCAATTATTAATTTCGTTTACTGACCTCGGCTTTTAGGAATTCGAGAACTTCAGCTTGGGTCGACATGCAGGTGACCTTTTGAGCGATCTCCTCGGTTTCCTTCAATGTGAATTTCGAAAGCGTGCGCTTGACATGGGCAATGTTAGCTGCGTTCATACTGAATTTTCGCAGTCCCAATCCAAACAGCACAATCGCCGCCAATGGATCCCCTGCCAGCTCTCCACAGACAGATACCGGCTTGCCAGCCTTGTCGAACTCAGAGAAGATTGTACCCAGCATACGGAACATGGAAGGTGACATACTTTGATAATAATCAACTATTTTGGCATTCATACGGTCTACAGCATGCAGGTATTGAGTTAAGTCGTTGGTACCTACACTGGCAAAGTCTACTTCCCTGGCAGCCAGATCAGAAATGATAGCTATGGACGGAATCTCGATCATAATCCCAACCTTGATCTTTTCGTCGAAGGGGATTCTTTCAGCCCGCAGTTCGTCTTTCACCATGTTCACTGCACCTATACCAGCACGGACATCATCGATCGTACCCACCATTGGGAACATAATCCACATCTCGCCAAAAACCGAAGCGCGCAGAGCAGCCCGTAGCTGTGTTCTGAATAATTCAGGAATACTCAGGCATAAGCGCAAAGCGCGATTTCCAAGGAAAGGATTTTCCTCTTTTGGCAGCACAAGATAGCGCAGCGATTTGTCTCCGCCAATGTCAAGCGTTCGTAGAGTGACCGGATTGCCCATGGCATTGGTTAGCACCCTCTTATAAGCCTCGAATTGCTCTTCTTCGGTCGGCATGTGTTCGCTTTCCATATATAAAAATTCAGTTCGGAACAGTCCCACAAAATCACTGTACTTAAAGCCCTCATCAGGTTCTGTAGAACCAATGTTCAAGCCAATACTATATTTTTCACCGCTTTTCACTAAGGGGATTTTATCGAGATATTCACTGGTTTCCCGCTCATCTTTAATGTATTGCGCAAGTTTGACTTCAAATTCGCGGATGGTCTCCTGTTGAGGTTCAAGCATCACTTTGCCCGTTAATGCATCCATCACGATAATCTCGCCATCTTTCATGATTTCTGTGGCTTCTGAGACGCCTAACACTGCAGGGATCTTATATCCACGGGCGATGATGGCTGTATGTGAAGTCGCTCCGCCTGCTTCGGTGATGATGCCCATCACATGCTTGCGGTCAAGGGTTGCCGTATCGCTGGGCAGAAGGTCATGCGCTACCACAATTACCTTGCCCGGCAGATGTGCCAGGTTGTTTTCCTTCTCACCTTTCAAAATTCGCAGCACTCTGTTGCGTACATCACGCAAGTCGGCAGCACGTGCTGCAATCAGTGGATCCTTAGCCTTCCCGAGCAGAATTGCAAAATCAGTAAATACCCTATCAACGGCATAATCTGGCATGGCATGATCACTATAGATCATTTCCTTTACGCCCTCATCAACTTCTTCATCGTTCAGAATTTCAATGTGGGCAGTGAAAATCTTTGCTTTTTCTGGAGATTCAGCTGATAAATTGGCTACAATCGCATCAAGTTCGGCTTCCGCAGCTTGTACCGCATCTTTAAATTTCTTGAAATACTCTTTTTCCAATCCAGCTTCAAAATATGATTCGTGTACATCTGCCATAAAGGCTTTATAAATAAACACTTTCCCAATGGCAATGCCCCTGGATACAGGGTTACCTTTAAGGATTCTCATCAACTCTCCATCCGATCTGTATTGTTTTAATTGTTAATGGCTTCGTAAATTAATCCTCACCAAACTTTGTGTCGACCAAAGCCACTAAATTTTCAACTGCTTCCTGTTCGTCTGGGCCATCCGCCGCAATTTCGATGGGAGTATAAGCCGAAATGCCCTGAGCCAGGATCTTGATGATTGATTTTGCGTTGGCTTCAATGGCATCCTCACTATCAAGTCGCTTAACGGTGACTTTAGATTCGTATCTCTTCGCCATTGCCACAAACTCAGAAGCAGGGCGTGCATGCAGACCAGAATTGTTCTTCAGAACAGTTTGTTTCGAATACATTGTTTTTCTCCATGTGCAATTATTTTTTAACAGATCAATTATATTGCGTAAAAATTGTGTCAAGAACGCAAATAATGCCTGATTCTATGTTTTTGAACCAGAATACTGGCAGAAGCCCTTCAGTATCGTTCCAAAGAAACAGAAATCTAAGCTTTTCCTGTCTCGTTTATAATCTCAGCATGCCTAAAACTGTACAAGGACGACAGAAGCAATGGCAGCTCCTTGAAGTGGTTGGTCGTGGAGATGCTGGTGAAGTGCTGAGTGTGCAAAGCGAACTTGGGCTTGACCTCGGCGTGATGAAGCGGCCAGTTCAGAATGTCTCAGGCGGCACAATCGTCCGTCAAGCTGCCCAAATTGAGAGCGAAGGCAATATCCTCAAAGAACTCAACGGCTTGGATTACAAGAGAGGATCACTGCTTATTCACACTCCCAGGTTTATCGACGAAAGCATCCCTGGCACATCTGGCACGGCCAATCTGTTCATGGTTAGTGAACGTGTACAAGGCATCTCCATCGATAGCATGCTCAAAGATTTGCAGCAAGGTAAAAGCCAATTCCCCCAGGTGTTGGTACTCAAAGTGCTGGTCGGACTGTTTAATTTGCTCCCCAAGGTCCACGAAAAGGGCATCCTTTGGAACGACGTCAAGATGGAGCATATCTACTGGAATGCTCTTGAGGGAAAACTCTCTTTTATTGACTGGGGCAACGGATTGCGCTTTGACCCACAGAACCCTGATGAGGCGATCAATCCAGACCTTGATTATCAACAGTTAATTGCCGAAGGCAATCTCTTACTCGAACAAACCACCTCGGGACTAATACAAGACCTCGGTTGGCCTCGAGACAATTCCAAGCTGTCTGACCGCGAGATCACCCAACTGCGTTTCCGCATTGAATTCATGGAATCCCTCCTGAATATGAGATCTTCCGAATTCAAAATGTACTTTGACAAAATGCTGCATGACATCAGCGATGCAACTGTCCTACAAGAAGCAATTGAAGTGCGCGGCTCGCTGGAGAAGCTGGGCGTTAGCACCGATGCCAAACAAATGCTTGAAGCAGCAGCCATGCTGGCAAGCAGACTCGTCGATCGAGGTGAAATCGACCAAACCAAGCAGGTTACCCAGTTGATTATTAAGAATTTCAACGGTAACGATGGCGAGAGCTGGAGATTGTTGGATTTCTGCCTGATGATACCGGCTTTAGCCAAGCACCCAGACTTCCCACAAATCAGCAAAGCCATTCTTTCCCAAGACTGGGACCAAGCGATGTGGACCACCCAGGAAATCAACAGTGGGGCTGATTTTCCGTTTGATTTAACCAAACTCATTATGGCTATGCGCAAGTTAGTGACAATACCGAGCTCGAATTCAAACCCAACACCTGAAATACTGACCTGGCTTAATAAGAATGCGGAAGAACCGTCTTCGCTTTCAAATGACCCTGCCATCATAGAACGGCTCATAGCCTATCGAAACGCGCTCGAGAATCTCTCAGTAGATTGGTCAGTACTCCGTCCAGCACAACAATTGGGCAACCAATTCCTCCAGGCCAGGGAACTTCTGTCAGACCCCGCCGCCAGTTTTCTTGGTTTTCCACGCGAGCAGCTGGCTGGCATTAACTTGCTGCTTTCTCTCACTCGCGACCTCTATCGAAACTGGGAAACTGGGGATCTCAAAGCATGCCTTAAAGCAGTCCACCAGCTTTTCTCACTGGAACCGGGTGCACTCTACCTTCCGCAAATTGCCAAACAAATTCAAGAGGTTGAAGAATGGGTCAAACAACTCACGACTGGGTCAGAACTACAACAAAGCGCGACCCAACTTGGCAGCCAGTTGGCATCCCAACCCCTCGCTTTGACGCAATTACTCGGGCAACCTGATTGGCTCAGCCATTATCGATACGTCGCACAGAGCATCGCAGATGCCCAGGATATCACTACCCTCCGCGAGATTGCTACTTCCGAAGGCTGGCCTGTGCCTTGGCTGCACTATCAGACCACCCAGCTTGATTTACCCCTGATGGATGCAGAGACCAGCAACCTCAATTCGGTGCAACTGGAAGCTTTACAAGTCTTCCACCTGGAAATTCGGCGCGGTTTCCCAACTCAATCCGCGCTGAACCAGATACGGGAATTACTGCCTGGTTTCCATCAAGGCTACCAGTTGATTCAACAAGCAGTCGAATCTGCATTTTCACCCCTCAGCAATTTGCCTGAACGCTGGCCGATCAATGCATTCCCAGCCAAAGACCGCGTGAGAGTCGCGGAATTCTACGAAACTCTCGAACTGGTACGAGCCTGGCAGGTACGCGTCCAATCAGGTCAGTCCACTCAAACCGGTCAAACCAGACCTGCCAGTGACTGGAAAATCTTGATCGAAATGTGGCAAGCGGAGACCACCTGGTTTGGCCAGATTTTGCCGATAATGAGCAAAATCCGCCAAAGGCAATGGTCCAGTCTTGAGCTGCCAAAGGGTGCCATAGAACCTCAATTGCTAACCAAGGTAACCACTAGTCTTTTCCAGGTAGCTCAGGACTGGGCAAAGGTGACAGAGCAAGGCATATTCAGAGAATCCGCTCAGGAATTTATTTATCTGATCGATCAAGCTCAATTTAGTTATTTTGAGTTCTGGCAGCGATTACAAAGGAACGAACTCAAACCTTTGCGTTGGCTGATGGAAACATCCCAACCTTTCTTCAGCCAGATCAACCAATCTCTGCTACAAATTTCACGCTATTTTCATGCCATTTCTCGCTCATTGCAGGTTGTCAACACGCCTGAGATGGCCCGTACAAAATTGGCTCAAAATAGCGCTGGAGACCTTATGTTCTCGTTGGCGCAACTCGAAGTGCTACTCCAGCCCCCCACACGCAAGAGATCAATCATCCGTGATTGGCAAAAACAGTACAATGACCTGCTTGCCAACCCTGACCGCGAGCACATCCTCTCAACGGTTGAAAAAATTGAGAGCATCCATCCGTTGCTGCCTTGGTTCAATGAACTCGTTAGAAGGGACGCGGACTACTTCAGCGCCTCTGACCTCCGAAAATGGTAAAATTGGCCAACTCTAAAGAGCAATAGCATGAAAGAAGAAAAACTCGATTTACGCACCGGCCTCTACCTGGCCGAACCACTGGATACCTGGCTGACAGCTGCGCATCAGGATTATTCCATCCCTGAGGCCGCTGGCTCAAGCGCGCGCGTCTTTTTACTGAAGCACACTACTGGTCACACCGATTACAAACGTGACCCAGCTTTCAAGGTCATGCGCCACGACAAGCTTGCTTATTCCAAACCACTCTTTCGTGAGGAATACAATATCCTGGCTGGCCTGCAGGGCATGAACGGTCTCACGCCTATGCTGCAATCTGGTTTCTTCAAACCGCACGATGGCACAGTCTGGCCATCCGAGATCGCTCCTCTGACCAAACAGATGGAAACCATGGGGCAAGCCTCAGGAGTGATGGGAAAATTGTCCATTTTCAGCCCCGATGAGACCAATCAGGTCCTCGAGGAGTTTGATGAGCGCATCGACGACGGCTGGCTGCCATTCGTGATCCTGGAACGCCGCTGGGAAGACAACCTCTACCTTTTGTGTGATGCGGGTTATACCCGTGGTAATTTTGTCAATAATCTGAGCATGCGCCAGGTCCTGGATATTTCCCTGCAAATTCTGGGATATCTCGAGAAAGCCCACGCCAGCGGTGCAACGTACCTTGATCACAAGTTGCTGCATTACTACTGGAATGACATTCGCCAGCAAGTCATCATGATTGACTGGAACATCGGCCACTGGATGCCCGAAAGCTTCTCACCCCAAATTCAACACGCCGACCTGATCCAGTTCAGTTCGCGCGCGCTGCATCATATCTTCACTGGTCGCCAAGCCCCCGGTTCAGTAGCGGTTGGCCCTAACAGACCCGAAGATATCGCCAATTCACCCACACATTACAAGGCTTCTTACTCGTTTGATGTCCAAAAACGCCTGAATGAGGCTGAGATGCAATTCCTTGAAAGAGCTTTGGATGGCAGATTCCAAACCGCTTCTGAAATGATTGAAGCGGTGCGAATGCTGCAATCCAAACGCCTTTAAAGGACGGGTTCGAAAGGAACCGTGATGATCACTGACTTAATCAACCAGGCGAGCAAAGTGCTCGCCCAGAAAAACCCAACCGAAGACGAGTTGTTAGCTGTCGAAAACAGCCTTTCAACCTTTCTGGAGGCTTTGGCGACCAAGCGTATTGCTGAAAAAGTTGAGATTGACGAGTTTGAAGAAGCCAATCGCCTTTTGCGCGAGTTGCGTCGTGAGCGCAGTCGCCGTCAAGCCTCTCCAGCAACTCAAGTCCCCTCCGCTGCCCAACCTCTTGAGGAAAAACCAACCATACCCGTCGAACGACCTGCACCCCGCCGGAAACCCAAAGCGACCTCAGAAGAAACTGTCGGTGTTCCACCTGTACAACATGTTAAAGCAGAATTGCCACCCATTCCGACTTCAGAACCAGTAACCCGCATGTCCTTGCGTTCCGACGATCTGGATGGAGCAACCGGCATCGACCCCATGCGCAAATTCTTTGCTTCCAGTCACGATCCCGAAGCAGAACGCATGATGGATGAAGCCGAGGAGGCCTTCTACAAAGGCAATTACCAGGCAGCGATCCCTTTGTACGAAAAAGTCATCCAGATGGAACCGGCCTGGACACGGGCGCAAGAGCACAGATCCGAAGCAGAGGAGTACCTGCGTTCAGGCAATATCCCCTCTGTAGCGCTGCCGCCTGAGGCTGGCAAAGCCTATGGTAAAGCCCAAAGTGCAGCGCGTGTTTTCCGCTACCAAGTTGCCCTGAACTACCTCGATGAGGCTTTTGACCACCTCGAAGATGCCGGCATCAAACGCTGGCGCGAAGGTGAAGAGCTGCGCCATGACCTTGAAAATCAGATGCAAGCCTATGACGTTTTCAAGGAAGGGCAAAATCTGTTATTGCAGGGGGACCTGGTCACCGCGTTGGGCAAGTTACAGACTGCTGCCAGCGCCGTTGCCATTCCCGAGTATATCGATAAAGCTGCCGAGGTTCGCGCTGACCTGGCATTAATCAATAACGTCGGTGACCTGGTAAGCATGAGCGGCAAGATTCCTCCCGCCAAGTTAGCCGAAGCGAAAGGTGTCCTTGAGCGCATCCGCATGAAGTACGGCGAAATTCCCCAGATCTCCCGGCTCGGCAACAAGTTGGACATGCTCATCCCTGCCACCATCCAATCGCTGCTCGATAACACCCAGCGCTTAAAGAAGGACACTCAGGAAGCCCCCACGATTGCCAACGCCCATCAAAAAATCTCAGCGGCTCGCGAAAACCTCGACTTATTGAGAGCGTTGGATGCCTACGATGCTCAAAGCTTGACCCTCGAGAACGACATCAGCAATCTTGAGACGGATATCCAGGGGCACGAAGATGCCATTACCCGCGCTGAGGATGCCTTGAAAAACGGTAATAAATTTTTGGCTTTCGACGCGTTTATGATCGCCCGCAAGGTGCGCAAGCGCTTCCCTCAGGACCCACGCGTCATTGAACTGAAAAAAGGACTGTCGCTCAGTTACACAGTTGCTATCTTGGGTGGGATCATCGGTATTATTCTTTTGGGTATCCTGATCAGCACAGCCTACCGTGGTATCAGCCAGTCCGTCTACGAGCGTAACCTGGCCCGTACGCCAACGGTTACTCGCACCCCAACTGTTACGTTGACACCTACGCCGACTTCTACGCCAACGCTGACACCAACGCCAACCGTCTACATTTCACCGACTCCGACCGAAACGCCTACTGCTACACCGGTGATTGATCTGATCACCGTGCGTCCTGTCTTCGCCCGCAACGGGTGTTATGAAGGTTATAGCGCCACTGGCAGGATTCCTGAAGGTGTGAAGGTACGACTTCTCTCAATGCCCGAGCGAATGTTCGACCAGACAAATCGTGAATGTGTATTGGTTGAAGCTACAGCCGTTGGAATCATTGGTTATGTCTGGCGTGTCGACTTGCGCGCTCCCTAATTCAAATTGCTGAGGTTTTTTGAATGAGTATTTCTGATTCCCCTGACTTGGAAACACGCTACAACGAAGCCCTAAATTTCATCTATTCCTTCATCGATTTCAGCATGAAACGTCATGTGGACGACGCGCATCGCTTCTTCAAGCTGGATCGGATGAATAAGATGATGGCGTTGCTCGGCAACCCTAATCAATCATTTCCTACCGTGCACGTTGCTGGCACCAAGGGCAAGGGCTCAACGGCTTCGTTCATCGCCTCCGCACTTCAACAAGCGGGTTATAAAGTTGGGCTTTACACTTCTCCTCACCTGGTTGAATTCACCGAACGCATCCAGATCAATCATCAGCAGATCACTAAATCAAGGTTGATTGAACTCACGGATGAGATCAAGCCTTTGATTGTAAAAGTGCCCGAGATTACCACGTTTGAGCTCACAACAGCCCTGGCTTTCAATTATTTCGCTCAAGAGAAGGTCGACATTTCTGTCATTGAGGTCGGATTGGGCGGTCGCTTGGATGCTACCAATGTCATCACACCCGAAGTGTCTGTGATCACCTCGATCTCATACGACCACACCGCTGTTCTGGGGAACACGCTGACCGAGATTGCTTGCGAAAAAGGCGGAATCATCAAACAAGCCGTGCCCGTTGTGGTTTCTCCTCAGAAGGCTGAGTCCAGAGCCGAACTCACACGCATTGCCACTGAAAAACATTCACCAATCACACTCGTCGAGGACGCGCTCGAATACCAAGAGCTGAAACATAGCCTTAATGCTCAATTAGCAGTTTTTGTGAGCCGTTCAAACCGTCCCCACCAGAAGACTCTTCTGACAAATTCACCTCTGAACTTGAGCCTGCCTTTGCTCGGTTTTCACCAGGTTGAAAACGCCGCAACAGCACTCATTGCTTTGGAAGTATTGCGCTCCAAAGGTTGGCATCTGACCCGAAAGATTGTCAAAGAAGGTTTCGCTCGGGTCG
>JBASOE010000126.1:0-11232 GCA_049657925.1 Anaerolineaceae bacterium
GTCTCTGCTTGTGTCATCCCGACGCAGGAGGGATCTGGCCGTTGACTCTTTGGCGTGGCATATTGTGTCATCCCGACGCAGGAGGGATCTGGCAGTTGACTCTTTGGCTTGACGTAGTGTGTCATCCCGACGCAGGAGGGATCTGGCAGTTGACTCTTTGGTGTGGCACGATTGTTTTGTAAGAGCAAAAGCCAGATCCTTCGCAAAAGAGGCTCTGGATGACACTGAAAAAGAGGCTCTGGAAGATACTGAAAAAGAGTGTCTGGATGATACTGAAAAAGGTGTTCGACGTCACCCTAATAAATCAGGCGAGGATGGAGCTTGATTGTGTCATCCCGACGCGAGCCTCCCTGTGTCATCCCGACGCAGGAGGGATCTGGCCGTTGACTCTTTGGTGTGGCACAATTGATTTGTAAGAGCAAAAAGCTAGATCCTTCGCAAAAGAGGCTCTGGATGACACTGAAAAAGAGAGTCTGGAGGACACAGAAAAAGAGAGTCTGGAGGACACTGAAAAAGGTGTTCGACGTCACCCTAATAAATCAGGCGAGGATGACGTCTTATTGTGTCATCCCGACGCAGGAGGGATCTGGCCGTTGACTCTTTGGCGTGGCACGATTGTTTTGTAAGAGCAAAAGCCAGATCCTTCGCAAAAGAGGCTCTGGATGACACAGGAAAAGCTCTGGATGACACAAATAAATGGCGAAGTTCCAGTTCCTTCCCGCAAGGGGAAGGACTAAACCCGACCTTCCTGGTCGGGGGCAGGCTGGCAGGCTCTTCTATGAACTTGTGATACTGAAACAGGCTTGAGTCGTTTGTCCTGAAACAAGCTTGAATCGTTCAACTTGCAACCTGTGGGGGTTCTGATATAATCTTGTCATTGACTGGTCCGGTGCGCGGTCTTTTTTTAGGCTGCTATCCTGGAGACCTGCATAAAAAATCTTAAGGAGCATACGTCATGGCATTGAAAGCAGAATTAAAAACCGAGATCATAAAAAAGTTTGAGCGCAAAGAAGGCGACACCGGTTCACCCGAGGTCCAAATCGCGTTGCTCAGCAAACGTATCACCCAACTGACCGATCACCTCAGGATCAATAAACACGATGAGTCCTCTCGCCGTGGCTTGCTGAAGCTGGTGGGTCAACGCCGCCGCCTTTTGACTTACTTGCGCCAAAAGGATTACACACGCTTCCTGACCATCACGGACGCGCTGAATATTCGCAAGAAGTAATTCTTCAAGGATGGAACCTATCACGGAGGATGCCTGCCAGGCAGATCTTCGGTTTGCCTGAGAGCGCATTCTCTGTGATTTAACAATTTATTGCTGCCAGTCGGGTATTGAAAGGTGTTGGTCAATCAGGTTGACCTGTGGCTTTCAGTCCCTAACTGGCACACCAGACGAAAGGACAATATGTTACTAGAACCCGTTTTCTATTCGACCATGTTGGGTGATAAAGAAGTCACCTTTGAGACAGGTCGCCTCGCCCTCCAGGCCGGAGGATCAGTCACCTTAAGACAGGGTGATACCGTTATGTTTGCTGCTGCCACGATGGGTGGCCTGCGCGAAGGCGCAGACTTCTTCCCCCTGACCGTCGACTACGAAGAACGTATGTACGCCGGCGGCAAAATTCCCGGCTCTTTCTTCCGCCGTGAAGGTCGCCCCTCAACTGATGCCACCCTGGTGGCTCGCCTGACCGACCGCCCCCTGCGTCCGCTTTTCCCCCATGGGATGCGTAATGAGGTACAGGTTGTGCTGATGTCGCTCTCCGCTGATGCGGACAACCCACTCGACATGCTGGCCATCAACGCCGCTTCTGCCGCTTTGATGATCTCAGACGTTCCCTTTGGCGGACCTGTCGGCGCAGTGCGCGTTGGTTTTGTAGACGGCAAATTAGTCGTTAACCCAACCCTGCAACAGATGGAAGTTTCCACCCTCGACCTGCGTGTCGCCGGTACCAAAGACGCCATCCTGATGGTTGAAGCCGGCGCTAAGGAAGTCACCGAAATGCTGATGGTCGAAGCGCTGCAACTGGCGCATCAGTCCATCGTACCGATCTGCGAATTACAGGAACGCATGGCTGCCGAGATCGGCAAAGTCAAGCGCGAAGTGAAGCTGGATATTGAAGACTCTGAATTGTTCAATACCACCAAAGCCGCGATCTTTGACCGGCTGACCGCCATCCTCGATGCTCCTTACAAAAAGGAAAGCATGTACGGCGGCATCGCTGAGCTCAAAACCGCTTTCGTGAACGAGATGTTCGCAAGCGCTGAGCCAACCGCTGAACTGACTGCCAAATACGCAGCCGCTTATGACGAAGCCGAACGTATGATCGTCCGCGAGCGCATCCTCAACGAAGGCAAACGCCCCGATAATCGCACCCTCGACCAAGTACGCGAGATCAAATGCGAAGTTAACCTGATACCCCGCGCGCATGGCTCTGCCTTGTTCACCCGCGGTGAGACCCAGGTGTTGACCATGACCACCTTTGGCACCCCCAAAGAAGCTCAGGAACTCGACAACCTGAACGGCATGGAATCAAAACGATATATGCATCATTACAATTTCCCTGGTTACTCGACCGGCGAAGTCAAGCGCCTGGGCGGTCAGAGCCGACGTGAAATTGGTCATGGTGCCCTGGCAGAACGCGCTCTAATGCCCGTGCTGCCTGATGAGAAAACCTTCCCATATACGATGCGCCTGGTCTCGGAAGTCATGGCCTCCAATGGCTCTTCCTCGATGGGTTCTGTGTGTGGTTCAACCCTTTCCCTGATGGATGCTGGCGTGCCGATCAAGGCACCTGTCTCCGGTGTGGCGATGGGTTTGATCATGGAAGGCGATAAATACGCTATTCTGACCGACATTCTCGGTACCGAAGATCACCTCGGCGACATGGACTTCAAAGTTGCCGGCACCAAATTTGGTATCACAGCGCTGCAAATGGACATCAAGATCAAGGGTATCACCCCAGAGATCATGTCCGAAGCATTGGATCGTGCCAAGGTTGCCCGCTTCCATATTATGGATAAGATGCTTGAAGCACTACCAGAACCCAACAAAACCCTCAAGCCGTTTGCTCCCCGCATTGAGACCATTAAAGTCGCTATCGACAAGATCGGCGCGATTATTGGTCCAGGCGGTAAGAACATCCGCGCGCTGCAGGAAGAAACCAACACCAAGATCGACATCGATGACGATGGTACCATTTATATCGCCTCGACCGATGGGATCGGTTTTGATGAAGCCAGAGATCGCATTTTGGCACTCACCGAGAGCGCTGAGATTGGCAAGGTCTATACTGGCAAGTGCGTGCGTGTCACTGATTTTGGTGCTTTCATTCAAATTCTTCCTGGTGTGGATGGTTTGGTGCACATTTCTCAACTCGCCAGTGAGCGTATTGAGAAAGTTGAGGACGTCGTTAATGTGGGTGACGAACTCACTGTAATGGTGATCGATGTGGACCCAGCTGGCAAGATCCGCTTGTCTCGCAAGGCTCTGCTCGAAGGTTGGACGGCTGAGGAAGCCCGCGAACACGACAACGCCAACCGCTCCAAGAGTAGCGGCTCACGACCTTCTGGTGGACGCCCAGGTGGCGACCACAGGAGCAGTGGTGGTGGAGACCGACGCAGCAGTGGCGGCGACCGTCGTAGCAGTGGCGGAAGCCGCACCGGTGGCAGCTTCGAACGCCGCGGTTAATCCGCAATTTATGTTTCTTAAAAAGGCTGGTTTTGTAAACGAACCAGCCTTTTTAATTGCATTGAGTGAATGGGTAAATCACGCTTGGCGACTCAGTGACTTTGACCACGTCTATCTATCATTTAATGATTCGATATATAATAAATGTATGAAAACTGCTCCCTTTGAAAAGCGACGACAAGGACTGGGCGCGCTTTATGGTGCGATAGGAGGGCTGGTCTTCTCTGTGTTAACCTGGGGTTTGGATGCGCTCAGTCTGGCACAATCACACGTCGTATTGCCCTTTGGTAAATTTGTGCCTGGGTTAATACTTTGTGTTCTGCTCTGCATGTTGGTGGGTTGGCTCTCAGCCCGCATAGACAAAGCAGCGGTTGCCTTATTACTCTGGATAGGGCTATCTGTGCTACTTGTGGTCATGATTCTGTGGCTGCCAATCGACTGGATGTCTTGGTTAACTCATCAGTTTTACCCTGTTTATTCCTCCTTTATTAAGTATCCATCACTTGCTGGCTCATCACAATTCATCATTCTTGGTTCCATTGCTCTTGCGTTACTGGCTGGCATAGCTGGTTTGATCGAGAATCTTCTCATCGACTCAGCTATGGAAAAGCAAGGTAATGGTGGAGTGGTAGGCATGATTTTTATGGTGGCTTTGCTGCTCGGCATTGGTGGCTACCTGATGGACAATATGCTCAACCCGAACTTCCGCGACTCAGCAGATGCAATGGATACGCTGATTCACTTTGCCGTGGAAAACAAAGACAATGAAGTGGACCCCATTGTATCCCGGCAGAGCCACTTGAGCACGATGACCCAGATTGGTGCCGAAGTTTATACTAAACCGCACAAGCTAATAATCCAGACTTATGACAGAGTTGCGCTCACCCAAATCGATTTTATCGTCGACTTTTCAGGTGATTTGTACTCTTGTACTGTAGTCGGGAATGCCCCCGTCTATTGCAGATTATTAAATACCCGTAATTATGAACCAATTCGGAGATTGATCTCAAAATATGATAATTATTCCCTTTAATCTCGCTTTAATATCCCCCTCATTTTCAGGATTCGATTATAATTTTTACACCATGTGAGTATATGCTGATTAAAAACACAGAAAATAACGAGCATAGACACAAATTGATTCAATCCCTCCTCACCACAAGGACAAATCAATGACTAATGAACTACTAAATGTCCACGACCTTCAAACTCGCTTCAAAACTCCCGAAGGAATTATCCATGCAGTGAACGGGATATCCTTCCATCTTGACGAAGGGGAAACGCTTGGCGTAGTGGGTGAGAGTGGTTGCGGCAAGAGCGTGAGCATGCTCTCCATCTTGAAGCTGGTTGCCATGCCCCCGGGTGAAATTGTATCTGGAGTGGCTAACTTCCGCGGTAACGACCTGCTGAAGATGTCCCCAGAAGAGATGAGGCATGTTCGCGGTGGTCAAATCGCCATGGTCTTTCAGGACCCGATGACCTCATTGAACCCTGTTATGACCATCGGCAAGCAAATGGCTGAACCACTGATGCTGCACATGGGTTTTAATAAAGAACAAGCGCAGAAGCGTTCCATTGAACTGCTCGAACAGGTCGGTATCCCGCAAGCTGCAGATCGATTAAAAGATTACCCCCATCAGTATTCAGGCGGCATGCGCCAACGTGTGATGATTGCCATGGCGCTTTCGTGCAACCCGCAAATTCTGATCGCGGATGAGCCGACCACCGCTTTGGATGTAACTATCCAGGCGCAAATTGTTGAGCTGACCATCCGGTTGCGGGAGCAACTTGGCATGGCGATTATTTGGATTACGCATGACCTTGGCGTGGTGGCGTCCATTGCTCACCGCGTAGCAGTCATGTATGGTGGCTATATCATCGAAGAATCCCAGGTTAAGGATCTTTACGCTAACCCAACCCACCCTTATACACTTGGTTTGTTAGGCAGTTTGCCGCAGATTCAAGCCCAATCCCGCCAGCGCTTGTACTCCATTGATGGCATGCCACCGGTACTTTACAGGAAACCCCAGGCTTGTCCCTTTGCACCTCGATGCAAGTTTGTAGTGAAGCACTGCTGGAACGAAAACCCAGCCCTTGAACCCGTCGGCGATCGACATAATGTGGCGTGTTTTGTGGACACCAAAACCGGGAGAGAACGTTAATGCAGACAGAGAATGATGTTTTGGTAAGAGTCGAAGATCTTAAAGTGCACTTCCCGATTTTCCGTGGTGTGATTCGCCGCCAGGTCGGAGCTGTACGTGCGGTGGATGGCATCTCGTTCACCATTAAAAAAGGTGAGACTGTTGGATTGGTAGGGGAATCTGGTTGTGGCAAGACTACAACAGGTCGGGCCATCATCAAGCTGTACGAACCGACCGCAGGTAAAATTTTCTTCAAAGACACCGAACTGGTTAGCTTAAATAACGAAGAGATGCGCTTGATGCGCAAAGACATGCAGATGATCTTCCAGGATCCTTATGCCAGCCTCAATCCGCGTATGACCCTCAGGGATATCGTCGGTGAACCTTTGCTTTCCTTTGGCTTGGCAAGCGGCAAACAGATTGATGAACGTGTGGCGGAATTGTTGAAAATGGTACGTCTCTCGCCTGATTTTATGTTGCGATACCCGCACGAATTCTCGGGCGGTCAGCGTCAGCGAATTGGCATCGCCCGAGCCATTGCTATGAACCCTTCGTTTGTGGTTTGCGACGAACCGATCTCAGCATTGGATGTTTCCATTCAGGCCCAGATCATCAACTTATTTGAGGATCTGCAGCGCGACCTTAATCTCACCTATCTCTTCATCGCCCACGACCTGTCGATGGTGCGGCACATCAGTGATCGTGTCGCGGTCATGTACCTAGGCATCATGGCCGAAATGGCTGATCGCAACGAAATTTATCTCAACCCACTCCATCCTTATACCCAAGCGCTACTATCGGCTATTCCGGTGGCTGACCCGGTCTATTATGAAACGCGCAAGCGTATTATCCTCGAAGGCGACGTGCCCTCACCAGCCAATCCGCCTTCCGGCTGTCGCTTCCGCACCCGCTGCCCAATCGCGGACGAGCATTGCGCGGAAGAACGACCTGAATTCCGTGAAATCACTCCGGGCCATTTTGTGGCTTGTTTCAAAGTTTAGGTTTGGATCGAGGAGGTGCTTATTAAAGGACATACTGTGATTTTGTCAATCATTTTTGTCAACCCATTTTTAATCTCTCAAGGAGGAGAAAACAATGCGTAAGTTGTACTTGTTAGTTGCAGTTGTATTGGTAGCGAGTATGGTTTTGGCTGCATGCCAAACACCAGCCCCAGTAGTGACAGATGTTCCTGTAGCGGAGCCCACTGAGGCACCCGTTGTAGCAGAACCTGAAGTCCCCACCGAGGCACCCGTCGAGGAACCTGCTGAGCCAGTTGCTTTGAACCCCTATATCGGTTCAAACAAACTGGATGGCAACGGTGTTCCCCCAACCTTCTTCTCGGACGTGCATGTGCGCAAGGGCTTTGCTTATGCCTTTGATGCCCAGATCGTCATTGATGAAGTCTATAATGGCGAAGCCATTCCGTCATACGTGCTGTCCCTTGTTGGCATGCCCGGTTACGACGCAAACGCTCCCCACTACTCATTGGACCTCGAAAAAGCCGCTGAAGAATTCAAGCTGGCTGATGTAGATGGCGATGGTATCGTTGCTGGTGAAGACCCTGATGACATCTGGGAGATGGGTTTCCGTCTGCAGATGCTCTATAACACGGGTAACACCACCCGCCAGATCTATGCTGAGATTTTGCAAGCCAATCTGGCTGAAGTCAACGAAAAGTTTGTTGTTGAAGTTTTGGGTCTGCCCTGGCCGGCCTATCTGACCGCTCAGCGCGCTCACAAAATCCCGATCATGACCGCTGGCTGGTTGGAAGATATCCATGACGCCCACAACTGGTATCAACCCTATACGACCGGTACCTATGGCGCCCGCCAGAACATGCCCCAGGATCTCAAAGATCAGTTCAAAGTTCTCCTGGACGAAGGTGTGTCATTGGTTGACGCCGCCGCCCGTCACGAAGTCTATCAGAGGTTCAATCAACTGTACTACGATCAGGTTCCTGGTGTGCCTGTAGCGCTCGTAACCTCCCATGCGTACGAACAGAAGTGGACCAGCGGTCGTATTATGAACCCGATCTTCTCAGGCATTGTCTATCGCACCATTGAGAAATCTGCAGATTCCAAGGAACCAATGACCATCACCACAGCAAACATTGGCGATGCGCTCACCCTCGACCCCGCAGCCTGCTACGATACCGCTTCCGGTGAAGTTCTGCAGAACGTCTATGAGACCCTTGTATTCTATGATGGTGAAGCAACCGACAAATTCGTCCCCATGCTCGCAGAATCCTATACAGTCTCTGATGACGGTTCCGAATTCTCCTTCAAGATCCGCGAAGGCGTCAAATTCCACGCGGGTGGCGACTTGACCCCCTCCGATGTGGTTTATTCATTCGTGCGCGGTCTGCTGCAAGGTGGTTATTCTACTCCTCAGTGGATGCTCTCTGAACCTTTCTTCGGAGTTGGCAAAGATGACATCACCATGCTTGTTGATGACGGCGCTTCTGCTGACGATCGCGAAGCTTTGATTGCGAATGACCCCGCCCTGCTCAAGCAGGTTTGCGAGGACGTCAAATCCAAGTTCACCATTGACGAAGCTACGAACACTGTTACCATGAAACTCGCCCAGTCCTGGGGGCCTTTCCTGCCCACAATCGCCAATAACTGGGGCGCCATCATGGACAAGGAATGGGTCATCGAAAATGGCGGCTGGGACGATAGCTGCGATACCTGGCAGAATTTCTATTCAATGCCAGATGCTGAGAACCCGTTCACTCCCATCACCAATGGCACCGGTGCCTTCCAGATGGATCACTGGACTCCTGGACAGGAAATTGTCCTGACCAAGTTCGCTGATTACTGGGGAGAACCTGCCAAGGTTGATCGTGTTGTACTAAGAAACATCCCCGAGTTTGGAACTCGCTTTGCGATGCTCCAGGCTGGAGATGCCGACTTCACCACAGTTCCTGCCGAACAGCGCGCTCAGGTCGACCCGTTGGTCAGTGAAATCAAGGTATACAACGCTGAAACTAATGCTTATGAAGATCCAAAGCCAGTCTGCAACGTTGACACCACCAAACTGGGCATCGATCGCTTTGAAATCTGCGATACGCCCAATGATAAGGCACTGCGACTGCTCTTTGGCCGCCCAGGCTTGCAACAGGATGTGATTATCTTTAACTTCCTGATTGAGTAGGGGCTGAGTTTTTTTCAACCTTACCCCGCGGGAGTCGCAAGACTCCCGCAGGGGTGGGGTTGTGCATTTCGGCATGTGCTCCTGCGCGAACCTATCCCGAAAGGCACAACTCAAGCGAGAGGATAACGTATGACTAATTACATTATCAGGCGTCTGTTGCTTGTCCCATTGATTTTGTTTGGAGTATCCATCATCATCATGGGCATGTTGCAGGTGCTCGGACCCATTGAGCGTTCAGCGCTTTATGTCAAGGATTTCCCCAAAAACGATCGTCAGGTCGAAGGCATTATTAAGAAGTATGCGCTTGATCAGCCTTTTCATGTACAGTACTGGCGATGGTTAACCGGTGTGAAAGACCCTGTTACTGGTGAACGCGAAGGCGGCATTATTTATGGCGATTTTGGTTATTCTCGCAGCGCTTCCCAACCTGTCATTGATATCATCCGCACCCGCTTCCCTAATACGGTTGAATTGGCTTTATGGACGGTCGTGCCCATGCTTTCGGTCGGCATCTGGTTAGGGATAAAGGCGGCAGTCTACCAGAACACTTGGGTTGACCAGGTTGCCAGAATATTTAGTATTGTGGGTACGTCGTTTCCAACCTTTGTCTTTGGTTTACTAATGCTGATTCTCTTCTATGCCAAACTGGGTTGGTTTATGCCCGGGAAGATGTCTGATTGGGTCAGCCAGGTGATAAGAAGCCCCGAATTTCACAACTATACGAAGCTGCTCACCATTGACGCACTGCTCAATGGTCGCCTGGACATCTTCTGGGACGCGCTAAGGCACATGATCCTGCCGATTCTGACCCTTTCTTACATCAACTGGGCTACCTATGTGAGGGTCATGCGCTCTTCCATGCTTGAGACCTTGCGTATGGATTATGTTACCACTGCACGTGCCAAAGGTTTGAAAGAAAGCGTGGTGATTAACCAGCATGCCCGGCCGAATGCCATGCTGCCGATCGCGACCATGGCTGGTATGAGCATCGTGGGCTTGTTGGGAGGGGTGATCATTACCGAAACCGTCTTCAACTACCCTGGCATTGGCAAGGCGACAGCGGACGCTGCCGCTAACCTGGATGTGGTCACTACGATTGGCATGGCGATTTTTAGCGGTTTTATCCTGATCATCGCCAACTTGATTGTAGATGTTATGTATGCGGTCATTGACCCGCGCGTTCGTCTCTCATAAGGAGTATTTGATGACTGAAGACAAAAATATTGCCGATGAGAATCCTAACTCAGCGATGAATGAAGCGCCAACGGGTGACAATTTCCTGTTAGAGGATACACATTCTGCTCGTAAAATCTCCAGATTAGAGCGCTGGCTTGGACCTGAGAACTATCGCATCATGAGGGGGCTACTTAAAACTCCGGCTTCGGTCATTGGGTTTATTCTGGTGTTGTTCTTTGCCCTTGTTGCTATATTTGCTCCTCAAATCATCCCACCAGTGGGTAATGATCCTTACAAGATGCCGCGAGATGGTTTCAGTGGCGAACCTAAACCGATGGGCGCAGAGTGGAAACGGAACCGGCCAGAAACTCCTGGCTGGTACAAAATGGTTACTGGAAAAGATGAATTAGTACACATTCTGGGTACAGCCCAGGGTCAATATGACATCTTCTATGGGGTTATCTGGGGTACCCGGACTGCCTTCAGATCAGGTTTCCTCGTGGTAGTCGCCACCGTTCTGATTGGGGTAATCGTAGGGTCTATTGCAGCCTATTATGGAGGCTTGGCCGACAACATAATTATGAGGGTGGTCGACATCTTCATGACCTTGCCGTACTTAATGATGGCATTGATTCTATCGACTGTGCTGACGCCAGTGATGGGCCGCAGTATTCTGCCGCCGCTGATCGCCATGATTGCCTTTGGCTGGATGGGTTACGCGCGTATTATTCGTTCGGATATCCTATCGATCAAAGAACGTGACTTCGTCTTGGCCGCCAAGGTGTCGGGCGTGAAGAACAGCCGTATCTTATTCAAACACATTCTACCCAATGCCATCTTCCCTACTTTGGTGCTGGCAAGCCTTGGGATCGGCGATGTGGTGCTCAATTTTGCGGCACTCTCTTTCCTCGGAATTGGGACGCCGGAAGGCTACGCTGACTGGGGACAGATCTTGAGTTTCGCGCGCAACTGGATTACCAGCCTGGATAACTACTGGTACATTGTGGTTTGGCCAGGGCTGACCTTGGTGTTGTTTGTCATGGGTTGGAATCTGATTGGGGATGCCATGCG
>JBASOE010000127.1:0-4165 GCA_049657925.1 Anaerolineaceae bacterium
TTCGACAGGTCTTGGTCTCGATGGAGAACAAGAAACTGCATCCCCGCACCGAGATTCTGCTGTTCCTATCAGCCCGAGCGCAACTTGTAGAGGAGCTGATCAAGCCCTCGCTTGAAAATGGTAAAATAGTGGTTTGCGACCGTTATGGCGACTCAACCCTGGCGTACCAAGGTTACGGTCACGGACTGCCATTGGAGTCACTGCGTGAAATGTTGCGCTTTGCCACCGGCGGGCTTGTGCCGGACCTGACCTTGTACCTTGACATCGAGGTCGAAAAAGGTCTGTTACGCAAAAAAAGAGGAAAGGAATGGAACCGCCTGGATGCCTACGAAGTCGAGTTCCATCGCAGGGTGCGCAATGGTTATTTGGCATTAGCCGCTGAGGAGCCACAACGGTGGTGTGTAATTGACGCAAACCAACCCAAGCAGGAAGTGCAGTTAGCCATGCGCTTAGCTACTCTGGCGGCGATTAAAAAATTAGAAAGCCATTCGGTTAGCCTAAGCTAACCGACTGAAAGGATAAAATGAAACAATTTTCCCGAATGTTACTTGTTTTGCTCGTTGGCACGCTCCTGTTGAGTGCATGCCAGATCAATACCCCAACTCCTCCGGTTGTGCCAACCCC
The DNA here is from genome assembly GCA_049657925.1 of Anaerolineaceae bacterium. Classification (GTDB taxonomy): domain Bacteria; phylum Chloroflexota; class Anaerolineae; order Anaerolineales; family Anaerolineaceae; genus Mesolinea. The sequence goes on from JBASOE010000127.1 coordinate 625, forward strand.
AACTGCGACAGTTGAACCGACGGCAGTTGCCACAACTCCCAGTGAGCCCGCTGAGGTTCCTACGGATCTTGGGCCAACTCCCACGGTGGACACAAGACTCTTCGACGAAACCAACAAGATGATCTGCACGCTCTATACCGGTCTCTTCCCTGAGCTAACTGCGGAACAGAGCGCCATGTTGTCGGTCTTCCCAGAAGTGAGTGACACCGATTGGAGTATTGGTCCGGCCGATGCCACGTTAACGATCCTCGAATACAGTGACTTCCAGTGTCCAGCCTGTGCCAGCTTCTACACAGAAATTGAAAAACTGATGGAGATGCACCCTGAAGATGTTCGCCTGACCTTCAGACACTTCCCGCTGGTAAGCCTCCATCCCAATGCCACCTTGGCTGCCCAAGCATCTGAAGCTGCTGGCGAACAAGGCAAATTCTGGGAAATGTATCATGAGCTCTTTGGAAAACAGACCGAATGGGCCAGCTTAACCACCCCTGACTTTACTGCCTGGCTGAATAAAACAGCTGAAAGCCTCGAGTTGGATACCACTCAATTTGCTGCTGCCCTCGTCAGCGAAACCAATGTAAAGAAGATTCAGGACGCGCTGGATTACGGCACTAATGTAATTCAACTAAGTGCAACCCCCACAATTTTACTCAATGGTCGTCCCTGGCAATATAGCTGGGACGCTGCCACCCTCAGCACGGTGTTGAAGGTCATGAAAGCGGAAAAAGACCTCTACGCTGAATGCCCACCGTGGATTATTGACCAGGGCAAGAATTACACCGCCACCATCAAGACTGAAAAGGGTGATATCAAGGTCCAGCTTTACCCGAAAGCAGCGCCACTGACGGTGAACTCATTCGTCTTCTTAGCTCGTGAAGGCTTTTATGACGGCGTCACTTTCCATCGTGTCTTGCACGACTTCGTAGCGCAAACTGGTGACCCCAGCGGTACCGGTATGTCCGGTTCTGGTTACGAATTCCGTGATGAAGTCAGCCCTGAACTGACCTATGATGAACCTGGCATGGTCGGCATGGCGAATGCTGGTCCGAATACCAATGGCAGCCAATTCTTCATCACCTATTTAGCCAATGACGACGTCAAGAACCTTACTGGCACTTATACGATCTTCGGCAAAGTGATCGAAGGGATGGATGTGCTCGCACTATTAACTGAGCGCGACCCCCAGGTGGATCCGAGCGCGCCAGCTGGCGATAAGATTATTACCATCACTATCGAAGAGAAGTGAACCAACCAGTCAATTGGGAATCTCCAGTCAGCCAACCTGAGCCTAAACGCAAAGATTGGCTGACGATCGCCCAATTAGTCTTCTCCGGATTCTTTACGCTGGCTTATGGCGCGGCCGCAGTGGCTTTGCTAACCCATTCATTGCCCGAAATAAGCCAAGTCATAACGACCGATCCAACCCCATTGTCAAGCTATAGCATGGGGTTTTTCTGTGCCATTTTGGCGTTATTCAATCTCGCCTCGACTTATTACAGCGGCAAAAAGCTGAAATCAGGCGACGACTCCATTCGGACCGAAAAGCGCCTGAAGTGGCTGAATGGCATCCTCATCGTTGTGCCTATACTGATCGTGATCGGTGTTTTGGTTTTTCCTTCAGAATCGATTCGCAATTACTTGTTACCCGTTCTAACCTCCTTGATCATTGTTATTGGTGTGGTTTGGCTTATCAAGCTTGGTTCGGGCGAGTCTTGGGGAGCTCATGCACAGCGCGATAGTGGCTTGATCTCGTTGATGACCGGCTTCACCATTTGGTTCATTATGTTCCTTGAGATAATGGTGCTTGTCATTGTTGGCATCATTCTTCTGATTGGGCTGATCAATAAACCTGAATTGATACAGCAATTGAACACTCTTGCTAACTTGATTGAAACCCAATCGGATCCATCTCAAGTATTGCAGACCCTGCAAGGTATGGTCTCAACCCCGACATTGTTTGGTTTGGCATTCCTGATTGTCGTAGTAATCATGCCAATTATTGAAGAACTCTTCAAGACGCTTGGTGTTTGGATATTAGCTGGTCGAAACCTGAGCCCCCAGGAAGGCTGGGTGGCAGGCCTGATGTCTGGCGCGGGCTTCGCCCTGGTCGAAGGTCTGTTTTATAGCGTGCAGATGGTCACATTACCCGACTCATTTAGTTGGGTCGTGGCAGTTGTTGGTCGAACGGGCGGTTCTCTGCTGCACACTTTTTGTGGTGGTCTGATCGGTTGGGCGCTTGCCAAAACATGGAAAGACAGGAAGGTTTGGCGGGTAGTTGGCATGTTTGTGGTGGTAATTCTTATCCATGGATTTTGGAACGGTTTGGCATTAATTCCCACGATTAGCACGTTGGGAGGTCTCTCTGAGGCAGCTGACAATCTATACTTCTTGCCGCTTATCCTATTAATGGTAGGACTGTTTATTGGCTATACTTCCACGACACGCAAGGTCGCAGGGCAAGCTTAACCTGTATAATTAGATAGTGACACACTTCAAATACTTGCTGCTGGGCCGATTTTGCGACACTTCGGTTAATTGAGACGGTTATGAAACGGGAAAAAGTATTTAATCTGCTTTGTCATATTATCAGAAAAGTTTCCGATCTTAATGTGGTCGGCCATGAGAACGTTCCGCCCAGCGGACCAGCTCTGGTTGTGATCAGCCACATCAGCCGACTGGATACGCCGTTCATTATGTGTGCGGGTGGCCGCGAGGACGTGATCCCGATGGTTGCCCGGGAGTACAAAAACACCTTCTTTCTGGGTTGGATTCTCGACCTGATCAAAGTAATCTGGATTACCCGGGGCACTTACGATTTTGAGGCGTTTCGTGTTGCCAAGGAGTATCTCAACAAAGGTTGGATTATTGGGCTTGCGCCAGAAGGCAGTCGATCGCGTGATGGGTTACTGCATGAAGGCAAACCCGGTTCCGCATTACTTGCATACAAAATGGATGTGCCGTTGATGCCCGCAGTCATCTCTGGAACGGATAAGATGTCGGAAAGATTTCTGCGTTTGCGCAAGATGAATGTGACTGTGACATTTGGTCCAATGTTTCGTCTGCCTGATAGAAATGGGCTGGAAAACAAGGTGTGGCTGAAGCGAGCGACTGATGAGATCATGTGCCATATTGCAGCAATTTTGCCGCCGGAACGGCGCGGATTTTATGCGAATTATCCCAGGGTGCAGGAAATTCTGGCTGAACAACCATTGACCGCGAAACCACAGGAGGAAGCACATGATCCCGCTTAAGGATGAAATCAAAGCCCGACGAGTTCCGGTAGTCAATTACGTGCTAATTTTGATCAATGTGGCAGTATTTATCTATCAGTTTATCAATGCCTCACAGATGGAAGCGATTGTTGCAAAGTATGCCATGATCCCTGCTAATGTCACGGCTGGCTTTAGCACCGAGAGTCTCAGAACTGTACTGACCAGCATGTTCATGCACGCTGGGTGGGTGCACCTGCTTGGGAATATGTTATATCTGTGGATCTTTGGCGATAATGTTGAAGATCGGCTGGGGCATGTTGGATACCTGA
>JBASOE010000128.1:0-9090 GCA_049657925.1 Anaerolineaceae bacterium
CTGTCTCCCCCCGTTGATCACCCTTGGAGAACCTATGGAAAGAAACTGAATGGTAAGCCTACTGTTGTGATTAATTAGGACACTTCTATTTAGCCAACATTAGGACATTCCTATTTAGCCTTGACAAGCCAATTCTCTTCAAAATGCTGCAAAAAAAACAGGATGGTCAGGTGCTTTCGATTATACTTATGCCGTTTATCATTCACCTTAGTAAAGGATTGCAATGACTACAAAAGAAGAGCAATATCAAATTTGGTACCAAAATATCTATGAACCTGTTACCCAGAAATACCCAGAGCGTAAAAAAGAATTCAAAACCAGTTCTGGCATCCCGATCCCTCCAATTACGCCACCTGAAGAGATCCGCATAGGGTATGACGAGAATTTGGGTTATCCGGGTGAATATCCCTTTGTACGCGGCGTTCAACCGTCTATGTATCGGGGGAGATTCTGGACGATGCGCCAGTATGCTGGCTTCTCAAGCGCGGAGGAATCAAATAGACGTTATCGCTTCCTGCTCGATCAAGGTCAGACCGGTTTGTCGGTCGCTTTCGACTTGCCCACCCAGATCGGATATGACGCCGATGACCCCATCGCGCTGGGAGAAGTCGGCAAGGTAGGAGTCTCCATTTCTTCAATCGAGGACATGGAATTGCTATTTGATCAGATCCCTTTAGACAAAGTTTCCACCAGTATGACTATCAACGCGCCAGCTGCTGTGCTTTTGGCGATGTACATCGCGGTTGCCAAAAGACAGGGTGTGGAACCAAAAAAGTTGCGCGGGACGATACAGAATGACATTCTCAAGGAATACGTAGCACGTGGCACCTATATTTACCCGCCAACACCCAGCATGCGTTTGATTACAGACATTTTCAGCTACTGCAAGAGTGAAGTACCGTTGTGGAATACCATCAGCATCTCGGGTTATCACATCCGGGAGGCTGGCTCAAGCGCGGTGCAGGAAGTCGCCTTTACCCTGGCAAATGCCATTGCGTACATCGAAGCTGCCATCAAGGCTGGGTTGGATGTGGACGACTTTGCTTCCCAGTTGTCGTTCTTCTTCAATGCCCATAACAACTTCCTGGAGGAAATTGCCAAATTTAGGGCAGCCAGAAGGTTGTACGCCAGCATCATGAAAGATCGTTTCGGGGCAAAGAAGTCCGAATCACAAAAACTGCGTTTTCACACCCAGACCGCCGGATCAACACTGACTGCTCAACAGCCTGAAAACAACGTTGTGCGGGTCACGCTGCAGGCACTGGCAGCGGTGTTGGGAGGCACGCAATCGCTGCATACCAATAGTATGGATGAGGCACTGTGGCTGCCGACCCAGAAAAGTGTCCAGGTGGCCCTACGCACGCAACAGATTATCGCGTATGAAAGTGGTGTTGCGGATTCAGTGGATCCATTGGCTGGTTCGTACATGGTTGAACACCTCACGGATGAGATCGAACAACGCGCATGGGAGTATATTGAGAAGATAGATGCCCTAGGCGGTGCGTTGAGAGCGATTGAGACGGGTTATATGCAGAACGAAATCCAGGACTCGGCTTTTCAGAGCCAACTCGACTTCGAATCTGGTGCGGATGCGGTGGTTGGTGTTAACAAATTCCATGTTGACGAAGAGATTGTGCTCGAATCGCTCAAGTTGGATCCCGCGATTGAAGCCAACCAACGCGAAAAGTTGGCTGGCTTACGCTCCAACCGCGATAATGAAAAGGTTGCCAATTTGCTTGCTGCTTTGACTGAAGCTGCGAAGGGCGAAACCAACATGATGCCGCTGCTTATCGAATGTGTCGAAAATCAAATCACGCTCGGTGAAATTTGTAACATGCTGCGGAAGATTTGGGGTGAATATCGCGCCCCTAACTTTCTATAGAGAGGGAAAAATGCCAAATATCAAGAAAATCAATCACGTGGCCATTGTTGTAAGGGATATTGAGCAAGCACTTGGGTTTTGGGAGACCGCGCTTGGTCTCAAGCTTGACCATATCGAAGAGGTGCCCTCACAGCAAGCCAAGGTTGCGTTTATCCCTGTTGGAGAGAGCGAAGTCGAGCTTGTTCAGCCTACTACCGAGGACTCCGGTATGGCTTCATTCTTGGAGAGAAAAGGTGAAGGCATGCACCACCTGTGTGTGGAGGTCGAAGACATCGATGCCATGCTCGAGCAACTTACGGAGCAGGGCGTCCGTTTGATTAACGAAACAGCGGTGGAATTGCCCGGTCGAAAGATGGCTTTTGTGCATCCCAAATCGACGAACGGAGTTCTGGTCGAACTTTACGAACTGCTTTAGACCTAACGATTGACTAACAATAATGTCAAGGAGAAATGATGATTATTACGAATGGAATTGTTATCACATGGGGAGAGCCGAACGAAATTCTTCAAGGTCGTGATTTACTCATCAAAGAGGGTCTGATTGCAGGTGTCGGTAAGAAAGGGAGTTTTACAGCTGAACATCCACAGGATGAAGTGTTGGATGCTGGTGGGCAGTTGGTGATGCCAGGTAACATCTGTGCCCATACGCATTTTTACGGAGCTTTTTCGAGGGGTATGTCGATTCCGGGAGATCCACCTGCCAATTTTTCCGAAATTTTGGCTCAACTGTGGTGGAAACTGGATAAAGCCCTGGATGAGGAAGGCGTCAGGTATTCAGCCCTGGTGTGCCTGGCTGACGCGATCAAGTATGGCACTACCACTTTATTCGATCACCATGCTTCACCCAATTGTATCGAAGGATCGCTTGATATCGAGCACGACGCGATCGTTGAGGCTGGTTTACGGGCATCGATCTGCTACGAAGTGACCGATCGGGATGGCAACGAACGCGCAATGGATGGAGTACGTGAAAACGGCCGTTTTATCAGCCGTGTCATGAATGGAGAAGCTAATCCACTGGTAAAAGCTCACTTTGGCTTGCATGCCAGTTTAACCGTCTCTGACGCAACACTGGAAGCCTGTTTGGAAGAAAACAATGGCAGGGTGGGTTTCCACTCACATGCCAGCGAAGGTGCGGTAGATGAAGAAGATTCGCTCAAGAAGTATGGAGTCAGGGTCATCAGGCGTTTTGCTGATCACGGTATTTTAGGACCAAAAACCATACTCGCGCACGGTGTGCATGCGGATGACGAGGAAATCGAGTTACTTAAGCAGAGTCAGACCTGGCTGACGCACCAACCCCGTTCCAACATGAACAACGCGGTCGGGGTTGCCCCAATCTTAGAGATGCTCAAGCGCGGTGTGAGGATAGGACTGGGTAATGATGGCTTTTCGAATGCCATGTGGCAGGATTGGAACGAGGCCTATTTGGTCCAAAAGGACGCCCATCGTGACCCACGGGTGATGGGTGGGTATGATGTGGTAAAAATGGCCATCACTAATAACTCACAATTAGCTACTGAAACTTACGACAATTTGCGCGTAGGGAGGATAGAAGCAGGAGCTGCGGCTGACCTTATTTTGGTAGATTATCATCCCACGACGCCGATGACGGCTGGCAACCTACCCTGGCACATCCTGTTTGGTTTCCGGGATGGCATGGTCACCGGTACCATGGTGGCCGGCAAATTGTTGATGAAAGACCGCAAGTTGCTTACGTTGGACGAAGCTGAAATTGCTGCGAAATCGCGCGAGGTTGCCGCGCGTACGTGGACAAAAGTGAAATAGGGAGAAACATGAGCTACACAATTGGGATTATTGGCGGAACTGGCCGAGAAGGTACAGGACTGGGATATCGCTGGGCTTTGGCAGGGCATAAAGTGATCATCGGGTCACGCACACAGGAAAAAGCAGAAATGGCTGTTACAAAGCTCAAGGAAATGCTTGGTGGAAAAGGTGATGTGAGTGCAATGGTCAATGCTGACGCGGTTGCTCAATCCGAGATTGCGGTCCTGACAGTACCGTTTGCGGTCCATGCCGAAACACTTGAAGGTCTTAAACCTCACCTGGCGGGGAAGATTCTCATTGATGTGGTGGTACCACTTGTTCCTCCGAAAGTCACCAGGGTACAAATGCCGCCCGAAGGCAGCGCCTTGTTGCAGGCTAAGCGCATACTGGGCGATGACACCCGAGTGGTAGATGCCTTTCAAACAATCTCATTTGAAAGACTACTTTCAGGTAAATTGATCGATAGCGATGTCCTTGTATGTGGAGACACCAAAGAAGCCAGAGAGATTGTCATTGGTTTGGTCGAGGATATCGGCCTAAAGGGTTGGGATGCTGGAGTCGGAGAAAACTCTGTTGTAGTCGAAGGTTTGACTTCCATTCTGATCGGTTTGAATATCAAGTACAAAGTTCCATCCGCTGGAATTCAGATTACAGGGGTTAAATGAGCCAAGCTGGTCAATTAACTCTGACCACTTTACCAGGCATTCCGCAGATTAAAGCACAGGACAACCTGGCAGAGGTCATTTTCAATACTCTGCAAGCCAACGAGCTCACTCTTGAGGATGGTGACATCTTGGTTTTAGCTCAAAAAATCGTGTCAAAAGCTGAAGATCGCATGGTTAACCTGAGTATTGTGACCCCCGGTGAGCAGGCCGTGGAAATTGCTGAGTTCGTGCAAAAACGCCCTGAATTGATTGAACTCATCCTGCAGGAATGCAACGAAGTTATACGCATGCGTCCGGGCACAATCATTGTCGAGCATCGCTCTGGATTTGTATGTGCCAACGCTGGCATCGACCACTCCAACGTGCACGGTGAGTGGGGGAACGAGGCAGACTGGGTGTTGTTGTTGCCCATTGATTCAGACCAATCGGCTGAAAGAATCCGCCAGGGTCTTGAACAATTGAGCGGGAAGCAGCTTGGCGTCATGATCATCGACTCTCATGGCAGGGCCTGGAGGAATGGCACAGTTGGAGTTTGCATTGGATTGTCTGGCATGCCAGCCCTGGTCGACAAAAGAGGGGATAAGGACCTCTTCGATTACACGTTGCGTGTGACTGTGATTGCTGCAGCGGATGAATTGGCTGGGGGAGCATCGCTAATGATGGGTCAAGCTGCTGAAGGAACTCCAGTTGTGTTGGCGCGTGGGTTCCCTTATGCCTTACGCGAAAGCCAATCGAGCGAATTGGTTCGCAGCAAGCAATTCGACATGTTCAGGTAATTTGAATTGGTCTCAGACATCGGATCACTTAAGGTAGTAGCTCTGGCTGGAGGAGTGGGCGGAGCAAAACTGGCAGTTGGTTTGAACCATGTTTTGCCGCCAGAAAATCTGACCATCATCGTCAATACAGGTGATGATTTTGTGCAATTTGGACTGGCAATTTGCCCAGATCTTGATACTGTATGCTACTCGTTGGCGGGTATGTCTGATGCCACTCATGGTTGGGGTGTTGAAGGCGAAACCTGGAACGTGTTGAAGCAGCTCAAACAACTTGGAGCACCGAGCTGGTTTGCGCTCGGCGATAAAGACCTGGCACTGCACCTGGAACGAACAAGATTGCTCCATGAAGGAAACACCCTCACTGAGGCAACCCATCAACTATGCAAGAATCTGGGCATATTCGCCAGGGCGTTGCCAATGACAGACCTGCCTGCACCGACCAAATTGGAGCTACGCGATGGTGAAGTGTTGAGTTTTCAGGAGTATTTCGTTCGCGACCAATATAAACCGGAAATCAAGCAGGTTATCCTGCCAGATAGCCGGTCTTTTATTGCGCCTCCAGCGGCAATAGAAGCGCTCGAACAGGCAGATCTGGTGGTCATCTGTCCTTCCAATCCATGGGTAAGCATCGATCCGATTCTCAATGTTCCTCCGCTTCGAGAGTTGGTCAAGGCTAAACCTGCGATTGCTGTTTCACCGCTCATCAACGGAGCCGCGTTGAAGGGTCCAGCAGCCAAGATGTTCGCAGAACTTGGAATCGAAGCCAGCGCTGAGAGTGTATTGGAGCATTATGCAGACCTGATTGATGGGTTTGTTTATGACAGTACTGAGGCGAAAAATCTGACAATTAGGCCAGCCACAGGTATAATTATCAGGAAGACAAATACGATCATGAAGGATGCGAACGAGAAAACAAACCTCGCCAAATTTGTGTTGGAGTTGGGTCTACAGTTGCTCGGGCACGACACTCAATGATAAAACGGGCAATTCTACCTGTTAAGCCTTTCAGTAAAGGCAAATCCAGACTAAGCGAGTTGTTTGAACCTGAAGTTTTGTATCGTCTGAATGTCAAACTGTTTTTTCGCACTTTACAAATAGCCACTGAGAGCCAGGTTTTTGACGAGGTGCTGGTAGTCAGCCGCAGCAAACGCGCGTTGCGTTGGGCAGCACAAAAAGGTGCTCTGACCTTGTTGGAGCAACCCCCAAAAGGTCTGAATTCGGCTGTCAATCAAGCCATTTCGATGTTGGATAACCGCTCCATGGGCGACGTGGTCATATTGCCGACTGATTTACCGCTAATGTCCCCAGACGATATACGGCAACTGGTCGCTCTGACACAGGAGACGGGGATTACGATCGTACCCGATCGCCAACAGGTTGGCACAAATGCCATATGCATGAGCGGTGGTGCGCGCATCACACCTTCCTTCGGCAGCAACTCGTTTCAGACACATTGCGCGCTGGCAATCGAACAAGGGTATTTATTGACAGTATGGATGAATGAACACATTGGGCATGACCTGGATACCGCAACAGATTTGGAAACCATTAAGTCACAAACCGATTTGAATGAAGTAATACAAAACAACTATTTGAAAGGATAACCTCACTATGAAAAGAGTAGCGATCTATCTTCAAGACTCACATGACCTGCGCGATGGTCTGGATATTGCCCGTTATGCCGAGGAAAAAGGATTTGACGGCATTTGGCAGGCCGAAAGCCGTCTGGTTCGGGACGCAATTGTGCCGATGGCCGCTTACGCGGCAGTCACCGAGAAGATCCACATCGGTTCAGGTGTGATTAATAACTGGACCCGCAACATCGGTTTATTGGCTTCGACTTTCTTGACACTCGACGATCTGGCTCCTGATCGCATCATCTGCGGTATCGGCGCATGGTGGGATCCGCTGGCGAAAAATGTCGGGATTAACCGCACTAAACCGCTTAAGGCGATGGAAGAAACCATCACTGTGATGAAGAAGTTGCTCAACATGGAACGGGTTACCTTCGAGGGTGAATTTGTTAACGTGCACGGCATCGAATTGGACGTTGTGCATGGCCGGCGTGAACCCCGTAATGTACCGATTTATATTGGCGCGACTGGAGACAAGATGATCGAGATGACTGGCCGAATTGCGGACGGCATTGTGATGAACTATTGTGTTCCAATCGAATACAACGACATTGCCATCGAACAATTGATGATAGGATTGAAACAGTCCGGTAGGAAGCTTGAGGAATTTGACCGCCCACAACTGGTGGTCTGCTCGGTCGACGAAGACCATGACAAAGCCATTGATACCACCCGTGAGCTGTTGACTCAGTATCTGGCACAGCAACCGCATATTGCCAAAGCGTCGGGCGTGTCAATGGATGTGGTAACGAAGATCCAATCGATACTGGGATGGCCAGCGACTCACGAACAGATTAAGGCAGCCAAACATCTGGTGCCTGAAGACCTGATCCACCGCATCACCGCCAGCGGCACACCAGCCGAGGCTAAAGCCAAGGTTCAACAGTATATTGACCACGGCTGCACCTGCCCGATTCTTTACCCAGTGGGCGGCAATGCCAAGCTATTGATAGACACTTTTGCGCCGGAGGCTTAGTGCAAAAATTACCGTCTGCTGAGGGTTGCTTTGTTTGCGGCCGAAAGAACCCATTTAGTCTTAAACTGGACTTCTACCGCGACGAAGAAGGCAATTGTGTGTCGAACGTGGTCATTCCCGAGCAGTATCAAAGCTACCCGGGAGTAACGAATGGCGGCATTATTGCGGCAATCCTTGACGAAACCTCTGGCAGAGCAATTAATGAGGACCCAGACCTTTTTATGGTAACCATGGAATTGACCACTCGATATCGTAAACCGGTACCGATCGGGCAGCCTATCAAGGTCGTTGGCAAGCTCATACAGCGCAGAGGCAAGGTTGCGCAAGCCAAAGCTGAAATCTTTGACCAGGAGGGACATTTGCTGGCCGAATCAATCGGATTGTTTGTAGACCTCCCTCAGGATCAACAGAACGCGATGCATGAGGGTATGGAAGGTTGGAGGGTATATCCAGATGGCGCATGAGATGACTTATGTGAGACCAGAAAGCCTGATTGAAGCCATAGCAGCTTTCGAAGGAGCGCAAGGGAAAGTTGGCGTGCTGTGTGGCGGTGCTTTTGATCGCAGTAGGCTGCTCGATGCTGATGTCTTAATTGACATTCAGAATATTGGCCCGGATGAAGAGCCCGAAGTTGGTGCTCTTGTATTTGGACCTGGGGAGACCCTCGTCGACTTGCAACAGGCGATGGTGCAGTATGCTGATTTTGAGAGGGTTGTTGTGGCCGAAGCCGGGCTGAACATTAGAAACACACTGAGTTTATTTAACTTCCTGAAAATTGCAGATGGCAGATCACCTTTACTGGTAGCTTTGCGAGCCATGAATGTGGTTCTACGGTGGCAGCCTGGCAACCAGGTGATGTGCCTGGAAGAATACTTGGGCACCAGGCAACAAGACAACCCAGGCTTTTGGAGTGGGTTGGTGATCGAAGCTCCTAAAGCGTTCGTGTTTGAATCAGTAGCTCGCACGCCGTTAGATAAACCGATCGTTGCTCTTGGGATGACACGACTAAATAACGGTAAACTGCGCGTAGCAGTGGGAGGTAGTGTAAATTTACCCGTTTCAATTGATCTTCCAACAAGTGGTGGGGCGGGTAAAGAATGGATTATGCAAGCGTTTGAATCGCTTGATGACGCCTGGGCGAGTAGTGCTTACCGACAGGATGTAGCTGGAGTATTGTTTGGGCGCTTGGTAGAGAAAATACATTCAGGCAAAGATGGAGGTGTGATGTGAAAATCACCCTCGACATCAATCAAGTTTTTCAGATTGTAGACATCAGACCTGAAGAACGTTTGCTCGACACATTGCGGGAATTAGGCTACCTGAGTGTGAAATCAGGCGGCTGCAAGAAAGGTGAATGTGGCGCTTGCAC
>JBASOE010000129.1:0-2997 GCA_049657925.1 Anaerolineaceae bacterium
CCGCTGTGACGTCCAAGCCCAAAGTGGGTTCATCAAGGAATAACACCTGGGGGTCGGTCATGAAACCGCGCACGATGTTCATCTTCTGCCGCAGCCCAGTGGAAAGGTTACTGCTCTTGGTATCCGCTTTATCTTCCAGACCGACGATTTTGATTAACTCATCAATGCGAGGGTAAGCTTGCTTGGAAGGAATGCCATAGAACTGTGTGAACATCCACAGGTTTTCACGTACGGTCAAGAGCCCGTACCCTGAGGTTTCACCTCCAGAGACCATATTGATGCGCTTGCGCAATTCCGCAGCGTCTTTCTCGACATCCAACCCATCAACCCTGGCTGTCCCCGATGAAGGTGCCAAAATGGTCGTAAGGATCTTGATTAGCGTGGTCTTTCCCGCCCCATTCGGACCCAGCAGCCCAAACAACTCCCCTTGCTTGACCGAAAGGGTCACATTGTCCAAAGCCGCCAGGGTGGAGGCAGGTTTTTTCCGTGTTTTCTTGATCTTATAGATGCGCGAGAGCGCGTTGGTTTCAATGGCTAACATTCGGCCTCAAATCGTAGGGTAATCGTAGGTTAAGCGTCAAGCAACGCCCAAAGGGGTGTTGTAATATAGTATTGAAAAGGCGACTTCTCTTCTTCTTCTCCTCCTTAATTCTAGTGCCGGGGTCGGCGTCCTCGGCACTAGGTGATTCTACAGCAAGAAATCCAATTTACATAGTTATTGTGCATTTTTCTTGTGTTTAATACAAAACTTTGCGAGTTTTTCATTAACCACTCTGCTCCTTTTGGATTAAAATCTATGCGGATCGATTACTTCTGGAGGAACGATGAGAGATACTTATGAAATTTACCCAATAGAAATCGCCGGCGTGAAACGCGACCTGCGCTTGTTCGAGGTTAAGCCCGGTCTGCGTATTGCCATCCTGAACATCCTTGGCGATGTCGAGCTTGTGGACGCCTGCGCCGCCGCCCTGGCGGAGAAGCTCGCTGATACCGCATACGATACCATTGTGACCCCTGAATCCAAGAGCATCCCCATTGCGCACATGTTGGCTAAACTAACTGATAAACCTTACGTCGTGCTGCGCAAGGAATACAAACCCTATCTCGGCCAAGCCATCCCTGCCGAAACACTCTCCATCACCACCGGCAAACCTCAGCACCTCCTGTTGGACGAGAAAGACATTCCGCTGATCAATGGCAAGGCTGTGCTTATCCTGGATGACGTTATCAGCAGCGGTTCGACCCTGCAGGGCATGCGACTTATCGTCGAGAAGGCTGGCGGAAAGATCGCCCAGGAAGCTGCTATCCTTACTGAGGGAGACCGAGCCAACTGGATGAAAATCGTTTCGCTCGGCCATCTGCCCGTCTTCATGGATTGATCGCGTGTTCATCCGTTTAGGTCTCGAAATTGGATTCGAGAACAAGCGCATACTTTGTTGGGGACTGGATTATCCGGGTTGTTTCACCTACGGCACCGACACCGCCGAAGCCTTGCTTAAATTTCCACAAACGCTGCTAAAGCATGCCTCGTGGGTGGCACTCCACACGGATCAGCCATGGATTGAGCTCACTGACATGGATTTTGGCGTGGTCGAGACCTTTAATGTTCATAATGTTCAAACTGATGAGAATTCCTATGAAGTGAATGCTTTCTTTAAGGACGACCTGCGCCCCTTAAGCGAGAACGAAGTAAACCATGCCTTGATGCTGCATCAATGGCAGCAGGAAGAACTCCTGGCTGGGGTTGAAACCTTACCAGAACATTTTGTTAATCAGTTTTTTCCGGGTCAGTTATGGAATGTAAAAGGCATCGTCAGTCATATCGCCAGGGCTGAAAAGTTCTACCTTAATTGTCTGAAAATGCCTTCCCCCGACTCAACAGCCACAGACCCTTTCGACCTGCTCGACCAGCAATTTCAGGCAGTTCAAAATACGTTGCCTGGTTTGGTTGATCTCGAACGCCAGACCAGCTACATGACCGAAACCTGGTCCCCACGCAAATTCGTCCGCCGTCTGCTTTGGCACCAACGCGACCATATCGGTCACATCCGCGAGTTGGTTGATCAATACTTGTAAGTTAGTATTTGTAGATACCATCTTGAAAGTCAAGCAGAAAGTTAACCGTAGGTCGGAATGCCCCTCTTTTGGGCACTCCGCCATTCCAACGAGTCAACTGTAGGTCGAAATGCCCCTCTTTTGGGCACTCCGACGTATCAATCCAACGGAGCAATCGGGTGTGCACTCCGACTTATCCAACCAACGGAGGAACCGGCGGAGTCCGCAACCGAAGCGGATTCCGCCCTACCAGATCTTACCCGTCGAGATCGCCCCGCTTAAACCCACCATCACACTGTCAATTTTGAATCACTCCGTCATGGAATTGATCTGTGCGGTGGGTCGGACCTGTTCATAACTCATGAGAGATTCTTGGAAATGTCCGCCCAGGTCGACCCACCCTACACGTCTGACCCGGTAGGGTGGTGTTGACCCGCTCAAGACCTAAACCCACCACGGAATTTACCGGGTCAACCCACCATTACACTGCACCGTCAATTTTGAATCACGGGGTCCTGAAATTGATCTGTGCGGTGGGTCGGACCTGTTCATAACTCGTGAGAGATTCTTGGAATTGTCCGCCCAGGTCGACCCACCCTACACGTCTGACCCGGTGCGGTTGAACCACTCAAGACCTAAGCCCACCACGGAATTTACCGGTTCAACCCACCATCCCACTGCATCGTCATTTTTGAATCACGGGGTCATAGAATTGATCTGTGTGGTGGGTCTGCCCTGTTCATGACTCACGAGAGATTCTTGGAAATGCCCGTCCAGGTCGACCCACCCTACAGGTCTGACCCGGTGCGGTTGAACCACTCAAGACCTAAGCCCACCACGGAATTTACCGGGTCAACCCACCATCACAGTGCAACGTCATTTTTGAATCTCGGGGTCATGAAATTGATCTTTGTGATGGGTCAGACCTGTTCAAGACTCTTG
>JBASOE010000130.1:0-16913 GCA_049657925.1 Anaerolineaceae bacterium
CGACTCACGCGGCAGCGCTTGATGCAGCACAAGAAATAACGGTGGATATCACTCCCAAGGCGGAGGGTTAAATGGCAACAGAACGAAATTTCATCTGTCCGGCATGCCCGAAAGGGTGCATGTTAAAGGTGCAAATGGAGGGGGATGAAGTGGTCAAGATTGAGGGCAACACCTGTAAACTGGGAGTCGGTTATGCCAAGGCCGAGGTCAGCGACCCACGCCGCATGGTGGCCAGCACAGTACGCATTAAAAATAGTTTACACCCCTTGCTTCCGGTCTACACATCAGCGGCGGTACCCAAACCAAGAATCAAAGAAGTGCTCGAGGCAATCCGACAAGTTGACCTTGACGCGCCTGTGAGCATGAAAAGTGTGATCATCGCAAACATCGCTGGCACAGGTATCGACCTGCTTGCCAGCCGGGACATGCCAAGAATCTAGGAGGGAAGATGAAGTTCAAAGATGCCGCAAATAGTGTTCTTTCAAAATCAGGAAAGCCTATGCATTACAGGGAAATTGCTGATGTGGCGATTGATCGAGGCATATTAGATACAGTTGGTCGCACTCCTCAATCAACAATGGGAGCGCTCCTTTACACGGATACACTTCGCCCAAATTCGAGATTTCGCCGCGGGGATGCTCGAGGTACTTTTGAATTAAAAGTTGAGGTCCCAAAGACAATTCGCCAACAAATTGTTACGATGCAGAAAGAAATGAAAACTACGCTTCTAAAGCGAATACAAGCTATGCCGCCAAAGAATTTTGAACTCTTAATTCAGCGGCTACTTGATGAGATGGGCTTCGAAGAAACAGACACGACCCAATACAGCAACGATGGTGGGGTAGATGTCCATGGAGTGTTGCGTGGAAATTCGCTCGCGGTCATCAAATTAGCAATCCAAGCAAAACGTTGGGGTCATAAAATCGGATCGCCAATTGTTAGAAACCTACGAGGCTCATTACGTGTTGCCGATAACGAGCAAGGACTTTTAATCACCTCGGGTGATTTTTCTCCAGACGCGAAAAAAGAATCCACATCAATAGGAAAGACTCCGATTAGATTGCTGAATGGTGAAGAACTTGTGGACCTACTTATCGATTACAAAGTGGGAATTTCAGAAGAAGCCTATTCCATTCCTGTCATTGACGTCGAGTACTGGGATGAAATTCTCGGTAACTCACAAGATGATGCATCTCCTGTGACAGAATTGCCGCCAGAACGACCAAATGCAACCACGCAAGCCATATTCCCAAAGGAAGTTTTTGGACTCCACAAAGGTGAACGGTTAGATGCAAAGCTGCTCGATCTAAATGGTCGTGTTGAGTTAAATGGAAAAATTTATTCCACTGTTTCTGAAGCTGCCAAAGTCGTTACACCAACTTGGAAAACAGTAAATGGGTGGGATTTTTGGAAATATCTTAATTCCGAAACTGGAGAAGTCGAAAAGATTGGACTCCTTCGGAAAAAATATAGGAAAACTAAGAAAAAATAAGGCGGTTCAAACAGAGAACCGCCTTATTTTTAGTTTCGGAATGGATTCAATAATTCTTCGCAGCTTCTTCGACGATCTTGACACCGTTGGATGTGCCAATGCGGGTGGCACCTGCTTCAATCATTTTGAGCGCGTCTGCGTAAGAGCGCACCCCACCGGAGGCTTTGACTCCCATCGTAGGGCCAACCACTTCACGCATCAATTTCACGTCTTCGATGGTTGCGCCACCGGTTGAGAAACCAGTGGAGGTTTTGACAAAGTCAGCTCCCGCATCCTTGGCGAGCAGGCAAGCAGTCACTTTCTCTTCGTCGGTCAACAAGCAGGTCTCGATGATCACCTTGGTGATGGCGTCGTACCGATGTGAAATTCTAACTACTTTGCGAATGTCCTGGGCGACAGTTTTGAGATCGCCCGACTTGAGCGCGCCAATATTGAAAACCATGTCGACTTCACGCGCACCTTGTCTGAGTGCCTCCCTGGTTTCAGCCACCTTGCCCTTGGCAGACATGGCGCCGAGTGGGAACCCCACGGTCACGGCAACCTTAACCGAACTGCCGTGTAAAGCAATAATACAGGTTGGCACCCAGTAAGTGTTGACGCACACCGAAGTGAAATTGTACGCAACTGCTTCCTGGCAAAGCTTGAGCACTTGTTCCTGGGTGGCATCCGCCTTGAGCAGGGTGTGGTCGATCATGCTGGCAATGTTGGGTGTGCCAACAGCATTAACTTCTGATTGGGAGACAACTACATCCACAGCTTTTCCTTTACGAGTGAAGGTCGTGGCGATTGCTACATCCTTATATTGAGCTTCGTGGGTGGTGGCGTATTCCAGTATTTTTGACTTTTTGGACATGGTTGCTCCTTATTTGTTTTCGATTGTTCAAGTAATTATATCCCCTGGCGGAAAATAATTCTCTCAAGGATTGGTAGAATAAGGGCATACCCATTAAGACTTCAGACCAACTCCCCTCGACCGGGCAGGTCTCCCGACCGAGCATGCTACTCTGAACGAAGGTCTCAAAAATTCTCCGCAATAACAAGCTGATAAAACCTGTGCCCACCACGAAGCGGACGGGTATCAACACCCCCGCGCGCGATGAGGACCCCAGCTCAAACCGAAGAGCAAAAGGTTGGTAGAATCAGATGTATGACAGATCACCTCAAATCATTACTCCAGCCAGCCACAGCTATTGCCCATCCCAACATCGCCTTTATCAAGTATTGGGGTAATCGCCATAGCGAATTACGTTTGCCGCTCACCGGATCAATCTCGATGAACCTTGACGGTTTGCAGACCACGACGACGGTATGTCCCGATGAACGCTTGCAAGTGGACAGCTTCTCGCTTGATGGGGTTGAACAAGTGGGAGCATCCTTAGTGCGTGTCTCCAAATTCTTGGATTCTGTTCGCCAAACAGCAAGACACCAAGTTTTCGCCCGGATTGAGAGCAGCAACAACTTCCCAGTCGGAGCAGGCATAGCTTCTTCCGCTTCAGCCTTTGCGGCTTTAGCTGTAGCCGCCGCAAGCGCTTATGGCCTGAATATGTCCGAAGCGCAGCTTTCCGCGCTAGCGCGCCTTGGGTCTGGTTCGGCCAGCCGCTCAGTCCCGGCCGGTTTTGTCGAATGGCAAGCGGCCGACACGCATGATGAGTCTTTTGCCTGGTCGATCGCGCCTGCGAATCATTGGAAGCTGATTGATGTGATTGCGATCCTTGACCCTGGACACAAGAAGACCGGTTCGACCGATGGGCATAGACTGGCACAAACTTCGCCATTGAATTCCGCCCGGATCGCATTGGTGCCGGAACGTCTGGAGCGCTGCCGCCGAGCGATCCTTACACGGGATTTCGAGGCATTAGCGGAAGTGACTGAAGCCGATTCAGAACACATGCATGTGGTGATGCGCACCAGCACGCCACCCTTGATTTATCAGACCGCCCAGACGCTCGTCATTCTTCAGCAAGTTAAGCGCTGGCGCAGTCAGGGGCACGCAGTCTGTTCCACCGTGGACGCTGGTCCAAATGTGCATGTGATTGCGATGGCGAGTGAACAGGCATGGTTGGAAGATGAATTAAAGGCAGTAAAAGGCGTCAATCAATGGATCACGTGCCAACCAGGTGGTGGCGCAAAATTGGTTTGTCAATCTCTTGAGGTTAAATAACCAATTTAGCATCTTTGTCTAATGCTACACTCGCGCTTTATTCTCCAAAGCGATGCCGAGTTATTGGTGTGCAGAACAGGGAGTTACCCCCGCGAAAGAATTCAACCGCAGGAGTATTTGAAAATGTAATCCCTGACCTGTCACAAAATACCATTTCTGTGATGCCACAGATTCACATAAATATTACAATTTCTTTAATCCAGCTGTCTTTGTTTTCTTGAACGGCAATTCCTGCCAGGATTTGTGGATTAATTCGGCCATCAAGTCGCTGTCCTCCACTGATTCGACCAGGAAATAGGGTTTTGATCCGGGATAGGCTGGTGCTTCCACAGCTTCATCCCCTAAAACAGCTCTGCCGGCATCGGTAATTTTGAGAAAAAGCTGGTTATCACACACAAACCCCAACACTTTATCATCCATGTAGAGCGCGTACTCTCCAAACATGCCCTTGGTGCTGAGGTTGCCAACAGGCCGAAGAGTATCCAGTAAGTAAGTGATGAATTCCTTATCCGTCGTCATTAATCCCTCCCCGAAAAAGAAACGAGGCTGGCACTGCCAGCCTCGTCGCGCTTGAACAAATTAGCCCATCGTGAGTGCCATGACCGCTTTTTGGGCGTGCAGGCGGTTCTCAGCTTCGTCGTAAACTACGGAATTGGGTCCGTCAATGACTTCGTTGGTGACTTCAATTTCCCGATCGGCGGGCAACGGGTGCATGTAGATGGCGTCAGACTTGGCCAGTTCCAGGCGGCGCTGATCCATGATCCAATCCTTGTAAGAATCCTGGATCACTTTTCCCTTGGCAGGATCGGCAGTTGTCAACAAAGGACCCCATGACTTGGCATAGATCACGTCGGCACCCTTCATGGCTTCATCCATGTCGTTGACGATCTCAAAGGAGGTGCCCCAGCGCTTGGCTTCGTCGGCAGCTTGTTGCTCGATCTCGGGCATCAGCAGGAATTCTTTGGGGTAAGCCAGGGTGACGTCCATGCCGAAGCGCGGCATCTGCAGGATCAGGGACTGGGGAACTGAAATTGGCTTGAGATAGGAGGCCGCATACGCCCAGGAAACCACGATCTTCTTTTTCTTGAGATCACGACCTTTTTTCTCCATGATGGTCATCAGGTCAGCCAGGCATTGGAACGGGTGGTAGATATCGCACTGCATGTTGAGCACGGGCACGCGACTGTATTTGGCTACTTCGTTGATGTAGACGTTCCCATCCAACCAGTCGCAGTGGCGAATGGCGAGGCCGTCGAAGTAACGACCGAAAATCTCACCGATTTCCTTAGCGGTATCGCCGTGAGAAATCTGAGTGGTTTTGGAGTCGATAAAGGCACCATGACCGCCCAATTGGGCAATGCCGGCTTCGAAAGAACCGCGCGTGCGGGTGCTGCTGAAAAAGAACAGCATCGCTAACACCTTATCGCGCAGGTAAGCATGCGGCTCGTTGAGTGCGCGTTTGCGTTTCAGGTCCCAAGCCACATCAAGGACGGTCTCTACTTCCTCTTTACTAAAGTCCAGGTCGCCAATCAGATCACGACCGTGTAGAAATGTTTGCATAATTCTCTCCTCATTTATTGTTCGATAATGTGCCCATATTATATCCAAATGTCAGGCGAAAGCAGGGGGTTAACCCAGTGTCTCCTTCAGCATTTTTGGCAGGTAAGCATAGAATTCGGTTGAGCTGACAACTTCGTCCAAGGGCACATTCTCCTGGATGGAGTGGGCGTATATTTCATCGCCTGGCCCAAACCCAATGGAAGGGATGCCAGCCTTACCAGCCCAATAGGTGCCGTTGGTGGAAAAGTCCCAACAACCCAGTGGCCGATCTTCACCCCACAAATCCTGGATGGATTTCAAACCAGCCTGAACAAGAGGATGTGTGTCTTCCATCAGCCAGGCCGGGTAATATTTGGTGAGGGGGAAGACAAAACCGGTATAGGAAGGTGTGTCATAATACAATTCTTCAACCAGAATTTCGGTCTGAAGGTAATCCGGGATAAGCCCCCGGATAGTGTCAATCACCTCATCATGCGGCTCGTTGAGTGTGATGCGCCGGTCAAGAAAGATGGTGAACTGGTTGGGCACGGCGTTGATTGAATTGGTGCGGACACTGACATCGGTGACAGCGATGGAGGCGTTCCCCAGGATGGGATGTTTGCCCATGCCAAAGCGCATGCGGCGGTCCAAATCGCGGATCTGGTTGATGACGTTGATTGTCTTGTAGACGGCGTTATCGCCCAGGTAGTGCACTGCTGCGTGAGCGGAGCGCCCAGCGGTGGTGATCTTCAGCTCAATGCGGCCTTTGTGCCCACGGTAGATGTTCATTTTGGTGGGCTCGCCAATCACAACAAAATCGGGTTTCACCTTGGGGTCGGCTTCCACGAAAGCGTTGGGGGCGATGCCGTCGCACCATTCTTCCATGTTGCCCAAATAATAGATAGTGTAGTCGTCCAACAGTCCCAGATCGCGGGCGATGGCCATCCCATAGATCATGCCGGGTGTGCTGCCCTTTTCATCACAAGCTCCGCGTGCGTACAGGCAGCCGTTCTCTACTTTGCCCAAAAAGGGGTCCCATTCCCAGTCGTCCTGGTCGCCCACGCCGACTGTATCGATATGGGAATCATAAACCAAAACCTTAGGGCCGTTCCCAATGCGGCCGATGGTATTGCCCATTTTGTCAAAGCGCGCCTCGTCGAATCCCAATTTGTGCATTTCTGCCTGGATGCGTTCGCCAACCGGTCCGATCAGTGAATCTGTCGAGGGGATTGCGCAAATATCCTTCAGGAATTGAATGATGTCGTCTTTTCTCTCTGAGACGAGTGTTTTGATTTCGTGTTGTAGGTCCATTTTTCCTCGCTGATCCGAGTGTGGTCAACACCGGAACCTGTTTAGTTGTGAAGACACCTCACGGCGCTCCCTCTTCAAGTATAAATGATATTGGGGGATAATTCCGATTAACGATACGAGGCGGATCACTACCTGGCAAACGCAATGGGCAGGCTAACCACGGGAAAAAGGTTCATCTCCGGCTTCGTCTGCCCATAAAAAAGCATCAGCGATTTTAGGTTGAGGGTTACTCCATTTTTCCCAGGACGAGTGCCAGTAAAGCCATGCGCATGACCACGCCATTGAAAGCTTCCTGCCAGTAACGCGACCAACGGGTGATATCCACGTCCACTGGAATCTCATCCATGCGCGGCAGCGAATGCAGCAAGATGGCATCCGACTTGGCTTTGGTCGAGAGTAATTCGCGCGTAATCTTATAGTTGGCGGGGGTTAACCCGACTTCTTTGCCGCGTTCATCGCGCGACTTGGTGTAATCTGGTTGGACGACAGGTTCCACCAGGATCACATCAGCTTCAGCGATAGCCTGCTCAACATGCTCGGCTTCATGGAAATCAAGGTTGTAATTCTTGAGTTCGGCTTTAAATTCATCAGTAAGGGACATATCGGGTGGCGCGACGAAGGTGATTGGGCAATCGAATTGAGACAGCCCATAAGCCAGCGAGTGCATGGTGCGCATGCGCATATCGCCCACCGCCAGCCATTTCAGACCGTCAATGCGGCCTTTTTCCTGCAGGACGGTATATAGGTCGGTCAGGATCTGGGTTGGGTGCTCGCCCCAGCCATCGCCGCCGTTGATGATCGGGATGGAAGCCCATTTGGCGGCTTCAGCCGGTGCGCCTTGCTGGAAGTGGCGCATGACAATCACATCGCCGTAATATTCGAGCATTTTTACCGTGTCCTTGATGGACTCCTGGTAAAAGTCGCCGGCGCGTGTCATCTTGGAATCCGAAAAACCGGTCACATGACCGCCCAGACGGTGCATCGCAGCTTCATGCGCCAGGCGCGTGCGGGTGCTGGGTTGGTAGAAAGCTGTGACCAAAGTCTTTTCTGCCAGCAGGTCCGAGTTGCGCCTGGAACGGGCGATTGGTTCCAGCTCGCTGGCAACTTCAAAAACCCTAAAAAACTCGTTTCGCTCAAAATCCTTGAGAGAGAGGATGTCCCGACCGGCAAAACTACGCATTGATGCTCCTTTTTTTTAAATAATAAGTTGGAAGTGTACACAAAAAATTGTTGAGATGAACCGCCTGCTCAACCAAGCTATGGATCGCTTTCCGGAAAAAGGGGTGAGGATGTTCCTGGAAAGGCAGGCACAATTGAATGGCGAAGCGCGTACAAAATTATAATGCGCAATTTTCCAGGTGACAATAAACTGCTACTGTATAAACTGTTACTGGAAGGAATTAAAGATGCCTACTATTTTTGCGCAAACTTCCGTGTGCAAATACAACTTAGCTCTAAAAATTCTCTGATGAGGGGGTTATAATTAATCAAAATAATCCCATCAAAGGTTTCAGTCCTTTAGAAAGGTGATCCATGGACCTTTTGTCATCTTTACAGAACCCTGGCGAAATATTTAGAAAAGAAGATCTGAATTGGGGAATCATGAGCACCGCACACATTGCGGAAAAGGCCGTTATACCCGCGATTCGCCTGGTTAAGAATAATCAGGTGGTTGCTGTTGCCAGCCGGGATCTGAATCGCGCCACGACTTTTGCGGCTAAATTGGAAATACCCAAGGCTTATGGCTCTTATCAGGAGCTGCTTCAGGATCCCAAGGTACAGGCGGTTTATATTCCACTGCCTAATAGCGATCACAAGGAGTGGACCCTTAGAGCACTCGAAGCCGGCAAACATGTGTTGGTCGAAAAGTCCTTTGCACTGAATGCAGATGAAGCTCAGGAAATGGTCAGCTCTGCTCTCGAGCACGGACTCGTCCTCATGGAAAACTTCATGTATCGCTATAACAGCCGCATCAGCAAAATTATCGAGATGGTGCGCAGAGGTGATTTGGGAAAACTCAAGATGATCCAGTCCTCTTTTAGCTGGAACCTGACCAATCCGGACGACATCAGGCTGAGCGCTGATTTGGGTGGAGGAACGCTCTTGGATTTAGGCACCTATTGTGTCAACTTTCATCGCCAGTTGGCAGGTAGGGAGCCAGTAGCGGTATCTTGCCGTACCTATCAGGGGAATACTACCGTAGACTTGCAAGCGGTCGGCAGTCTCTCTTTTGGCGAGCAGCTTGAAACCCAATTTTTTACCTCTTTCGCAGCAGCCGGACAGCAATCTACCCGCATTGTTGGCACTGAAGGTGTACTTGAACTACCAAGAACCTTCAACAACGGTGGCTCAAAAACCGAAGCTTTCCTGACAAAAGATAATGTGACCAAACGTCTCAGTTTTAGAGCTGAAAACGATTATAAGTCACTGCTGGAGCATTTCTATCATGTCGCTATCAGTCGCGAAAGCCCGCGTTTTCCCCTTGCGGATGCGGTCAATAATATGTTAGTCCTCGAAAAACTTGCCAGCTCAGCCAAACAAGGCGGTGCCTGGCTGAGTCTATAACTTTTATCCGGAGAGAATCAGTCATGTCCTATCACGAATCCAAAGATAAACCATTAGCCCTGGTCAATCATTACTTGTTACCAATTATGTTGATCATCGCAATTTTAGTTGCGCTTGCGATTGTCAGCGCTCACCCTGAAGTGGGCGAGCCGCGTGAGTTGGTGGGGGAAAATTTGCTTTTCGAAATAATAGGTTATGGTGTGCTTGTTTGTGAATTGGCAGCCATGTTGGTCATACTGATCGGTGTAATCCAGGCCCTCTTTTCCTTCTTCAGGCACTTGTTTGAACGCTCGATTAATGAACAGATCACAACCTCTCAGACCATCCGCTTTCGTATTGGTTACCGACTTAGTCTCGCACTCGAATTTGCGGTCGCCGCAGACATACTCAGACTGGCGATCTCTCCCCGAGTCAGTGACTTATTGATTCTCTTTGTGATCATCTTGCTGAGGGTGCTGATGAATTTCTTCCTTGAGCACGACAGTGCCACCATCAGAGAGCACGATATCATCCCCGAATTGCGTAAACAAGACTGAAATTTTCAACAATTTGATTTGATGGAATGTCCAACAGCACCCCGATCTATCGGGGTGCTGTGCTGTCTACTCTCGTTATGCTGAGTAAAACGAGACTAAATCGTGCCAGTGTCCAGATTGAACGCGCTTAGTTTACACCGGTGCAATCGAAATTGTCCCTAACAAAAAAAGCCACCCCTTCATCAAAGGTGGCTTGTGTGAACTGATTTACTTTTATGGTGTGGCGGTCGGGGTGTCTGTGCGCGTGGCCGTGGCAGTGGGAGTGGGGGTGACGATGTTCACGGGAACCATAACTATGTCACCGATAAAGAGTTGAGAGGCATCGGTCCATAATTCAAGGGAATTCGCTTGGCGATATCTGTTCGACTCGAGCACAATGCGATCAACCGCTGAATTGTAGGCTTGCGCGATGGACCGGAAGCTGGCACCTGACTCGGCTTTGATCTGAATAACCGTTCCGCGGGCTAAATCAGTCGGAAGCGGGGTTTCGGTCGGCAAGGTTTGCCACGGAGCGGGGATCATAATCGTGTCGCCTTCGCGGATAAGATCACAGTTGTTGATACTCAGCATCACGTTGAACAAGTCTGTGTCCAACTGGAGCTTCTCTGCGATGCCCCAGCAAGAGGTATCGTCCGCCTGGACAATATAAGGTATGGGTCCAGCCTGTGTAGCTGTCGGGGCTAATGTAGGAGTGTCGCTGGGAATTGGCGTTGGCGGCACAGGTGTGATTGTATTGGTGGCAGTCGGGACGAGGGTGTTGGTGGGGGTGGGTGTCGCGGTGGACAGGAAAGGCAACGCCGAACCGCCCAATTTGCCAAATGCCCACAAACCAACCAATACCAGGCCAGCAATGACCAGAATGGCAGCTAGGACACCAGTTAACGCCTTGCTTGACTTTTGTCGCTTTCGGTACGAGGAAAGCAAACCCGTAGATTTCTTTTTAGGCATGATTTTATCCTTTCAAACGCTCCTGCGGAAAACCTTTAATCAAATCATATTAATCGCTTTTTACCGCTTTCGTCAAGTATAACACGAGCAGAAATACTGTTTTTCTTGGTACAGTAACCCTTCAGGAGATCAAAAACAACCACTTTAAACATACTTACCCCCTTCACGAATGGAAAGAGGCGCCATCTCAGAGCGGTGGCGTTCGATAAAGTCTCTTACCCAGCCCGGATTGGTCCAGCTGTAATCTCGTAGCGCCCAACCGATGGCTTTGTTAATGAAGAATTCTTTGCTGCCAAAGTTGTTGATCAGGATAACCTCAAGTAAATCTGTGTCGGTTTTCGTTTTGAAAGACAATTGGTGTTCGATGCTGGTGCGGCGAATCCAAATGTTATTATCCAAACTCCAATTGATCATCAGCGCTTTCAGTTCAGGATTCTTCTGCACAATTGAGCCAACCATGGGCACGATGCTATCGACTGTATCCCACCAGCTTTTATCGAGGATCAATTCCTTGAGTTGAGGAATGTGCATTTCATTCAGAAGATTTACGTTTCGAGCTAAATAGCTCAGGGCTGCATATTGAAGTTCCCGGTGTGGATCAGCCCAACACTCTTCAACGAACTCCCAATCAATCTCTTCAGCGGATTGATGCTTAGGGAGGAGGTGGTTCAAGACTTGCCTTGAAGCGGGGGTTTGAACACCCAGGTATTCGAACTGATTCTTCATGTAAGCCTTCATACCCGGGACTTTTTCGGGGTTGGCAATGGCTATAAGGGATGCGAGAATCTGTGAATAATCCGGCATTGCTACCTCCTATTGAATTAAACTTTCCAGAACAAGATCGACAGCTTCAACCGGCATTAAGTTTTGCAGGCTGCCCAATGGCATCTCCAATTGCATGCCGAGTTTTCCTGCGCTAAAAAGGATAGTTTCCTGAGCGATAGCGCTTTGGTCAATAAACGTTCTGAAACGTTTCTTCATGCCGATGGGCGAACAACCGCCATGAACATAACCGGTCAGGTCAAGCAGTTCTTTGGCTGGCAGCATTTCAATCGATTTCTCACCAGCTGCCCTGGCGGCCTTCTTGAGGTCAAGTTCAGCTATGGCGGGCAGCATGAAGACAAAATGTCTGCCGGTCTTTCCAGTTGTCACCAAGGTTTTGAACACTGTTGCGGGTTCGACTCCCATCAAATCTGCCACCTCCTGCGCGCTGCGAACTTCCTCAGTGGGCAATAGGTGCACATTATAGGCTATTTTGGCCTGCTCGAGCAAGCGCATGGCAACGGTTTTATGCTCAGGCATTTAGACTCTTTTGAATCACCTTACTTTTGTGACGTTTGTGCCAGCCTGCATGTGCGTTTGTGGTGCTCCTCTACGTAATGGTGCAGGAACTGACCAGTGTAGCTGGTGGGGTTGGCGCAAATTTGTTCAGGGGTGCCTTCCGCGACCAACTCTCCGCCGCCTTCACCGCCATCCGGACCCAAATCAATCACCCAATCCGCGACTTTAATAATATCGAGGTTGTGTTCAATAATCAGCACCGAATTACCCGCGTCGACGAGTAACTGCAAGACCTCAATCAGTTTGTGAACATCGGCGGCGTGCAAACCGACTGACGGTTCGTCGAGGACATAAAGCGTCTGCCCGGTGGCTCGGCGAGAGAGTTCTTTTGCCAGCTTGACG
Organism: Anaerolineaceae bacterium; assembly: GCA_049657925.1. Taxonomy (GTDB): domain Bacteria; phylum Chloroflexota; class Anaerolineae; order Anaerolineales; family Anaerolineaceae; genus Mesolinea. The sequence continues at coordinate 12,236 of JBASOE010000130.1, forward strand.
CGCTGCGCTTCACCGCCGGAGAGAGTGGTGCCGGGTTGGCCAAGTTGCGCGTAGCCCAAGCCGACCGACACCAGCGTCTCAAGCTTGCGAGCGAATTTCGGAAAGGCGGCGAAGAACTCGTTGGCTTGTTCGATGGTCATAGCCAGAATATCCGCGATGCTCTTGTCCTTGTAGCGTACCTGTAGCGTTTCATGGTTGTAGCGTGAGCCGTGACAGACCTCGCAGGGCACGTACACGTCCGGTAGGAATTGCATTTCAATTTTAAGCTGCCCTTGCCCCTGGCAAGCTTCGCAGCGCCCGCCTTTGACGTTGAACGAGAAGCGACCTTTCTGGTAGCCGCGAATTTTGGACTCTGGCATCTCTGCGAACAAGTCCCGAATGTCGTCAAAAATACCCGTATAAGTCGCAGGGTTGGAGCGCGGAGTACGACCGATGGGGGATTGGTCGATGTTGATGACCTTGTCAAGCGCTTCGGTGCCTTCCAGGCGTTCGAAAGCGCCGGACTGTGTATGTGCGCCATAAAGCTGCCTGGCGAGTGTGTTGTAAAGTACTTCTACCAGCAAAGTTGATTTGCCAGAACCGGAAACGCCTGTGATACAGACCAGCTTGCCGAGGGGGATGTCAACCGTTAGGTTTTTGAGGTTGTTTTCGGTGGCTCCAACGATGCGAATGGACTTGCCGTTGCCCTCACGCCGAACTTCAGGGATGGGAACAAATTTACGGCCTGAAAGGTAGGCGCCAGTGATCGAATTGGGGTTCTGTTCAATTTGATCCGGGGTGCCTTCTGCGACTACCTCGCCGCCATGTTCCCCTGCGCCAGGGCCAAGGTCCACCACCCAATCGGCTGAGCGGATGGTTTCGTCGTCGTGTTCGACGACCAAAACGGTATTGCCCAGGTCTCGCAAGCCTTTCAGCGTTGCCAATAACTTGTCGTTATCACGCGGGTGTAAGCCGATCGAGGGTTCATCCAGCACGTACAGGACGCCCATCAATTTTGAACCGATCTGAGTCGCCAGGCGAATACGCTGCGCTTCACCGCCCGAAAGGGTCGAGGCTGAGCGTTCCAATGTCAGGTAATTGAGCCCAACATCCACCAAAAAGCCCAATCGAGCGACGATCTCTTTGAGAATGCGATCGGAAATCGCCTGATCCCGATGGCTAAGCGGGGTTCCCTCCGGGTCAGAGAGGAATTTGACCCACTCAAGTGTGCGGTTAATTGGCCAACTGGTGACCTCAATGATGTTGGAGTCGTTGACCAACACGCCCAAAGCCTCTTTACGCAAACGTTTGCCTTTACAGTCGGGGCAGGAGCGTTCGGCGATAAACTCGCTGATTTTCGAGCGGATGTAATCTGACTGGCTCTCGCGGTAGCGCCGTTCCATGTTGGGGATGACACCTTCAAAACTGGTCATAAAGGAGCTATGGCGGCCGTTTCGACCACGATAATTGACTTTAATCTCACGCTTGCCGGTGCCATAAAGCACCAGATTGACCTGTTCTGCGGTCAACTTGTCTATAGGATCATCCACCTGGAAGCCCGCATCTTCTCCCAGTGCTTCGAGCATCTGCCAGTAATAGCCGCCTTCTTCACGCGGACCATTCCACTCAAGCGATCTGATGGCCCCCTGTCTGATTGAAAGAGATCGATCAGGAATGAGCAAGTTGGGTTCGATGACTTGCAAGAAACCCAGCCCCTGGCAGGTCGGGCAAGCACCGTGCGGTGTGTTGAACGAAAAAGTGCGCGGTTCGATCTCGACCAGGATGGAGCCGTGTTCGGGACAGGCGAGGTTTTCTGAGAATTCGAGGTCCTGCGCTGGTTCCATGCTCAGGTTCTGCACGGTCAGATAGCCTTCGCCGAACTTCAGGGCGGTTTCGACAGAGTCGGTCAACCTGGAGCGGTAGCCATCAGCCTCTTCAACAGTCTCGGGCTTGCTGATGATTAGTCGGTCGACGACGGCTTCGATGGTGTGCTTTTTGTAGCGGTCCAATTCAATCGGGTCTTCAACGTTGTAAACAATTCCGTCGATACGAGCACGGGTGAAGCCGGATTTGGCGATCTCCTCGATCACAGCTTGATACGTGCCCTTGCGTTCCCTTACCAATGGAGCGAGGACGAGCAAGCGTGTATCCTCAGGCAGCATCAGGATGGTGTCGACAATCTCCTGGGCGGATTGCTTCTGCACAGGTCTGCCGCAAACCGGACAGTGCGGCACGCCGACACGTGCGAAAAGCAAACGCAAGTAGTCGTAGATCTCTGTGACAGTTCCGACCGTCGAACGCGGGTTATGGGAAGTGGCTTTTTGGTCAATCGCAACTGCGGGGGAGAGACCTTCGATGGCGTCGACGTCTGGCTTGTCCATCTGACCCAGGAATTGGCGGGCGTAAGAAGAGAGCGACTCGACATAACGGCGCTGCCCCTCGGCAAAGATGGTGTCGAAGGCCAGCGAAGACTTACCCGAGCCCGACAGGCCGGTCAGTACGACCAGTTTATCGCGGGGGATTTCGACGGTTATGTTCTTCAGGTTGTGTTCGCGCGCGCCAATGACGCGCAGGTTTTCAGTGGTCATAAGAGTTCACTCCAACCTTTAATGATATCAAATGTTCTATGAATTTGCTATTTTTTGTGAGAAAGAAAAATGGTTAATGAGAGATCAATTCTATGGGGTTGGGATGATCTTGTAGCCAGATCCTTCATCCACGGTTTTTGGTACTGATGCGCTTCACTATAGCCGCTACTCCGTACACCAACAATCCTGCCAGTCCTGTATACACACAAAAGGTTGTCATGGTTTGATTGGAAACCCCGAGATATCGCATTGGGTTGGGTCGGGAATAGTCCATGAACGGCCAAAAAGGCTGCATGTCCTCGTACACCAGCCCGTCCATGGCGATGTGCAAAAGGGCTCCGCCAATACCCCAGCCAAATGCTTTTACCCAGCTGATCTCTACCCGCTCGCGATTTTTCCGTTGAAAGACATTCAACAAAAATTGCCCGGTATACTTTCCGATCGCTGCCGCCAGCACGCCTAGTATTAGGGCAACTGCGAAAGTGTGGCTTAGACCGTGAATGCGTAGTTGTGGCATAACCGTCAAAGCCGCCAGCGGTTGCAGGTCTATCAGAATCTGGCTGGTTCCGTACACGATCAGGCTGACCGCGGTTGGCGAAACCGCTTTGGCGGTCAGGGCTGGTCCCATGTGAAGTGGACTAAAAGGCATGTTTTCTCGTTTTCAGACCTGGTTGGATATTGGAAGCAAAGTGAGGATTTCCTTTGCAAGAGTGGAGATGATAGTCAGGTTTCTTTAGGTAGCGACCCTTTTATTGCCCCGGCTCAGGATCGCGGATGCAAGGAAGCCAAGCACCAACGGGATCCAGAACGAGAACAGACGGTAGGCAATGATTACAACAACCCCGATTTCATTAGGTACGCCTAAACTGGTAAAAAGGGCTGCCATCGAGGCTTCGATGACACCAATACCTCCCGGAAAAATAAAAGCAATCTTCGACAGTAAGAGAGGCAAACCATAACCAGCAAAAAGCACCCCCGGATTGACAGGGTAACCGGCTGCGGCAAACATGAAGTAAAGACATAGCATATCGAAGCCTATGTACATGACCCCGCCTAAGAATGGTTTTACCCACCGTCCATCGCTGAGACCCTTCCAGGCATTCAGGAAGCTCGTAACCATTGCCTGTGTATTGGCTGGGTCGTACGTCTTCTTTTTGATGCGAGAATAACGCCACAAGACCGAATTTGTTATGTTGAAGGCCAATTTCGGGAAGCGCACAGCCGCAAAAATTGCCACACTCACCAGAGTAAGCAGAATGAGGAAAATAGAGTACTGGATCAGTTGAGCGTTGGTCAATTGACGAATGATTAACAGGTAAATGATGCCCAGAATAGCCACAAGCTCGATGGCAATATTGATCAACAAAGCGGGTAAGATGCCAGCCATGGTGGCAGTGGCTCGATTTATATTCTCCTTGCGCATGAAACCGAACATCGCCGCTGTCGCAGAGACCCAACCTCCGGCTACCATGCCAATGGAATAGGAGCCAAGCGAGATCAATGCCCCTTTTGTGACGCTGATATCGTAATTGTGAATAGCAACGATTGAGCGCAGACAATAGCCATAACCCAGATAGGCACCAACTTCAGCGAGAAATGCCAGCAATACCGCCCACCAGGCAAATCCTCGTACTACGCCCCAGGCATTTTGTAGATCTGCAATCTTTGGCAGAAATATATTAACTGCCAGTCCAAGAACTACCACCACGATCAAGTAGCGCCAGATTTTTTTTCGTGTTGGAGGTGTTTGTTGCTCTAATTCAATCATGCGTTTTTTCGGTGGCGCCAGTGGGATGAAGGGTCGTGTGATATCCATGGATAGTATACTCTCAACCCATAAATTGCAAATAGCGTGCCATCAGGCCAATCGCATCTTCTTGAGGGAGAACATGGAGGAGATAATCCTGATCCCAACTGCGTCGCAAATTGGTAACAAAATGATATCCAACAATCCTTGCGGTTATGTTCGTTCTATTCGTGGGTCTTCTAAATGACAGAATAGGATTGAAACTGCGCTCTCTTCCATCCTGCACCCCCGTTTATCCCTGATCTGCAGGCGCTTTGCTTATTATTTGGATGCGATTGCTTTGCAGATCGGATAGCCTGTATCG